>CAKTYE010000032.1 GCA_934631985.1 uncultured Clostridia bacterium | reverse complement strand
CCTGCGAAATCTGCAATTGCATCTGACAAAAAATTCATTTGCCACCGCACCAACTCATTTGTGCGGTGTTGCCTTAAATGAAATACTTGTCCAAAACCTTTCCTTCCTCCGGCAGCGCCGCCGTAGGAATTCGCCGTGCGCGGATGCAGGGACTGGGATCAAAATAGGAGGCCGATTCCGGGAAGCCTAGCTCGTAGGGAGCCTTGCCTACAAAGGAACTCTTGCAGCCGGTCATTTCGATCTTGTCATCCTCAATGGTCATGATGGTGTACAGCGGATCGTAATAGGGAGCGCAGCCCTTCAGATGCGGGTAATGCTCCATGATGGTCTTGCTGTAGCGCAGCGTGGCATACTGCCGACCGATCCAAATGTTCGACGCACTGTTGATGTTCAGGAAGGGGATGTGGCGGCGCACCGTCAGACCATCAATGTGGCTGTGACCGTTGATGCCCAGAAATACCCGCCGCTTATCCTGATTGACCCGGTCCAGAATGGCCCAGACCTCCTGCATGTTGTTGATGTTCAGAATTTCATCCGCCAGGGAAGCGTGGCTCAGCAGCACGCAAGGCTCTGCGGAAGCCATGATCTCCTGCTCCAGCCATTGCAGCTGCTCCGGGGGCAGATAGGAGGTCTGCACCCGCTTGTAGGCCTTGTAATTGTTGCAGTAGAAGTCTACATCGCCCTCGGGGGTACGGATGTAGTTGGCGTCCAGCACCAGGAAGCGAACACCTCCCTCCACAAAGGCATAGTAGGGAGCGGGCATGCCCCAGTAGCGGCAGGCCGTGGCCTTGTCGCAGGAGTCCATGTCGTGGTTGCCCAGCACACCATAGACCTTCTTGCCCGTCTCCGCCAGCAGCTCCCGAATGACCGTCTTTTCATCGTCGCGGTCACACAGGAACCAGGCGCCCTCGCGCTCCGCCATGCACTGGGGCGCATACTGCTGCACATAGGCCTGCTCGGGATACATGATGTCGCCCAAATGCAGAATGAAATCTACATCGGCTTCCTTGGCGGCCCGGGTGATGATCTCCATCCGGGCCACGGTGTCGTGCATAATGTCCACATGCAGGTCGGTGAAAATCAGGAACTTCGTCTTCATGGCTTACCCCTTTACTGCGCCGATCATGACGCCTTGCACAAAGTACTTTTGCAGGAAAGGATACAGAATGGCGATGGGCAGCACCGTCACAATGATGACCGCGTACTTCAGCTGCTCCACGATCAGCGCACGGGAGAAGCCCGCAGAGCCTTCGCCTGCCAGCGCTTCGCTGTCCTGAATCAGCACGCGCATCAAATAGACCTGCACGGGCTGAAGCGTGGGTTTGGAGATGTACAGCATGGCGGGGAAATAGCTGTTCCAGTGGCCTACGGCGTAAAACAGCACCAGCACTGCCAGAATGGGCTTCGAGAGGGGCATGATGATGGACCACAGCACGCGGATGTCCGTTGCGCCGTCCAGCTTGGCGGACTCCACCAAGCTTTCCGGGATGCCCTCGAAGAAGGTGCGGCAGACGATCAGGTTATAGGTGGAAATCGCATAGGGCAGAATGACGGCCCAGCGGCTGTTGTACAGGCCCAGCTGATTGACCAGAATGAACAGCGGGATCATGCCGCCGGAGAAGAACATGGTGAAGGTGACCAGCTTCATCACCGGGCGACGCATGAAGAAGTTGACCCGGGACAGGGGATAGGCCAGCGTTACGGTCAGCAGAATGTTGGTCAGCGTGCCGAAGAACACAATCCACAGGGTGTTGCCATAGGTGGTCCAGAAAAGCTGATTTTCCATGACCATGCTATAGGCGGCAACGTTGATGCCCTTGGGCCAGAGGAAAATCTCCTGCTTGGCGACCAGGTTTGGGTCGCTCAGGGACATGGCGATAACATGAAAGAAGGGAATAATCGTTACCAGAATGGCGAGTACGCCAATGAAATAGATCAGCACATCCGCCGCGATGCTTCCCGGCGTTTTGCGGATGGCGTTTTTGCGATGCAGGCTCATGCTTCGTTCCCTCCTTACCACAGGCTGACTTCACTGATGCGGCGGCTTACCGTGTTCACGGCGATCAGCAGCACCATGTTGATGACGGAGTTGAACAGGCCAATGGCCGTTGCGAAGCTGTACTGGCCGTTCACAATGCCGCGGCGGTAAACGTATGTGGAGATGACGTCCGCAACCTCGTAGGTGGCAGGCTCGTACATCAGAATGATCTTTTCATAGCCCACGCTCATGGTGCGTCCCAGCTGCATGATCAGCAGAATAATCATGGTGGGCAGGATGCAGGGAATGGAGACGTGGAGCAGCTGCTGCCAGCGGTTTGCGCCGTCAATGCGCGCCGCTTCGTACAGCGAGGGGTCGGCGTTGGTCAGGGCTGCCAGATAAATGATGGAGTTCCAGCCGAAGGTCTGCCATACGCCGGAGCCGATATACAGGGGCCGGAAGTACTGCGAGTTGCCGAAGAAGTTGATGGCATTGCCGCCGTTGGCGCGGATCAGGTTGTTGATAACGCCATCGGTGGGGGAGAGCATGGTGCGCAGCATGCCCACGATGACCACCACGGAGATGAAGTGCGGCAGGTAGGAAACGGTTTGCACCACACGCTTGAAGGGGCGGCAGCGCATCTCGTTTAGCGCCAGGGCAAAAATGATGGGGATGGGGAAGGAGAAAATCAGGTTATACAGGCTGAGAATCAGCGTGTTGCCCAACAGCCGTCCGAAATAGAAGGAGTTGAAGAACTCGGTGAACCACTTGAAGCCGACAAAGGAGGAACCCGGCAGGGCGCCGCCCTTGTAATTGGTGAAGGCGATGACAATGCCGTACATGGGCAGGTAGTGGAAAACAAGGTAATAGATCAGTCCGGGGAGCATCAGAAGCACCAGATACTTGGATGCGCCCAGCTTCTTGAAAAAGCCCTGCTTTTTGGGCTTTGGAGCCGCAGGTACCGTGCATTGCGACATGGTGAAGCCTCCTCAGCATTGAAAATGGGTAAACAAAGGGGGCGGAACGCAGCTTCCCACACTCCGCCCCCTGCTTTTTGCACTGGGATAATTTGGAAAGATTACTTCTTGTAGTAACGATCCAGCTGCTGCTGATAGATCGCCAGTAGCTCATCGCCGCCCATGGCCTTCACGGTCGCACGGAAGTTGTCGAAGTTATCCAGGGACTCCTGGCCATTGATGAACTTCTGAATCATTTCCTGCTCGTAGGTTTCGATGTCCGCCAGCAGCGAGGAGATCTGATCCAGCTCGTCTTCCAGACCCATGATGGTGGGGAAGGGAGAGATGGTGTAATCGGCAACCGCGGCGCTTTCATCCGCAGCGCGCTGGCTGTAGAGCATCTTGCCAAATTCCACGGTGCGGTTGGAGAACTGTGCCGGGAACGCGCCCAGAGAACGCAGCGCGGAGGCAACGTTCAGGCCATCGGGGTTGTTGCCCACATAGTCGGTCCAGGACTTGGTGCCGTCTTCGTTCAGGGTGTAGGTCAGGCCTTCCAGACCGAACAGCATCACGTCACGGCCTTCGGGATTGGCGTAGATGTAATCCAGCCACTTGATGGCCTTCACGGGATCCTTGCAATCCTTGGTGATGCCGTAGCAGAAGCCGGTCAGGGTACGGCCAATCAGGCGGGGATCAGAGCCATCGTTGGGCAGGGGAGAGGGAACCATGTGGTATTCCGCGCCGGCGCTGTTGGGGTTGCCGGCCTGCTTGGCAGTGCCTTCCCACAGCTCCGCCAGGTCAGCGTAGTGGGCAGAGCAGCCGATGATGTCCTTGGAGCACAGAGCGTTCATCTTGGATTCGTCGCCGGTGGTGTATTGCGCATCCATCAGGCCTTCGCTGTACAGCTTGTTCAGGAAAGCCAGGAAATCCTTGAAGGCGGGTAGGTCATACTGGCAGACGGCGGTGCCGTTGTCATCAATGACGCGGGTAGCGGGAGCAGCCAGGCCGAACGCGGTGGCCAGATAGCCATACTCGGCCAGGGGATTCTTGCCGAACGCGCTCAGCGGGATTTCATCCGCCAGGCCGTTGCCGTTGGGGTCGCCTTCCTTAAAGGACTTCAGCACGGTGTACCAATCATCCGCCGTGGTGGGCACTTCCAGACCCAGGGTCTTCAGCCAGTCGGTGCGCAGCAGCAGGCCCTTGCTGGCAACCTTGTTGGTGCCTTCAAACACCTGTGAAATGTGGTAGATGTGACCATCGGGGGCGGTGTAGGTCTCGCCCAGCTCGGGCATGTCTTCCCAAATCAGCTTGGCGATGTTGGGGGCATACTCGCGGATCAGGTCATCAATGGGGATCAGCGTACCCTGCATGGCCAGCTTGTACACTTCGCCGGTGTTGCCGTAGGATTTGGGGATCTCAACGATGTCGGGCAGGTCCACGCCAGCAGCGAGACGGACGCGCATGACTTCATCGAACTGGCTGGGAACGGTAACTTCCCAATTCACCTGAATGCCGGTGCGCTGCTCGATCCACTCCAGCACCTCCAGCGGCTCGGCGTAACTGGCGGCGGCATAATAGTTGTCGCGGCAGCCAATGGTCAGGGTATCGGTGTCGTAGTTGCCGATGGGCAGGGTGTAGTCCTCGGCGGCAAACGCGCTGGCGCTGAACAGCATCGCGACGCTTGTCAACAGTGCGGCGATCTTCTTCATGGGATCAACCATCCTTTCGGAAAATGTGGATTTGCTCTCCTCGATTCAAAACGGCGAGGAACGTTTTCTGGAAAGGACCGGACTGTGCACCGCCCGGCAGCTCTCCTTCTGGGCATCACTATAGCCGATTTTTGCCCTGTAAACAAGGTGCAAAAGATGACATCGACCGTCATCTATTGACAAAATGGCTGTTTTACAACCGTTTTAGACTTGCACAGCGTCGTTTTCTTGTTCTTCCGCAGCCTTCAGCGCAACAGCAGAGGGAACCATGCCCTCATAGCGCTTGAACACGCGCCGCAGGGAAGCATCGTTGCTGAAGCCGCATTGCAGGGCCGCGTCGTGAACGGAGCAGCCCTTGTGCAGCAGCTCGCTGGCAAGGATCACGCGCTTGCGGTTGACATATTCCAGATACCCCACGCCGAAATGCTCCTTGAAATAGCGGCTGAGGTAGGCGTTGCTCAGGGAGAAGTGCTGGGCAGTCATGGACAGGCTGAGCTGCTCGTTGCAAAGGTTCTCGTCAATGAACAGTGTCAGCTTTTCCGTCAGCGCGGATTTGGTGGTCACGGCACTGGCACGGTAATAACCCGCGGCAGAGGAAATGATCTGCCGGATGTAATCCACCTGCTCCTGCCCGGAAAGGCTTTCGGGTGCGGTGCAGCCGCGCAGCATGGCAGCGAGATCACCCTGCACGTTGTCCGCCTTGTAGACCGTCAGCTCAATGGCGGTTACAAGCTTGGACAGCATGGCGACGGTGCGGTTGTGGGCAAGCACTTCGTCAAGAATGCGCATGCACTCGGTTTCGTCCCCCGCGCGGATGGTTCCCAGCAGGCGATGCTCCTCCTCTGCACTGTAGCGCACAGTCTCGGCGGGAATGGTTTCTTCATAATAGAACACGTTCTGCTGGTCGCTCAGGGGGCGGTTGTGCAGTGTCGCTACGGCCTCCTGATACGCGCCAGGCAGTCCGGAGGGATGATCGCAGGCCGCGGAGACCGTCAGCGCCACGCAAAGGGGTGCAACGGCGGTCAGAAGCTGCTGCAGGATGTCTTCACTCTGATAGTTGACGATGAGGAACGTTAGCCCCTGCCGTGCAAGAGGATAGCACAGCATGGCGTCGTTGCCGCGAAGGGCCTGCACCGTGGCACGCAGCCGATCTTCGTCCGTTACGCCATAGGCGCACAGCACCCGGAAGCTGGCATAGGGCATGCGGATCCCCAGCACCGTCAAGGGCGATTGATGCGCCAGGGCCAGATAAGGGCCGTCACCGTCCAGCAGGTGAGAAAGCGCTGCATACTGCAAAAGCTCGCGGTTCTCCCGGACGCTTTGCTTCAGGGAGCGCTGCTCATTCAGCACGTCCAGCAGCTGCTTTTCTACCGCCACCATGTCGCTGCTGCTGGGAGATTCGTCCATTTTGAAAAACGCGCCAAAGACGTGGAACAGGCTTTCAAAGGGCTTGAAATTCTGACGGGCCAGTCCCCAGCTCAGGGCCGCACCCAGCACGGCGACCAGCGCCATCATGGCATAGATAAAGACCTTGACACGGTGTACGCCGTCATAAATGGCGTTGCGGGGAACAAGCGCACGAAGCGAGAACAGACCATCGTCTGATTCCCAGGTCATGGCCTCATAGGTCACGCTGCCACGCACAGTGCTGTCTGCAAAGGGCTGCAACAGTAAACTTTGGTCTGTTGCCGTAGCGGATGGCCCGCATAGCGTGCGCACGGGGGTATTGTTTGCCATGAACAGCCCCGCGCAGGTGCCGTCATAAAGCACCAGATCGCTGAGATAGTTGTCCCAGGTTTGATTTTTGACGAAGTAGATGACACTCATCAGCGTTTGATCGGAGGCGGAGGTGATGGCGCGGCGGAAAAAGGCCGTGCCTTCCCGGGGGGCGCCATAGGTCACCACCTGCAAATTAGGGACGGCGATGTTTGTGTCGATATAGGAAAGTACCTCCTCGGTCGTGTGGTTGAGGGGGCGGAATTCATCCTGCAAAAACCAGTCCAGCTGCCAGGTGCCCATGGTGGAGATGATGCTGTTCTTCTTCGGGAACAGCAAAATCACATCATCGTAAAGCCGATTGGACGCAGCCTGGAAAATCAGCTCCTGACTGAAATTGCGCAGATCGGAAGCGCTGATGCGGCTGTAGTCGATGCTGTCGCCCCGCATGTAGGCCAGACGCTCCAGCAGGGAGGTCTTCATAAAGATGGTGGTGATGTCGTCCAGATCGTTGGTGTATTCCTCAATACGGCTTCCAAGATTCTGCATCACGGAGGCATATGCTGTCTTTGCATTGGTCAGCACGGCGTTGGAGGCCCACTGCATGCCGCCAAAGCCGATGATGGTCACGGGTAACAGCAAAAAAGCGTAAAACTGCAAAAAAAGACGCAGCTTCAGCGGAACCTTCCGCTTTGCCTGGAAAGATGGATGCTTCATATGAATTTCCTCCCTTATCGTGCATTTCATTGTAGAGGAAACAGGCGGAAAAGGCAAGCATATCGCAAAAAAACGACGGTTGGAAAAAAACGCCGATGGAGGGGGAAATGGACGTAGGTGGGGGTGACGGGAGGATGCAGCTTGTGAGCATATCCTCCTGCCGCCCACGAGGGCGGCTGTCCTCCTTCCGCAGAAGGAGGCAAGAGAGGGGCCTTGATGCAGGGATGGGAGGATGCAGCTTGTAAGCATACCCTCCTGCCGCCCCTGAGGGAGGCTTTTGGTACGCTGCGTGAAGTAATGTGATGGAAGCATTTCTTAGTAGGCAGGGCTTCATCAATCCTGCATTTGCCGGTGCTTGCATTCCCTCAAAAAGTATGCTATACTGGCAAAAGTCAAAGATAGTCAGTCTTTGACTGGAAGAAACGAGGGGATTTCCATGCGATTAAGCGATACCATCGAAAGCTTCATTAAAGAGCTTCTGTCTCAGGATGAGACGGAGGTCGAGCTGAAGCGGAACGAATTGGCGGAATATTTCGGCTGTGCGCCGTCGCAGATCAATTATGTGTTGGCGACGCGGTTCACTCCGGATCATGGCTACGTCATCGAAAGCCGTCGGGGCGGCGGGGGATACATCCGCATTGTGCGTGTGGTGCAGGCCCCGGGGCAGCATCTGCTGTACCTCATTCAGCAGCGCATCGGCGACAGCATCAGCGAAGTGGAGGCTGCACATTTGATCGCGCAGCTGGTGGCGCAGAAGGTCATTACCGAGCAGGAGGGCGACATCATGCGCGCAGCAACCTCGGGCATGGCGGTCGCCATTCCCATCCCGGATACGCTGAAGGACGCGGTGCGGGCCAGAACGCTGAAAAGCATGCTGATCGCCGTGGCACGGCAGAACCGTGCGCCGGAGCGCAGAGCGCTGCCCGCTGCCATAGATTATAGGGAATCGGCAGCGATTCCCCCCAGGAAGGAGTAATGCCCATGCTTTGCGAAGAATGCAAACAGAAGGAAGCCTCGTACACCATCTCGGTGATGGTGGGCGGCGAGGTCACCACCCGCCATCTGTGCGGGGACTGCATGGCGAAAATGAACATGGACATCGCCAGCGGCAATATAAAGAGCCTGCTTTCTACAATACTATCCGCCATTACGGGGGATACTGCCCCTGAGCATGCGGAAAAGGACGTGGTGTGTCCACGGTGCCACATGACCCTGAGCGAGTTTACCCGCACGGGGCATCTGGGCTGCCCCAAGTGCTATGAGGCGTTCCGGGAGCAATTGCAGCCCATGCTGCTGCAGATCCACGGACGGGTGCAGCATGCGGGCCGTCAGCCCCTGTCCACGGCGGAGGAGCAGCGCAAGCGCTCCGCTACGGAGCAATTGCAGCGGCAAATGGAGCAGGCTGTGGCGCTGGAGGACTTTGAAACGGCGGCAAAGCTGCGGGATCAGATTCGCGCACTGTCCGTCAGCGGGGAGGAAAAGGCATGAACGAACAGGATGTTGTGCTGTCCTCTCGTGTACGGCTGGCGCGAAACTATGAAGACCTGCCCTTTGACCTGGGCGAAAAGCCTGAAGCCGCAGCCATGTGCGTGGCGCGGACAGTGCAGGCCCTGAGCCTGGAGGATGGACAGCCTCAGGGCGACCTGGTGCGCCTGCGGGAATTGACTCCCATCGAGCAGCAAAGCCTGGTGGAGAGCCATCACATCAGCCGCGACTTGATGGATCATGCGGCAACGGCAGCGGTACTGCTGCGGGAGCCGGAAATGCTGTCCATCATGATGAACGAGGAGGATCACCTGCGCATTCAAGCCGTGAGCGATGGACTGGATCTGCCGGGAGCTGCGGAAAAATGCTTCTGTGCCGAGGATCAGCTTTCCCGCCATGTGACCTTCGCCTTTGACGAGCAGCTTGGCTATCTGACTGCCTGCCCCACCAATACCGGCACAGGCATGCGGGCCAGCCTGCTGATGCACCTGCCCATGCTGACCCTGTGCAAGCAAATGGGTAACGTAGGGCAGATCGTGGCGAAGGTGGGACTGACCATGCGCGGCGTGTATGGCGAAGGTGCGGAAGCGCTGGGCAACCTGTATCAGGTGTCAAATCAGGTGACGCTGGGCCGCACAGAGCAGGAGCTGATCAGCGCCGTAACGGCGGTGGGCCATCAGCTGACGGACATGGAACGCGCCCTGCGGGATAAAGCGCTGGCGGGGAGCCGTATCAATTTGGAGGATACGGTGTACCGCGCCTGGGGTACGCTGACGAATGCGCGGATGATGCCCATGAACGAGTTCTACAGGCTGTGGTCCGGCTTGCGTCTGGGCGTTGCGATGAAGCAGCTTGATTTGCCGCTGGAACGGGTGGACGCGCTGCTGATCGAATGTCAGGATGCGCACCTGTGCGCCTGGGAGGAGGCTGCGTTGGAAGGCGCGGCGCTGAATGAAGCCCGGGCAAGACGGTGCAGGGAGATGCTGAAGTAAGAAACAGTGAAGGCAGGGGAAGGCACAGCTGAGGGTATATCTTCCACCACCCGCCTCTGGCGGGCGGTTCCCCTCCTTCTGCGGAAGAAGGCAAGGTGAAGTCCCGTACACAGGGGATATGTGATAGGGTGTACCCCTGTGATGGGGGACCATCGCCCCAAAGTCTCACTCCGCAGAGGGAGTTGTCAGCCGTCAGGCTGACTGGGGATATTCTCCGTGCCGAAGCTTCATACAGCCGCGAAGCTCGGCGGTTGTTTTCCCCTTGCAAATGCTTCGATATGCCGTTACCAGCATCGAAGCGTACAGCTGCATATAAATTTCATTGGTCTTCGGGAGGGAGCGCGCGGGAGGCGCTTCGGACATAGAAGCGGTCTCCCTCGCTGTACCCCATCCCCAAGGAGGTTATCTATGGCGTTTTTTGGACGATTTACGGAAAGGGCGCAGCGGGCGCTTTCGGCGGCGCAGCGGGAGGCGGCGGAGCTTCGTCAGCCCTATGTGGGAACGGAGCATCTGCTGCTGGGGCTGCTGAAGGAAACGGACAGGCTTCCAGCTGCCATCGGCACCAAGGTGAGCTATGAACGTGTGCGGGAGTTGCTCAGCGTGGGCGACGGCGATCGGGTGGTGTCCGTTGGAACGCCGCCGCTGTTTGACTTGACCCCCCGCGCAAAAAAGCTGCTGGAGCAGAGCATTATGGAATCCCGCCGACTGGGCCAGAGCTACGTCAGCGTGGAGCATTTCTGGCTGGCGATCCTGCGGGAAGGGGACGGCGTTGCCGCCAACGTCCTGCGGCAGCTGGGTGTGGACTTTGATAAGGCCCGGGAAGAACTGCTGATCCAGCTGCGCAACCAACCCTACGGCAGTATGGGCGGCGGTGAGCCGGAACGCGGCGGCGCTGCAAGCCAGAAGGGCAAGCAGGATACGCCCACCCTCAGTCAGTATTGCCGGGATCTGACCCAGGCCGCCCAGCAAAACGAGTTGGATCCTGTCATTGGGCGGGATAAGGAAATCCAGCGCATTATTCAGATTTTGTCCAGGCGCACCAAGAATAACCCCGTGCTGATCGGCGAACCCGGCGTGGGCAAGAGCGCCGTCGCCGAGGGGCTGGCCCAGCGCATCG
This sequence comes from uncultured Clostridia bacterium, assembly GCA_934631985.1. Taxonomy (GTDB): domain Bacteria; phylum Bacillota; class Clostridia; order Christensenellales; family Aristaeellaceae; genus Egerieenecus. The sequence continues at coordinate 17,278 of CAKTYE010000032.1, read as the reverse complement.
CACAGGGCAATATTCCCGAGCTGCTGCGGGATAAGCGCGTGCTGTCGCTGGACATGGGCGCGCTCATCGCGGGCAGCAAGTATCGCGGCGAGTTTGAGGAACGGCTGAAGAACGTGATGGAGGAGATTCGCAAGGCGGGCAATATCATCCTGTTCATTGACGAGATTCACAATCTGGTGGGCGCAGGCAAGGCCGAGGGCAGCATGGACGCCGCCAACATTTTGAAGCCTGCGCTGGCCCGGGGCGAATTGCAGTGCGTCGGTGCAACAACGCTGGACGAATACCGCAAGAACATCGAAAAGGACGCGGCCCTGGAGCGCCGCTTCCAGCCGGTGGTGGTGGGCGAGCCGACCCAGGAGGAAGCTTTTGAAATTTTGAAGGGCCTGCGGGATCGCTACGAAGCCCATCATAAGGTGCGCATCACAGACGAGGCGCTGCATGCCGCCGTGACGCTTTCAGATCGATACATCGCGGATCGCTTTCTGCCGGACAAGGCGGTGGACCTGATGGACGAGGCAGCCAGCCGGGTGCGTATTCAGTCCTTCACTGCACCGCCGGATGTAAAGGAACAAGAGCAGCGCCTGGAAGCCGTGCAGATCGAAAAGCGGGAAGCCATCGCGCATCAGGATTACGAAAAGGCGGCGGGCTTGCGCGATCAGGAACGCGCCCTGCAAAAGGAGATCAGCGAAAAGCGCGCCGTCTGGGAAAGCCAGAAGAACGCCGCCAAGGACGTAGTGACCGAGGAGGACATCGCGCAGATCGTGGCAAGCTGGACGGGCATTCCCGTAGAGAAAATGACTGAGAGCGAAGCGGAGCGGCTGCTGCATTTGGAGGACGTGCTGCATCAGCGGGTCATTGGTCAGGAGGAGGCCGTCAGCGCGGTCAGCCGGGCCATCCGCCGGGCGCGGGCAGGCCTGAAGGATCCCAAGCGGCCCATCGGCTCCTTTATTTTCCTTGGCCCCACGGGCGTGGGCAAAACCGAGCTGTGCCGTGCGCTGGGTGAAGCCATGTTTGGCGATGAGGACAGCGTGATCCGCATTGACATGAGCGAATACATGGAGAAGCATACCACCTCCCGGTTGGTTGGCTCCCCGCCCGGCTATGTGGGCTATGAGGAGGGCGGTCAGCTGACGGAGGCGGTGCGCCGCAAGCCCTACAGCGTGGTGCTGCTGGACGAGGTGGAAAAGGCGCACCCCGATGTGTTCAACATTCTGCTGCAAATTCTGGAGGATGGACGGCTGACGGACAACACAGGTCGGGTGGTCAGCTTCAAAAATACTATCATCGTCATGACCAGCAATGCGGGGGCGCACAACATTGAGTCGAAGCGCTCCCTGGGCTTTGGCTCCAGAGCCATGACGGACGCACGAAGCTATGAGACCATGAAGGACATGGTGATGAAGGAGGTCAAGGAGCTTTTCCGCCCCGAGTTCATCAACCGTGTGGATGAGCTGATCGTGTTCCATCCGCTGGAGGAGGCGGACATTCAGAAGATCGCCCGCCTGTTCCTGAAGCAGCTGGAAAAGCGGCTGGAGGAGCGGAATATTCGCCTGCGCTATGACGATGAGGTGGTGGCCTATCTGGCACAGGAGGGTTTTGACGCAAAGTTTGGCGCACGGCCTCTGCGCCGGGTAATCCAGCGGCTGGTGGAGGATACCCTCAGCGAGGAGCTGATTGCAGGCACCATTGCGCTGGGCGATACGGTACAGCTTCGCATGGAAGACGGCAAGATCGCCGTCAGCCGCGCGGATGCATGAAATACAGTCTGCGCGTCATGAACTGCATTTGACATGCGCGGAAAGCGTATGCTATATTTACAGTGCATCCTGCGCTAAGGAAAGGAGATACGCATTATGAACGAGATCTTTCACCGCATTAGTGTGCGGAAATATCAGGACAAGCCCGTGGAAAAAGAAAAGATCACCCAGCTGTTACGTGCTGCCATGGCGGCTCCCTCAGCCACCAATCAGCAGCCCTGGGAGTTTTATGTGGTGACAAACAAGGAAATGATCAATGCACTGTCCAAGGCGACGCGCTTTGCCGGCTGTGCCGCAGGCGCGCCTGTGGTCATCGTCCCGGCGTATCGCGAGGATGTTCGTGCGCCCATGTTTGGGCAGATCGACCTGAGCATCGCCTTGGAAAACCTGTGGCTGGAAGCGGATTCTCTGGGCCTGGGCGGCGTGTGGATCGGCATCGCGCCGCTGGAGGATCGTATGAAGCATGTGGAGGAACTGCTGCACATGCCCGCAGGGTTGCATGCCTTTGCGCTGTTCCCCGTGGGCTACCCGGCGGAAAGCCGTGCGCAGCAGGATCGGTTTGAGGAAAGCCGTATTCACTATGTGGAGTAAAAGGGCGCTGCCATCCGTGCATGAACCCGTTGACAGCCGCAGCAGCTTTGATACTGCTGCGGCTGTTCTTGTAGAGAACCATGGAGGGTGCTGCCATAAGGCCGATACATTCCGCTTGCTTTGAAGAAGGAAGCCTGCACATGCTGAGGTTAAGACCCTACAAAAGCTGCGATGCGGAAACCATTGCGGCGTGGATCAAGAATGAAACCGTCTTTTGCAATTGGGGCGGCGAGCGGTTTGGCAGCTATTCGATCACCCCGGCAAGCATCGACAACAAGTATATCGGAGACAATGGAGACTGCGCTGAGCCGGACAATTTTTATCCCTGGGTCGCTGTGAATGAAGATGAACGTGTGGTGGGTCATTTGATTATGCGATACACGGGCGGCGACCATCGGCAGATGCGCTTTGGCTGGGTGATTGTGGACGATACGCTTCGGGGGAAGGGCTATGGGCAGCAAATGCTTCGGCTGGGGCTGCGCTATGCTTTTGAGCTTTTGCAGGCTGAGGTGGTAACGATTGGTGTTGTGGAAGGCAATGAAGCGGCGCGTCAGTGCTACCGTAAGGTCGGATTCCTTGAAACAGGCTTGGTGCAGGAGGGTGACTGGATGGTCGTGGAAATGCGTATAACAAACAGCATCGTACAGGAGGCTTAAAGATGTTGAAATACAGAAAAATCGAAGCAGAGGACGATGCGGCAGTTGCAAGCATCATTCGGAAGAATTTGGAAAAGCTGTATTTGAATATTCCGGGAACGGCATATTATGACCCGCAGCTCGATCATATGAGCGCCTATTACCAGGCGGATACGGAAAAGCGCGTGTACTTTGTGGCGCTGGACGAAGAAGATCAAGTGGTGGGTGGCGTTGGCGTGGCGGCATTTACGGGATTCTCTGACTGCGCGGAAATTCAGAAGCTTTATTTGGATGACGCTACAAAGGGCAAGGGCTATGGCAGGGAGCTGATGCAGACAGCGGAGGCATGGGCCAAGGCAGTCGGCTATCAGCAGCTGTATTTGGAAACACACAGCAATCTCAAGGCCGCCATGAAGCTTTATGAGAAATTAGGCTTTCATGAGATTGAAAGGCCGGCGACGGTTCTCCACAGCACCATGGATCATTTTTACCTGAAGAAATTGTGATGAAGCTGCGAAATGCGGCTGATTGCTTCCTTTCCGCCGGGTTTCCCGTATATTCCCTGCATCTTTCGTGCATACTGAGCGCAGGAGGTGCGGGATGGCTGTTTATCGGATACGTCATACGGAGCGGCTGCGGGGCGAGGTGGCAGTGCATACGGCGAAAAACGCGGTGCTGCCGATCCTTTGTGCAGGCCTGCTGACCCGGGAGCCGCTGTGCATTGAGGGCGTGCCGCACTTGACGGATGTGGACGTGCTGTGCGCGATCCTGTCAGACTGCGGCGCGGAGGTGGGCTGGGATGGGGATACCTGCACCCTGTGTGCACCTGACCCCATGTCGCCCATGGAGGAGGACCTGCTTAGCCGCATGCGCGCGTCCGTGCTGGTGATGGGGCCGTTGCTGGCACGGACGGGTTATGCACGGGTGGCGCTGCCGGGCGGATGCGCCATTGGTCAGCGGCCCATCGATTTGCACCTGAAGGGCATGCAGGCCCTGGGCGCGGAAGCAACGCTGACCCCGGGTTCGGTGACGCTGCAGGGCAAGCTGCACGGCGGCAGCGTTTATCTGGACTTCCCCAGCGTAGGGGCAACGGAGAACATTTTGCTGGCGGCGGTGCTGGCAGAGGGCAGCACCCGTGTTGAGAATGCTGCCAAGGAACCGGAAATCGTTGATCTATGTGGGCTGCTGATGCGCATGGGAGCAAAGATACGCGGAAGCGGCACAGGAACGCTGCTGATCGAAGGGGTGCGGGAGTTGCACGGCTGCACCTATCGCCCGATCCCGGATCGCATTGAAGCGGGGACGCTTTGCTGCGCAGCGGGCATGACGCAGGGCAGCGTGTTTTTGCGCGGCGTTCGCCCGGAACATATGCGGGCGGTGCTGTACAAGCTGCGGGAAGCGGGGGTGGATTTTCGCGAAAGCCAGGCGGGGCTTCGCATGATGGGCCGCGCCCGGGAACCCATTCAGGTGCGGACGCTGGCCTATCCTGGCTTTCCGACGGACATGCAGGCGCCCATGATGGCGCTGGCCCTGTGCAGCCGGGGCGCGTCGGTGTTCTGCGAGACCATCTTTGAAAATCGCTTCATGCACGCGCGGGAGCTGGCGCGGCTGGGGGCGCAGATACGTATTGAGGATCGCATTGCGCTGGTGGAGGGCGGACATCCGCTGCAAGGGGCGGCGGTGACCAGCACTGATCTGCGCGGCGGTGCGGCCCTGATGCTGGCGGGCATGCTGGCGCAGGGGGAGACGCTGCTGTCCGATCCCGGCGGCACCATTGCCCGGGGCTATGAGGACTTGCCGGGCATGCTGCAAAGCCTGGGTGCGGACATTGACACGCTGCCCGAGGAGCCGCAGGCCAACGGGTGAGGCTATGGTATTCATCTAAAAAAGGGAACTGTCAGGCGACAGCTCCTTTCTTGCATTTTAGGGGAAAATTTACTTCCAGTGGTTCAGCAGGCGCAGCCTTGCCGCACAGTCCTCGCGGGAGGCAATGGGGAAATGGCTGACCAGATAGTCCACCAGACTGTCCAGCGTGGGGTAAGCGAAGGCGCCGTCATGGTAGCACCAGGTGCAGTAGTCCTCATTGAAGGAGCCGTCTGGTTCACGGCTGATGGTGCTGTCCTCGGTCAGCGGCATGCCGCAGCACTGGCAGACCAGTGTGCGTGGGGAGCCGAGCAGCGTGTTGATGGAGACGTTGTACAGCATGGAAAGCTGTTTGAGCGTTTCTACATTGGGAACGGTTTCATCGTTTTCCCAGCGGGAAACAGCCTGGCGGGTCACAAAGAGCTTTTCGGCAAGCTCGTCCTGGGTAAGGGCGGATTGGGTGCGAAGATGACGCAGGGTTTCGCCAATGGTCATGGGGGAGGACTCCTTTCTGTGGGGGATGAGGACAGCATAGCAGAGGGGTGGGGGAAAGGCAAGCAACTGTTTGTTGCGAAGGTGGGGAGGAAGTGGTGGCTGGGGGTATGCAGATTTGGTGGCACACCACCGCGCTGGAATCTGTTGCTGGAGAGCATTTCGTCCGTCTGCGGACGGACGATCCACTTTGCACTCGGGGCAAAGTAGGCAAAGCCGCCCGGGGGCCAGCCAAAATTTCCATGTAACGAAGGCTGACCCCCGGACCCCAGGACGGCTCCCAGCCATCGATAGGATCGGAGCCTTCCCGGGGGGACACAACCCGAGCCGCCTTCGGTTCCGCTCCATGGCATTCCGTCGGCTGACCCTATACAGCCGCCGAAACGCCTTGTCGCTTAGGACAGGCGCAAGCCACAAAAAGTTACTTGTGCTGAAAACACCGTTGCGCAGCATGGTGGCAGTAAAGCTACCCCCGCACCAAAAGGCTCCCCTGAAAGGGGAGCTGTCCCGCAGGGACTGAGGGGTTATGTCTGTTCGCCAAAAGCCTCCCTCCGCAGAGGGCGGCAGGGGGGTATGCTCACAAGCTGCATTCTCCCATACGCCACATCAGGGCACATGACTTGCCTCCTTCAGCAGAAGGAGGGGGACCGCCCAATGAAAGTCGGGTGGTGGAGGATAAACTCCCCCGCTGCATGCTCCGTCTGCTTTATTATTACGAAAAAACAGGGCTTCCGAAAAAATTTCAGAAGCCCTGTCTGCAAGACACAAAGCTGCGATCACTCCACCGCCCGCCAGGCGCTGAAGGGGAAGATGACCTGCCGCACATGACCCAGGATCTGGCTGCGGGTCAGGGGGCCGACGTCGTAGGCGCGGCTGTCGTGGGAGTTGGAGCGGTTATCGCCCATGACGAAGTAGCAGCCCTCGGGAACCTCGGTGGCGGGGAAATCCGTCAGTGGACGATGCTCAATGTACGTTTCCTCATACTTAGTACCGTTCACATAGAGGTAGCCGTCTTTGATCTCCACAGTGTCGCCGGGCAGTCCGACCACGCGCTTGACAAAGTTGGTGGCGCCGCGATCGGGATAGTGGCAGATGACCACATCGAAGCGCTCGGGGTCCTTGCCCAGATAATCATATTTGGTGACGAACATGACCTCGCCGTTTTGCAGCGTTTCCAGCATGGAGCCGCCGTCCACGCGCACAGGCTCGAACAGGAAGGTGCGGATGACGAAGGCGATCGCCAGCGCTGCAACGATGGTCACGATCCACTCAAAAATTTCGCGCTGAATGGATTTCTTGGGCTTGCCGTTTTTGTCGAGCTTCGGCGCGGGCGTTTGTTCCGCGCTTGCTTCAGGGGTCACGTTTTCCATTTCGGACATGGGGATTCCTCGCTTTCTGGCTTTTATCATGACCAATGATCCTATCATGCTTCCGACCGCTGCAAAGGCGGTGGGTCATTGCGCCCTTTTGCACGGTGTGTTATTCGACCCGCAGGCGGCGGCCTCCTCTTTTCAGCAAGCGGATTTCGGGCCTTTCGGGGGAAAAACCGGGCGCGTCCACCAAAAGTTACACCTTGTTCATGATTTCTGTCAAGCCCTTTTCCCAAACCTTCCAGACAAGCAAAGGGATGGGAAAGCGCTGCGGGACGCGCATCGGCGGGCCGAAGGCAGGGCGGACAAGTAGAAATTGCTTCATTCAAAAGGGTATTTCACTTTTTGTGCAATCTATGCTATAATGTCGGATAGCCGACCACAAACGAGGAGGAAGCCGTTATGTTTGGGAAACTGATGAACAACTTTTATTATGGCAAAAGCGGTAAAGGCGATTACCGCAAGGAAGACCTTCCCAAGAACCGCTGGGAGCTTTTCTGGGAGATGCTGCGCGTTCGCTTTGCCGCGCTGTTCCAGCTGAACCTGATGTATATGGTCGTGTGGCTGCCCACGATGATCGTGCTGCTGATGGGCGGCATGAGCATCGTGACCGGCTTGACGGACGAAACGATGCAGAGCGCGGAGGCGCTGGCGGAGTGGCGCACCTCGGTGCAGGGGATCATTTCCTCGACCCTGGTGCTGCTGATCCCCTGCATTGCCATTACCGGCCCCTGCACGGCGGGCGTGTGCTATGTCACCCGCAACTGGGCGCGGGACGAGCATGCCTTCATCTGGTCGGACTTTAAGGACGCGGTGAAGGATAACTGGAAGCAGGCGCTGGTCATTTCCATCATCACCGGCTTTATGCCGATCATCGTGTATGTCTGCTGGAACTTCTATGGCGCGCAGGCGGCGCAGATGGGCTTTATGGTGGTGCCGCAGATCCTGACGGCGATGCTGGGCATGATTTGGGTGCTGGCGCTGTCCTTCTTCTATCCGCTGATGGTCAGCTATAAGCTGAAAATGAAGGAGCTGTTCCGCAACGGCTTCCTGCTGGCGGTGGGCCGCTTCCCGCAGACCATCGGCCTGCGGATGCTGCACATGGTTCCTGCGATCATCGCGCTGGTGTGCGCGTTCTTCTTCAACGTTATGTGGGTCATGCTGGGGCTGTTTGTGTACTACCTGCTGCTGGGCTTTGCGCTCAGCCGCTTCATCACCGCCAGCTATACCAACGCGGTATTTGATAAGTACATCAACAGCCACATCGAGGGCGCTGTGGTCAACCGCGGCCTGAGCCAGGAAACGGACGACGACGGTGAGGACGAGGAAGACCAGGAGCAGCAGCACCCCGAAGCGTAAAAGGGATATTTTTCCGCCTCCTAACGCAACCTAGCAGCGGAGGTGGCGAAGCATGAGCGCGGAATGGCGATTGACAGAGACGGAAAAGCGCAAGTATGCCCTGGCAGAGGAGCTGGGGCTGACCGAAGCGCTGAAGCTCCATGGCTGGGCAGGACTGCCCGCCAAGGATACGGGACGGCTGGGCGGGCTGCTGCACCGCCGGGTGCGCGTCCGAAAATAGTCGGGGAGGTGCCGCAGACAATGCGGCAGGCCCTGAAAATACGCGAGGAACACGGATGTATACGGGATTTGCGGAGATTTATGACGATTTGATGGCGGATGTGAACTACGAGGCCTGGGCGGATTTCTATTGCAGAATGATGGCGGGCTTCGGCATTCGCGGGGGCAAGCTGGCGGAATGCGCCTGCGGCACGGGCAACATGACGCTGCCCCTGTTCAAGCACGGCTTCCACGTCACCGGCGTGGATTTGAGCCAGGATATGCTGTGGCGTGCAGCGCAGAAGGCCCGCAGCGCTGGCATGGCGATTCCCTTTGTGAAGCAGGACATGCGGCAGCTTCGGCTGCACCGTCCCATGGACGCGGTGCTGGCGACCTGCGACGGCGTAAATTACCTGCTGGATGACGTGGACGTGCTGGAGTTTTTCTCCGCCGCGTACAAAGCCCTTCGGCCCGGCGGCGGACTGTTCTTTGACATTTCCACGCCCCATAAGCTGAAGGATGTGCTGGGCAACCAGATCATCTGCGAGGATCTGCCCAAGATCACTTACTTCTGGCAGAACTCCTTCAATGACAAGACGGGGGTGCTGGACATGCACCTGTGCTTCTTTGTCAAGCAGGAGGATGGCAGCTACAAGCGCATTGATGAGACGCAGCGGCAGAAGGCCCATACCATCAAGCATCTGTCCGATCTTCTGTATCAAAGCGGGTTTGATCGGATCATGGTGTTTGGAGACGGGCGGTTGGAGGCGCCGCGGGAAAGTGAACGGCGCTGGCACTTCGCAGCGATGCGGCGTGTGGATCCGGCAAGCATGGAGTAATTGATTTTTACGCTTGTTGAAGCATGCTTCTAACAAGTATGGAGAGGCAAGCATGAAAGCCTCCCCCCTTATGGTCTTCGGGAGGGAGCGCGAGGGAGGTGCTTCTGGCACAGAAGCAGCCTCCCTCGCATCACACCCAAAGGAGAATGTTATGATGGAAGAAATGCTGCATATTTCCTTGATGAACGGTGAGGCGCGGGCGCTGCTGTGCGAAAGCACCCAGATGGTGCAGAGGGCCGCGGATATTCATAATACGACCCCGGTGTGCGCGGCGGCGCTGGGCCGGCTGATGACCGGCACGGCCATGCTGGGCGTGATGATGAAGGGGGAGCAGGAGTCGGTCACCGTGACCATCAAGGGCGACGGCCCTATGGGAACACTGGTGGCAGTGGCACACGGCGGCACGGTCAAGGCTTATGCGGACGATCCGCAGGTGGAGCTGCCCCTGCGGGAGGATGGCAAGCTGGACGTGGGCGGCGCTGTGGGCCACCACGGACGCATGAGCGTGGTGAAGGACCTGGGCCTGCGGGAGCCTTATGTGGGCCAGATCAACCTGGTCAGCGGCGAGCTGGCGATGGACTTCGCCAATTACTTCACCGTCAGCGAACAGCAGCCCTCGCTGGTGTCACTGGGCGTGCTGACCAGCGGCAACGCGGTGCTGAAGGCGGGCGGCCTGCTGATCCAGCCCCTGCCCGGGTGCAGCGAGGAAACGCTGAGCCAGCTGGAGCTGCGTACCCCCATGTTCGCAGACATCAGCCGGGAGCTGACTTTCGACAGCCCGGAGGGACTGATGGCGGGCTGGTTCAAGGGCATGGAGCCGAAAATCTTGGATCGTACCCCTATCGCATGGGGCTGCTCGTGCAGCCGGGAGCGCATGGAAAAGACGCTGATTTCCCTGGGCCGCAAGGAACTGACAGAGTTGAGCGAGGACCCGCAGGGCGCGGAACTGAGCTGCCACTTCTGCCACAGCCACTATCAGTTTACCCCCGCGGAACTGAAGGAACTGCTGGCCCGGGCAAGCCGTCCCTGAGAAACGAAAGGCGCGAAGCCCGACGGGCAGCAAGGCATACGCAGCGGGACGCGCACATACATACAAAGGCCGGGCGTGGCCCGGAGGAAACGAACCCCGAAGGCGGCTGAAGGGCCTTTGCGGGGGAGGAGGATGGATGACAGAAACTCGAGGCTCTGGGGGACGTGTGGTTGCCTTTGCACGGCCTGCGCTGGCGCTGAAAAGACGCGCGCAGGAGCTGCGCCGTCAGGGACAGCGCGTGGAAGCGGCAGAACTGCTCCACATGGCGCTGCGCCAGGAGGATACGCCGCAGACGCGCTTTGACCTGGCGGAGCTGATGCTGGAAATGGGCAACCTGCCCCTTGCGCGGCAGATGGCCTATCAGCTTTGCGCGGAGACAGAGGTTCCCCGGGGCGCGTATGTGCTGCTGAGCCGAATTGCCTATGCCATGGGCGACTATGACGTTGCCACGGACGCACTGTATCACGACCTGCATCAGGACAGTGAAAGTCCCGAAAGCGACGATACCCGGGACTTGCTTTCCGAATGGTCCATGGAGCAGGAGGGGCATGCGGATTTTCGTATGCCGGGGCTGAGAGAACGTGCGGCGCAGGCCATGGCGAACGGCGACCTGGCGCTGGGACGGCGGCGCATGAAGCGAAGCGTCAGATTGACGCCGAATAAAAGTGAAGCGCTGCTGTTCTGCGCTACGCTGGAAGCGGATCGGGGTGACTTGGAACGGGCGCTGCGCCTGTGCAGCAGGTCGCTGCGGAAGCATGCGGAGAGCCTTCGTCCGCGTCTGCTGCTGTGCTGCATTTTGCAGCGCATGGGCAAAGTGCGTGCCGCTCGCGGCTTCCTGCGGCAGATCAAGCTTGACCATGCGGATTTTCAGCAGGATTGCAGCATGCTGCAAACGGCGGATCGTTTGCAGGATTATGTGTTTATGAAGCATTACGCGCAGGAACGCCTGAAGCGCATGGAGGGAAGCATCCTGCTGCTTCACGCGCTGGCGGACGCCTGCTGGCTGCTGGGAGAGAGAAAGCTGGCCCATCAGGCATGGGAACGCATCCTGCGGATCGACCCAGACGATGTGCGGGCGGCAAGCCTGTTCCGCTGGCCCTTGCAGACGCGGCGGAGTTTTAGGGCAGGCGGCTTTCCCCCTGCGGAGGATGTGCAGCGGGCCATTACCGCGCTTGTCATGGCGCGGGAGGCGGGGCAGGGCGCGGCAGAGTTGCTTGCACCGGACGCTCCTCTGCGGCCCTGGCTGAAATGGATGCTCGACGCGCCCAACGAGATGATGCAGCGGCTGGCGCTGGAGGTCATCTGCACCAACCGGGATGAAGCGGCCTGTAAGGCGCTGCGCAGCATCATGGTGGACCCGGACACGACGGAATACACGCGCAGCGCAGCGCTGATGCACCTGGTGGATTGGGACGAAACAGGCCCCTTTGCCTATCTGACCCGGGGACGGCTGACGGAAGCGTCATGCAGGGCAGAGGACACGGGCAACCGCAAGTCACTGGGCAGCACGTTCATGTTCATGCTGCTGACGGAGACCCGGCGCTATGGCAAAAGCCGGGAGATCGCAGAGTTGGCGGCGCAGGTGTGGCGCAGGCTGCCGGAAAAGGATCGGCAGAAGGCTGCGGGCGAGCATTCCTATGTATGGGTGAAGGCGATGGAAATGCTGTATCTGCTGCGTACAGGGCAGGCGGAACGGGCGTTCCGCCTGGGCAAGCAGCTGCCTGTGTCGCGGCGGCGGATCAGCCGAGTGCTGCGCAAGATCGCGCGGGAAACAGGCGTACAGTGGAACTTGGAAGGAGAAGACAACAGCAATGAAGTGCATTAACTTTGACGAGCATTTTGCAGACTATACGTCCCAGTGGATGCAGAACCATGGGAAGGAATACAAGAATTACGATGCGATGGAAGCCGACATGCCCCGGGTGTACATGAATTTTCTGAACACCCCCGCCAAGTGGCTGGACGGCGTGACCCCCGGCGCATACTTCACGCAGTTTGAGGATGCGAAGGTGCTGGTGGACTGGCTGGAGGAATATTGCAGACAGGGCGTGCCGGTGCCTGACCTGCTGATGGATCAGATTCAGACGGTGGGCCGTCCCTGCGAAAAGCGGCTGGTTGCCATCCTGAAGGATGGAGAAGCCTGCGAGGAGGCCAAGATGACCGCCATCGGGCTGCTGCGGGAAATGGAATCCACCGCGCCGAAGATGCTGTACATCCAGTGGCAGCTGAACCGTCAGCCCAAGGACGAGCTGCGGGACAACGCCCTGGAAAGCCTTGCCGCCATGGGCAAGGAGGCTCTGCCGCAGATGCTGCAGGAGCTGCCCCATGCCAACGATGCGGGCAAGGAAGCACTGCTGGACGTGCTGAGCAATTTCCCCGGCAACGAGCAGGTTTTTCAGCTTGCGCTCCGTTTATTCCGTGAGAACCCCAGCCGCCGGGCGCTGTTCGCGGGCTATCTGGGCAAGCTGGGCGACGAGCGCGCCCTGGACGACCTGATGAAGGTGGCGCAGGACGATCGCGTGGGGTATCTGGACTTCATTGAGCTGCGCAATGCCATTGAGGAGCTGGGCGGCGTCGCACCTGAGCGGGAGTTTGACGACGATGATCCCGACTACGCTGCACTGCAGGGCATGGAATAAGCGCGGCTCCTTCCAAGGAGGACAGATTGATTACACTACAGGATATTAAGCAGAATGAAGACATCAAGGCCATGATCCGCGCAGGCAACCGCTATTTGGAGGCGCTGGGCTACACGGATCACGGGCCGCGGCATGTCAGCTATGTCAGCCGCACGGCCTCGTCCATCCTGAAGGCGCTGGGGTATTCCCCACGTGAGGTGGAGCTGGCGGCGATCGCGGGCTGGGTCCACGACGTGGGCAACGCGGTGAACCGGCACAACCATGGGCCGAACGGCGCAATTATGCTCCTGCCCATTTTGAAGGACGCGGGCATGGAGATGAACGACGTGATGGAGATCATCACCGCCGTGGGCAACCATGAGGAGCAGAGCGGCACCGTTTCCAGCGCGGTGAGCGCGGCCCTTGCCATTGCGGACAAGAGCGACGCGCACAAGACCCGCGTGCGCAACGGCAAGCCCGATCCCAGCGACATTCATGACCGGGTGAATTTCTCCATTCAGGAAAACAGCGTGACTGTGGATCGCAGGGAGCGGATCATCCGCCATGAATTGGTGATGGACGCGACCTCCTCGGTGCTGGAATATACGCAGATCTATACGGCGCGGATTGTGATGTGCGAGCAGGCGGCGGCCTTCCTGGGCTGCGCCTTTGAGCTGGTCATCAATGGTCAGACGGTGAACAACAAGCCGCAGAAGCCGGAGAGATGAACCGCAGAGGAAGCAGGCGGCGGCTGTCGGAAACGGCTCCCGCCCTTTCGTTTTGAAAGGAGGCGACGCAATGCTTTGCAAAAAGTGCGGCGCTTATGTGAACGATGACGATATTCTGTGTCCCAATTGCGGCGGATTACTGGATCGGCAGGAGCAGGTCAGCGGCGTGCAGGCCATCCGCCAGGGACGCAGGCAAAGCCCGCAGGCAGCAGCGGCCCAGAAGGAGAGCCGTCCCACGCCGCGCCGCCGCAGCGGGGCCAGCCGTCCCGAGGAGACAGGCCGGGTCTATGTAGACCCCATGCTCAGCGTCGGCGCATCCCCGGAGGCTCGTGCGCCCTATACCTTTTCGCAGGGGGCGGAGGAAAGCACCGAGGGAACCATGGAGCGCCGGAGCAGGCGCGTTTACGGCACGGACCGGGCGCAGCCCCAGCTGAAGGGCGTGCATGCACCCAAGCGGCGCAAGGGCGTTCACAAGGTCAGCAATCACATGGTGAACTGGGCGCGGCTGCTGATCGTGGCAGTGGTGCTGGTCATCGCTCTGGCGGTGGGCGCGTATTTCTACATTACCCGCACCCCCACGGGCCAGCGTATTTTGGCGCGCATGGGGCGGGACACCACCGCTACGGCGCTGTGGGAGGTCGGTGAGGAAGCCCTGGACGTGGGCGACATTGACAGCGCCATTGCTGACTTTGAAAAGGCCCGAGAGCAGGACGGTGCGGACAATGTGAACGTGGACGGCCTGCTGCTGCTGGGCAGCGCCTATGAAGCGGGCGGCATGATCGACGAGGCCATGACGCTGTATGAGGACATTTACACCAACATTGTGCCGACGCGCCCGGAGGCCTACCGCAACATGATCCGTCTGCTTCAGGCGCAGGATCGTGACCCGGAGGCCGCGGTGCTGATGCAGCTGGCCTATGAAAAGACGGAAATGACCACCTTCCGCGATATGCGCTCGGAGCTGCTGCCCCAACCGCCCGCCACAGAGCTGACGGCGGGTCTGTACAGTGCGAAGCAGTACCTGACGCTGACCTCGCCCCAGGGGTATGACATTTATTACACCATGGATGAAAACGCCGTATTACCGGACGAAGGCACCAAGTACGAGGAGCCGATCTTCCTGGATGAGGGCATCTGGAATCTGCGGGCCGTGACGGTCAGCGAGGATCTGGTTAGCGATGAGCTGACGGGTACCTACAAGATCATCATGCCCTCACCCCAGAAGCCGGACTGCTCGCTGGCCTCCAATACCTACAAGCAGCGCCAGCGGGTGCGGCTGCGCGTGGGTGCGGAGAACCAGATGAAGAAGGGCGAGGAGTACAGCAAGGAAAAGGACATCACCATCTATTACACCATCGATGGCTCCAACCCTGACTCGGATTCCCCTGTGTATCAGGAGAACGAGGCCATCGTGCTGCCCGGCGGCAAGGTGACGCTGAAGGCTGTGGCGGTCAACGGCTACGGCAAGGTCAGCAATGCGCTGGAGGTGGAATACAAAATTCAGACCGGGCCGTACCCGCTGAAGAGCTATAACAGCGCGGACACCGTGAGCGGCCTGTCCCTGGGCATCAGCACAAGGGAGAACGTTATCAAGGCGTTTGGCGAAGGCAACAGCAGCGAGGAGATCACGCTGGAGGGCTATGAGGAACCCGGCGAGAAGATCACCTACAGCTGGGGCTATGCGGTGCTGGCGCAGCAACGCGGCAAGGTGGTGTTGACGGAGCTGCACATGACGGGAAGCGGTGCAAAGGGGCCGCGGGATACGACCGTGGGCAGCACGGAAAGTGACATTGTGGGCAAGTTCCGCGACATGGGCCAGGTGGAAAGCCCCTCGGGCAACCGCGGCCTGTACAGCAACACCTTTGGCACGGGCAAAATCTACAAGCTGGAGAACGGCAAGGAGATCCGCTATGTGGCGAAGCTGGACGACGGCTCCAAGTGGCTGCTTACTTATCAGGTCAACAGCGCGGGAACGGTTACAAATATCGATATTGTGTTGGAAAACTAAACAAAACATCGCCAGACGTTCCGCTTAAGGGACGCAGGGTCGGGCAAATTCTTTGAAAAAAAGAGCTTGTCCGGCCCTTTTTCTATACTACAAGTATCGGAAATGTCGGAAAAGTTCGTAGCGTGAACGATAGGGTCTAATTCCATAGAAAAGCTCACATGTATCCAGGAATATGCTATAATGCCCGCAGAAAGTTCGGAAAGGGAACGAATCCGATGGCGGATAGGGAATAAACATTACAAAACAAGGCCGATTCTGAAAGGAGTGATCGCAATGGATGAAATTCGCGTGCTTTTGGTGGACGACAATGCGGAAATGCGGCGAAGCCTGCATGAGCAGCTGAGCAAGCAGGAAGGGCTGCGCGTGGCGGGCGAGTGCGCCAACGGCTTGGAGGCGCTGGAAGCACTGGGCAAGGGCGATGTGGACGTGATGGTGCTGGACATTATCATGCCGCAGATGGACGGCTATGCACTGATGGAGGAAATGCGCCGTCAGCAGCTGCCGCACATGCCGCGCATCATTGTCACAACGGCGCTGGGCCGGGATGACTTCGTCATGCGGGCGGTGGAGCTTGGGGCGAAGTATTACATGATCAAGCCCTTTGAGGGAGCCGCGCTGGTGTCGCGCATCCGCGAGGTGGCGGGACAGGGCGCGCCCGGAGAGATCATTCCGCTGGGCGCGCTTCAGCGCAGCCAGACGCTGGATGAAAAGCTGTCCAGCCTGTTCCTGACCATCGGCATTCCGGCGCACATCAAGGGGTATCAATTTCTGCGGGAGGCCGTGAAGATGGTGGTGGAAAATCCCGATGTGATCAACCGCATTACCAAGGAGCTGTATCCCGGCATCGGCAAGCGCTTCAACACCACCGCCAGCAAGGTGGAGCGCGCCATCCGCCATGCCATTGAGGTGGCGTGGAGCCGCGGGCGCATCGATACGCTGAACCGTGCTTTTGGGTGCAAAGTGGCCTCGAAGGAGGATAAGCCCACCAACGGCGAGTTCATTGCCATGATTGCCGACAAGCTGGCGATGGAGCAGCGCTCTGCATGATACGAAAGCGGAAGAAGCAGATCTTCCAGCTATGGGCAGCCATGAAGCGAAAGGATGGCTGCCCATCTTTGTTTTCACCATGTGGAAAATGGTGTGCATTGCGACCTGAAATGCTGTATCCAATGGAAATGGCAAAAAACTTCAAAAAAAGAGCAAGAAAGGGGTTGACAGGAAACGGAAAGCCTGCTATACTTTCGTCTTGTCAGCGAGGCAATGCGGTCGGCCAACGCCGTTCCAGCAGCGCAAAAACCCGGAAGGGGCTTGATGAGCGGCTTGCGCCTGTAGCTCAGTTGGATAGAGCAACGGCCTTCTAAGCCGTGGGTCAGGGGTTCGAATCCCTTCAGGCGCGCATTATGGTGGGTATAGTTCAGCGGTAGAGCGCCAGATTGTGGCTCTGGATGCCGTGGGTTCGAATCCCACTACTCACCCCATTTTTTCCTTCTGACATGCCGCGTGGGGCGGCGACAAGATAACCTGCGTTGGGGTGTAGCCAAGTGGTAAGGCACGGGACTTTGACTCCCGCATTCGCAGGTTCGAGCCCTGCCACCCCAGCCAAGCATGACCCATTAGCTCAGTTGGCAGAGCACTTGACTTTTAATCAAGGTGTCTGGAGTTCGAATCTCCAATGGGTCACACCATCTGCCTTCTGAAATTTGGATGTGCGGGCATGGCGGAATGGCAGACGCGCCAGACTTAGGATCTGGTGCCTTCGGGCGTAAGAGTTCAAGTCTCTTTGTCCGCAC
>CAKTYE010000031.1 GCA_934631985.1 uncultured Clostridia bacterium | reverse complement strand
CGCTGGGACAGCGACCATGTGGTGCTGCTGGATGATGAAACGAAGGAGCTGTGCAAGGAGATCGTGCGCTGCGGCGGCCTGGACGGTCGTGTACATATGGCGCTGGATTTCTTTGATGCGTCCATCAACCGTGTGTCCGCCTGGGTGACGGGCTTCCGCAATGTGCAGAAGGCGCTGCTGATGGCGCTGCTGGCCCCGCAGGACACCCTGACCCATTTGCAGGACACCGATCAGTTCACCGAGCTGATGGTGCGTCAGGAGGAACTGAAGGTCATGCCCTTTGGCGAGGTATGGGACGAATACTGCCGCCGCTGCGGCGCTCCCGTTGAGGGCGAATGGTTCCCGCAGATCCAGCGCTACGAGCGCGAGGTGCAAAGCAAGAGAGGGTGACGGGGGCGGTGCGGGGAGAGACTCCGGGGGAGGCTGCTTCTGTGCCAGAAGCACCTCCCCCGGGCCCCTACCCGAAGACCAGTGTTATTTTAGATAATATTTGGAAAAAATAATCAGTTAGGATGAGCAACGCAGGAAAACGCTTGCTCAAACAATACACAGGAGGCAAACACAATGGGATTTACGGATATTGAGGTCGTCAAAGGCTATATTCGCATGTGCAACGATGGCTGGCTTCAGGGCTGGCACGAGCGCAACGGCGGCAATCTGACCTACCGTCTGCGTCCTGAAGAAGTGGAGCAGTGCCGTCCCTATATGAAGGCCTGCCCTGGCCCCTGGGTCGCGATGGGGGTGCAGGCAGACAACCTGCGCGGAGAATACTTCCTGGCGACGGGCAGCGGCAAGTACCTGCGCAACGTGCTGGAAGCGCCCCAGGATAACATCTGCCTGCTGGAGATCAACGAAGCGGGCGACAGCTGGCGCATTGTGTGGGGCCTGGAAAAGGGCGGCAAGCCCACCAGCGAGTTCCCCAGCCATTTCCTGAACCATTCTGTGCGCAAGCAGGCCACCGATGGCGCTTGCCGTGTGATCTACCATGCGCATCCGGCGAACATCATTGCCATGACCTATGTGGTGCCGCTGACCAGCCGTGATTTCACGCGCGTCCTGTGGCAGAGCGCCACGGAATGCCCGGTGGTGTTCCCAGGCGGCGTGGGCGTTGTGCCGTGGATGGTTCCCGGTGGTGCGGACATCGCGCTGGCGACCAGTGAGCTGATGAAGGAGTTTGACGCGGCGGTATGGGCGCATCACGGCTTGTTCTGCTCCGGCCCGGATTTCGACACCACCTTCGGCCTGATGCACACCATTGAAAAGGCTGCGGAGATTTACGTCAAGGCCATGAGCATGGGGCAGGGGATTCGGCAGACGATCACGGACGATAACCTGCGCGATATTGCCAAGGCGTTTGGCGTGACGCTGCGGGAAGAGTTTTTGGGCGACTGATCGCATAAAAAAAGCGAGACGGGGGTGCAGCGGATGCACGAACGTCTCGCTTTTTTGTAGGGAAGGGAAGATGCGGCGGGGAGTTTATCCTCCACCATCCGTCCTGCGGACGGCTGGTCCCCCTCCTTCTGCGGAAGGAGGCAAGCGCTGGCGCGGGGCGCGGCCTGGCTGCCCTGCACGGCAGCAGGACGCTTAACAAGTAAAAGCAACGGATTGCAGGCAGAAGCCTGTCACCAAGCGCCCACCGCAAGTCGCTCAACCACATTGCTTATTCAGCGCAGCCCCTAACTTTCCCCTCCGCTGCTCTTCGGGAGGGAGCGCGAGGGAGGTGCTTCTGGCACAGAAGCAGCCTCCCTCGCAGTACCTATCCGTTTATTTTATTTGAACATTCGTTTTTTGTACATGAAGATGAAAGCGAACAGGGCGCAGAGAACGCTGATGCCCATCACGATCCAGAAGCCGGCGCTGGATTGGGAGAAGGGAACGGCGACGTTCATGCCCCACAGGGAGGAAATGATGGTGGGAACAGCCATCACAACGGTCAGGCTGGTCAGCACCTTCATGGTGATGTTCAGGTTGTTGCTGATGATGCTGGCGAAAGCGTCCATGGTGCCGCTCATAATGTCGCGATAAATGGCGCACATCTCAATGGCCTGCTTGTTTTCAATGATCACGTCCTCCAGCAGATCAGTGTCTTCGGGGAAGCGCTTCATAATGGATTCCTGCCGCAGCAGCTTTTCCATGACCAGCTCGTTGCCCTTCAGGGACGTGGAGAAGAACACCAGCGACTTCTCCAGCTTCATCATCTGCAAAAGCTCCTGATTGCGGCTGCTCTTTTCCAATTGATCCTGCACATGCATGCTCGCCTTGTCGATCTGCTTCAGATAGGCCAGAAAACGGCTGGCGTTGCGGTACAGCAATTGCAGAATGAACCGAGTACGCTTGAACGTCCAGAAATTGCGAACGCGCTCCTCTGTAAAATCTGCAATAATGGGCGTTTCACGGGTGCAGACGGTAATGATGATTTCGTCCACCAGCACAATGCCCATGGGGATGGTGCTGTAAATATAACCGCTGCCCTCGGCCTCCACATAGGGAATGTCCACAATGATCAGCGTCTGATCGCCGTCATGCTCGATACGGGCGCTTTCCTCCTCGTCCAGCGCGGCGGCAAGATAGGTGGGGTCCAGCGCAAAACGGGTGTTCAGCCCGTCGATCTCTTCCTTGGTCGGGTTTTGCAAATGCACCCAGCAGCCCTTTTCCAGCGTGGTGCATTCGGTGAGATGATCGTCAACCGTCTTGAAAATTCTGCGCATAATAAAAACGCCTGTCCTTTCTGAAATGGTAGAATTCTCAGGCAGAACAGGCCCCGTTTATATACGATCAGCGTGGGAGCAGTCCGCCTGTGTTGCATCAAAATGGGTACTGAACGGGTCGCCGTCCATGAAGCGGATCCACTCCCTTTCCATGCGCTTTTTCATCTTCGCATACATGTATGATACGCATTCACCGCTGGATTGTCAACGCTTTTTGCGCAGTTTTGTGCTATGATGAAGGAAAGAAGCGCAAGCGATCAGCGCGTTTTACGAGATAGATAGGTGAAAGGAGGAACGCACATGGAGGATGAGCGGATCGTCCGGCTGTTTCTGGCACGGGACGAGACGGCCCTGACGGCGGCAAAGACGCAGTATGGCGCGTATTGCGAGGCCATGGCCCGGCGCATGCTCGGCACAGCGCAGGACGCGGAGGAATGCCTGAACAGCACCCTGCTGGCGGCCTGGCAGAGCATCCCGCCTAATCAGCCCCGATGCCTGCGCACCTATCTGGCAAAGCTGACGCGGCGCTATTGCCTGGATGCGTGGCGCAAACGAAACGCGGACAAGCGCGGAGCGGGAACGCTGCCGCTGGTGCTGGAGGAATTGCAGGACGCGCTTCCGAACCGGGAGACGCTGGAGGACAGCGTGAATGCCCGTGCCTTAACAGCGCGGCTGAACGCTTTTCTGCGGGCATTGCCTGCGGAGGATCGGCGGCTGTTTCTGCTGCGCTATTGGCAGGCGCTGCCCATACGGGAGGCGGCAAAGCAGTGCGGCTGCACGGAAAGCAGCGCGAATGCCCGCCTGCATCGCCTGCGGAAAAAACTGAAGGACACCTTGGACAAGGAGGGATGGCTATGAAGCCTGAAACGTTGATGCGTGCGCTGAATGATGTCGATGACGAACTGCTGGCGGATATGGAGCAGCCGGTGCGGCGGAGATTCCCTATGCGCCGTGCGCTGGCCCTGTGTGCGGCACTGGTGCTGATGCTGTGCGCGGTGACGGCGCTGGCGGCGGGGAATGAGGACGTAAACGCCCTGCTGTACCGCTTCTGGCCTGCCATGGCGCAGGGCCTGAAGCCGGTGAACCTGAGCTGCGAGGATCAGGGCATTCGCATGGAGGTGATCTCCGGCGCGGTGGAGGGCAAGGAGGTACGGGTCTATCTGTCCTTGCAGGACACGACGGGAGATCGGCTGGACGACAGCATGGATCTGTTTGATTCGGCAGTGCTGCATTTGCCCTATACCGGCACGGGAATGTGTACGCAGGTCTCTTATGATCCGCAGACGCGCACTGCAACGTTCCTGCTGATGATGCAGTTTGAGCAGGAGGTCACAGCCCAGGGTAAGGCCACCTTCAGCGTGTCCAGCTTCCTGGCCCATAAGGAGCATGTCACGGTGGACTTGGCAAGCCTTGTAGACCTGAATACCCTGCCGGATACGGCGAATACCATGTCCATGCCGCGGCTGAGAGGGTGCGGCTATGGCTTCCCGCAGGATATGGAGACAGCAGCTGTGCAGGAGGCCATTGCGCAGCAGCAGGTGCTCAGCACGGACAGCAGCCTGAACATTCCCGTGGCAGAGGGTGTGACGCTGACCAATGTCGGCTGGGTGGACGGCATACTGCATGTGCAAATGCTGTATACAGACATTGGACGAACGGATACAAATGGCTTTGTGACGCTGCTGGATAGCACGAGAAAGACCTATGCCATGGGCCTGCCCATCACCGTGGAGGGTGTGGACGGTGAGCTGAACGCCGTGGACTGGTATGCGGAAACGGATGCGGAGAGCGCTGAGGATAATGCGCTGCGCAGACGCGACAGCTATCAGGAGCATTTCATCAGCGTTTCCAGGGAGGCGCTGGCGGGGGTGACCCTGATGGGTGACTTCACGGTGGGCATTCCCGCGGTGAACGGAAATTGGTCGGTCACATTCCCTTTGGAGCAGATGATGGAATAACGACATAGAAAAAGTCGGGGTGCGGGCTGGTAAGACAGCTCGCACCCCTTTTGCTGTCTGCGGGGCTATGTTATACTGAAGCAAAGTGCGAGAAAAATCAGAAAAGTTTGTAACGAACGGCTTGCAGGCTCCGTCAAACAGGTGAAAGGAGGGAAAAGCAGCGTGGAAAATTTCGAGGAAGCCTATGCTCAGCATGAAGCGCTGGTGCGCGGATTCCTGCGGCGGCTGTGCGGTAATGAGGCGCTGGCGGAGGAGCTGACGCAGGAGACGTTCTATCAGGCCATGCGCCATTGGCGCGACTTTCGCGGACAGTCGGCGCTGCCGACATGGCTGTGTACCATCGCTAAACGGCTGTATTTCGACTATTGCCGAAAACCGCCGCCACAGCCCACGGAACGGATAGAGACCGGGGAAAGCGTGCAGGATGCGGCGGAGCAGCTGATTGCCAGTGATCGGCGGGTGGCGGTGTTTCGCCTGCTGCATGACCTGCCGGAGCCATACCGGGAGGTGTTCACCCTGCGCACCTTCGGGGAATTGACGCACGCGGAGATTGCCGCGCTCTTCGGAAAAAGCGAAAGCTGGGCGCGGGTGACGTATTATCGAGGGCGGCAGCTTTTGCGCCGCATGGCAGAGGAGGAGAAGCATGAAACGTAATTGCGACATGGCAAGGGACCTGATGCCCCTGTGCATTGACGGCGCAGCCAGCGAGGAGAGCCAGACCTTTGTAGCCGCCCATGTGGCGGAGTGCGAGGCGTGCCGCGACATGTATCGGGAAATGCAGGAAAGCCTGCCCGGTACGGAGGACAGCGCGGCCCAGGCCCAGATGAATGAGCGCGTTGCGCACCAGCTGAAGGAGCGGCAGCGCAAGCGAATCGGACGGACGGTGCTGCTGGGCGTTTTGATTGGCATACTGGTCATGGTCGGTCTGTATGCGCTGCTCAGCAACCATACAACGATGGGTATGCCGCTGGAGCGGTACACGCAGACAGCTTATTTGCGCGCAGACGGCGAGCATGCGGTGATCGTGAGTCGCTACCAGGGGAAATGCAGCGGCAGCAGCAGCTCCATGCAGCCTACGGAAGACGGTACGATTTACTACTTTGAACTGTCCCAGCAGCGCTTCCAGCCCCAAACGCAGGAAACGACCGTGGAGTTGGGCGTGATTGACTTTTCCCTGACAGGCTGCAAGGAACTGCGCCAAGGCTCGCCCCAGCGCTATAAAACTCTGTGGAAGCGCGGGGAAATTCTGCCAAGCTGCTCCGCAGAGCTGGAAGCCTACTGCGTGTATCTGGAAAGCATGAATCGGCGGATCATGGTTCAGCGTGAAAATGGCTGGACGACATACTATGGCCTTTCGAACAGCATGGTTCATGCTGAGGAACAGGAGCCGCTGATTTTAACGGAAGCGGAGTGGAATGAAATGCAGGCAGAGGGAGAACGCTTGAAGCAGGCGGCGCCTGAGCTGCAAAATTCATAAAGCTGGCAGATGTGGGGGAGAGGGCTTTCTCGGGGAGGGGAGGTCCTCTCTTTTTGGTGGGGATGAGGCTGCGGGGGACGGAACCTCTCCGTCCCTTCGGGACACCTCCCCTTACAGGGGAGGCTTTTGGTGCGGGTGCGGCTTGGTCGCGTAGTTGTTAGAAGATGTGGTTTTCGTGCAGGTAACTTTTGCTGCACTTGCCTGCTCTAAGCGACAAGGCGTTCCGGCGGCTGTATACGGTCAGCCGCCGGAACGCCATGGAACGGAACCGAAGGAGACCCCGGTTGTGTCCCCCTGGGAAGGCTCCGATCCAGGCGATGGCTGGGGGCAACCATGGGGTCCGGGGGCCAGCCTTAGTTACATGGAAAATTTGGCTGGCCCCCGGGCGGCTTTGCCCACTTTGCCCGAGTGCAAAGTGGGTCGTCCGTCCGCAGACGGACGAAATACTCTCTAGCAACAGATTTCAACGCAGTGGTGTGCCGCCTTACCTATGCAGGTAGCTGGGACTTTATAAACGATTCGATGCCCCAGCGTGTGAGGCTATCTTCCACCACTCGCCTCCCGGCGAGCGGTTCCCCTCCTTCTGCGGAAGAAGGCAAGATATTCGCCCCGATGTGATGATGAGAAGATGCGGCTTGTGAGCATATCCTTCTGCCGTACATGAGGGGGCTGTCCTCCTTCTGCGGAAGGTAGATTTGGAGGACGGAACCTCTCCGTCCCTTCGGGACACCTCCCCTTGCAGGGGAGGCTTTTGGTGCGAGGTACGGCTTGGTTGCAGTTTTATTATAGGATGCAGTTTTCGTGCGGGTAACTTTGCTGCATATCCATATGCTGGCTGCCACCAAATCTGAAATCCCCACCAGCCTCTCCTTTTCCCGGATAAAAAATAAAATTTGCTTAACGAGCAAAAGTACATTGACAGATGAGGTACTAATGCGTATAATGTACATCGGAGGTGAGAGGAATGGCCTTGACGGCAGACATTCTACGAGGATATACCGATACGATCATTCTGCGGCAGCTGGCGCAGGGAGACAGCTATGGATACCAGATCAATAAGCGGGTGTCCGAGCTGAGCGGCGGCAGCTTTGAAATGAAGGAAGCCACGCTGTATACGGCGTTCCGCCGCCTGGAAAGCGCAGGCTGCATTTCTTCCTATTGGGGGGACGAAACCAGCGGCGCACGGCGGCGCTACTACGCGCTGACTGATGAGGGACGGGCGCGCTTGCAGCAGGACTGCGAAGCATGGCAGGAAACAAGAAAGCTCATTGATGAGCTGTTGGAGGATAGAGCATGAATTTCTTCCTGAAGAAGCAGATGGAACGGCCCGTACTGCGGATGCCGTCCATGGATTTGTTTAACATGGAAAGCATGGGCGATCGCTGGATGGAGACCCAGCACGCGCTGATTCAATGGGAGGAGGAACAGGCATGAACGCGACGGTAAAGCGGATCGTAGAGCTGATGTTTCAGGACACGGAAATGACCGATGAGGTCAAGGCCTTGCAGGAGGAGCTGCTGAACAACTGCCAGGAGCGCTTTGAGGATCGCATGGCCCAGGGCTGCACGGAGGATGAAGCCATCGCCGCCGTGGTGGAAAGCCTGAAGGGCATGCAGGAAGTCATTGACGGCTACCCGAAGAAGCCCGCCCCCAAGCCGGAGCTTGGCGCGAACGCGACCATGGAAGGGGAAAACTGCGTATACCGCTTTGATGCGGCAACGGTGCAGCGGATCACCTGCGATGTGGTGAATGAGGACGTGCATTTTGTGCCCACCAGCAAAGCGCAGCTTGCGGTGCGCTATGACCCGGAGGACGTGCATGTGACCGTGACGCAGCAGGGCAATGTTGTGTCCATCAAGCGGAATGCCAACAAGAACAGCGCGAAGAGCTGGTCCTTCGGCAGCATACTGCACATTGTGCATTATTCCAGCGGCGGGGATATTACGATAGAGATTCCCGAAGGCATGCATCCGGATATTGCGTTCCACGGCATTTCCGGCGATGTGGAGCTGGCGCAGCTTCAGCCCCAGTCGCTGGTGCTGGAGACGACCGGCGGGGACATTGATGTTGCGATGGAGCCGAACACGGAGACGGCACAGGTGCGGCTGGCTACCGGCTCGGGCGATATTCAGGGCGTCTTGTATGCTGCGCAGGCGACGCTGCAAAGCCTTAGCGGCGACGTTCGCATGAGCGGTGAGTGTGCAGAGCTGACGGTCAGCTCCGTCAGCGGCGATGTGCAGGTGGCGGGCGAGATGGCCCGGGTGCGCATGAAGTCCGTCAGCGGCGATATGCTCCTGCGGGCAGGCAGTCAGCTGTGCGAGGTGCAGGCGCAAAGCACCAGCGGCGATGTGGATATTTTCCTGCCTGAGCATACGGACAGCGTACATGTGAACGCGCGCTCTATTTCCGGCGATGTGCAGAGCAGATTCCCGGATCTGGGCGAAGCCAGCTCGGTGAAGGTGACGGCAAACTCGGTCAGCGGAGACATTCTGGTGCGGTAAGGAAGCGCGGGCAGGATGGCACACAGTGCTATGTCAACGCTAAAAGCTGCATTCTGCAGCGGGAGGGCAGCAGGCGAATAACCTCACAGGCTGCGATTACATTCAAAGAGAAATAGCCCCAAAAACGTACAGCCCCCGGATCCCATTCAAAGGATCCGGGGGCTGTGCGTTTATTATGCAATATGCAGCGTTTGCTTCATCGGGGTCAGGTCGATGCCCGTGCAGTTCTCCAGCACCTGGTACAGGCTACGCAGCATCTGCTCCACACCGCCGGGAACATCGCTTTCCACATTCAGCGGCAGCACCGGGTCATGCACGGAAAGCCGCAGCAGGAACCAGCCGTTATCCATGCCGCCATCCAGATCAAAGGAAATGCGCACACCTTCCCGGTTGTCGGGGGCAATGTGCCAATGCTCGGCGGCGTTGGCATAGTCCAGCACCTTCTGAATGGCTTGCTTGCCGATGTCGTGGAAGTCCTCGCCCAGAATGTTCAGGCGCAGCTCCAGGCTTTCCACAGGCTCCTGCAAATCGGCGATCAGGCTGCCCAGCGTCTTGCCCTGCTGCTTCAGCTTCATGGCCTGTACGATCAGCACTGTCACCAGATACATGCCGTCATCCAGGAAATGATTTTCCTTCAGCGCTGCATGACCGCTCGTCTCAATTGCCAGCGGGCAGGAGATGCCCTCGGTGTTCAGGCGGATGGCCTCGTCAATCACGTTGCGGTAGCCGCGCTTGTAGCGGTAATGCTCGCCGCCCCAATCGTTGATGAAGCGTTTCAGGCCCGAGGAGGTCACCGAGTCGGTGACAATGGTCTGCCCGGGCTTCTCATCCAGCAGAATCGCAGAGATCAGCGCAATCAGCCGATTGCGGTTGATTTCCCGTCCGTCCGCATCCACAATGGCGGCACGGTCGCAGTCCGCATCGAAGATAACGCCCAGGTCGGCCCCGACCTTCAGCACAGCGTCCCGCACAGAATTCATGGCAACGGCGTTTTCAGGGTTCGGAATATGGTTGGGGAAGCGCCCGTCAGGCTCCAGAAACTGGCTGCCCTCGATCCACGCGCCCAGTTCCTCCAGCATGTCGGCATAGAAGCCGCCCGCGCCGTTGCCTGCGTCCACCACCACATGCAGACCCAGCAGCGGCTTTGCCATGTCCGTGTCCAATCCCTTGCGGATGCGGGCCTTCAGCTGCTCCCTATAAGTGGGCAGGAACGCCTTTTCGGTGATGGCACCGGCAAAGGGCATGCCCTCCGGCTGCAAGGTGCTGGCAGCTTGCAGCAGCGCCGCCACCTCATCACCCTCCAGACCGCCGCCGGGCAGGAAGAACTTCAGGCCGTTCTTGTCGCTGGGGTGATGGCTTGCGGTGAGCATCACCGCACCGTCAGGCTGGAAGCCGGGGGTCAGAATGCTCATATACATGGCCGGGGTGGTGCACATGCCGAAATCCAGCACGGACGCGCCCGCCCGGGAAATGCCCTCGGCGGTGGCGCGCAGCAGCGCGGGACCCGTCAGGCGGCTGTCCCGTCCCAGCGCAATGGTCACCTGTGTGACAGGCTTGCCGACCTGCTGGGCCGCATAGCGCGCAAACGCCATACCCAGACACTGCGCCACATGCTCGGTGAGCATCGGCGCATCGCCCATTGCCGTGCCGCGCACGTCGGTACCGCTTTTCAATTTCATCCAATCCATGGGATTTCAAGCCTCCTTTTACAGCGCTTCCTCCGCTTTTTCGTCATCCACCATGCCGCGCAGCAGCTTATACAGCGGCGCAAGCGCCCGATAATCATTCCATATACGATCCACCAGCTTGGCGTTGAAGGCCCACTGGGGATCGGGGTCCACACGGGTGATAAAAAGCTCCCGCGCCCGATACCATCGTTCCGCTTCCGGCGGCAGGCCTTCGGGGATGGTCAGCCGCTTGAAATAGGAGCCGCCCAGGGCCAGATGATGCCCCGGCAGGTCGCAGCCCTCCAAGGTGTCGAGAAATTTTTGCGGCCTTGCGGCAAGCTCCCGGCGAAAGCGATCCATCACCGGGCGATTCTCGCCCCAGAAGGTCAGGCCCCAGCCGAACTGCTGCGGCCCAAACTCAAACCAGTAATTCAGCGACTGCTCCCGCGGCTCCGCCGCCCGGCGAAAAAGCACCCACAAATGATCCCGATAGGGGCTTTTGTCCTTGGTGAAGCGGGTATCCCGGCGGATGCGCGCTAGACATTTGTAGGGACGAATTTCCATCTGCGGGTCGATCCGCTGCATGCGCGGCGCAAGGTCGCCGATCAGGTCATAAAAGGGCGTTTGCACGTCCTGCACATAGTCCTCCCGGCGCTGCTCAAAATAGCTGATTTGATTATGAAAACGCAGATCCAGGAAAAAACGCAGGGTCTCCTCAGGAAAACCGGTAAACATAACCCACCTCCCGGAAATCTCTACCATTATACCCGGAATTGCGCTGCATTTCAAGGGCGGCGCTCGTTTTTTCCCTTGACGCGGGCGGGGGCGCTTGCTATCATAGCAGCATCCAAATAAAGGAGGAAATCATGATGCGTCATCATATTCTTGTGAAGTGGAGCAATGACCTTCCCCGCCCGGACAACGCTGCCATTGCGGCGCTTTTTCAGTCCGCGCTGACTATTCCCGGCATTCACAGCGTTTCCCTGCACCCGAACGTCACGAACCGTCCCAACCGCTATGATCTGCTGATCTTGCTGTGCATGGACAAGGAAGCCCTGCCGGCCTTCGATGCTTCCGAGGTGCATCACACCTGGAAGGATACCTATACCCCGTTCATTGCGCAGAAGGCTATCTTCGACTGCGAATAAGCGCAAAAGGTGTTGCGTTTTCGGCAGACATCAGGTACAATGGAAGCAGAAAGAGCGTTTCGCATGTGAAAGGAATAACCCTATGCACTCGTCCCGGATGCAAAGGAGGATGCTTCTGATGCTGAAAATGCTGCTGATCGTGATCGCCGCAGCCTTGGCAATGGGCCTTTGTCTGCCCATGTTCATGCGTGTGAAGCCGCTTCGTACGCCGCAGCGGCTGATGTGGAAGGGACTGGGAACGACCTGCGGACTGGTGCTGGCGCTGGTGGGCGCGGCCCAGGGCGGCGGAAGCCGCTGGCTGTGCATGGCAGGCCTTGCGCTGTGTGTCGCGGCGGATATTATGCTGGAACTGCGCT
Organism: uncultured Clostridia bacterium; assembly: GCA_934631985.1. Taxonomy (GTDB): domain Bacteria; phylum Bacillota; class Clostridia; order Christensenellales; family Aristaeellaceae; genus Egerieenecus. The sequence continues at coordinate 17,208 of CAKTYE010000031.1, read as the reverse complement.
TCATGGTGGGCATGGGCCTTTTCATCGGCGGGCATTTGTGCTACATCACCTGGTTTTTGCGGCGGTCGGCCTTTGGTCGTGTGCAGATCATCACCTTTGCGGTGCTGCTGCTGATTGCGGTGTATTTGCTGATCCGCTGGTCGCCGCTGATCGGCAGGCGCATGATACCCTTTACCATCTATGCGCTGATCCTCTGCACCATGGGCGCCTGCGGCGTGGGCTGCATTCGGGGAACGCTTCCCGGCATGCTGACGGCGCTGGGCGCGGTGATGTTCGTCATCAGTGACGCGATGGTGTGCCGGGGCGTGATCGCCCGGGTGCCGCGCTCGCTGGACTGGGCCGCGATGATCCTCTACTACGCAGCGCAGCTTTGCTTCGGCAGTGCGGCGCTCCTGATGTAAATCAAACAAAATGCGCCCCTCGGCTGTCCGAACAGACAGCGCAAGGGCGCATTTTCATATAGGATTCATTACCGCGACAAAAGAAATGGAACAACCCAAGCAGCATGCCCCGAGAACCTCTTGCCTCCTTCCGCAGAAGGAGGACAGCCTCCTTCGTGGGCGGCAGGAGGATAAACTCACCCGCTGCTGTTCCACTCAGCCAATCAATCCATACAACGCACCTTCCAAACAAAGCGGGTTTGCTTACTTCTTCAAGCAAGCCCGAATAACCTCCGCCAACGAATGCTCATATACGGACAGCCCCGTTGCGGTATCCGGGTCGGGAAGAAAGAAAGCGCCGTCCGCATCCACGGCAAGGGCGCAGTCATCCGTTGAAATGATCTGATCGATGCGGCGGAAGTCGCGGGAAAGCTCAATGGGGAATTGCGCCGTCACGGGGCGCTGCTTGAAGCGGCACAGCGCTTCGTCCACCTTGTTGCGAATGTCAGCGGGACAGCCCTGCTTCGGCATAAAAACACGCAGCATGCAGGTGGTATCATCATCACAGGCCAGCGCCTTGCCGGAGCATATCGCTTCGGCGTCCTCCGCTGTGCTGTAGAAGGTACACAGGCCGTATAGCCGCTTATGTGCCAGCAGCAGCGGCGTGGAGGTGAAAGCCTCACTGTCCTGAACGGCGAACAACGCTACATTATCCGTGCCTTCCAGCGCATTCAGCGCGTCTTCCGTAAGCTTGCTGTCCAGCGCCATAACGGTCAGCGCACAGGTGCTGTAATCGGTGGAAAGCCGCCGCACCAGCGCCGTGTCCAGCTGGCAGTCCACCAGCAGATAGGCATAAATGCCCATCGCCATGCCCTGGGTCATCAGGGCGCGAATGGCCTCCTCGGAAAGCACCGGGCCTGTGGGCCGGGAGCGGACAATGGTCAGTATCCAGGGAATATTGCAGCCCAGCTCGCTTTCCAGCGCGCGGATGGTCGCGGCTCCGCGGGTCCAGCTTTCATAGCCCATGTTCAGGCAGAAATGCTGCAAGTAGCGGCTGTCCACCTGCGCCCAGGCGCGCTCTGCCAGCAGATAGTAGGGATGGTTTTCATCCCGCAGCATTTGCTGCACCACCAGAAAGAAATTGCTTTGAAACGGCCCCTTCGAGTAATGCTCGCCATATTCCACCAGCGTGCGCAGAGAACGCCGAAAGGATTGCTTGGAACGGTTTTTGAGTGCCTGACGCACGGCGATCTCCACCATCAATCGCGACACGTCGCTAGACATACGATCACTCCTTCTGCATTGAACGCTTCCAGTATATACGAAAGCCGGGCAAAAGAAAAGGGACAGATATTCGTTTTGTTGCAATGCCACAATGCTGGCATTTTGGGCAAAAAGGAAAAGCTATGGAAGGATAAAAGGTAAAGCGGTATACACGATGCCGGAAACCGCGAAAAATGGCGGAATGCGGCGTGAAAGCAGTTTTTACGGGCAAAAAAAGGCGGGATACAGCGCTTTATACCTGTACTTTGGTACAGCTTGACAGGACAGGGGCGCGTTGGTATCCTTGTGACCGGGAACCCCACTTACACTTATTTTTAGGAGGATGAATCCAAATGACCAAGAAACTTGTTGCCCTGCTGATGACCCTTGTCATGCTGCTGAGCGTCTCCGCGCTGGCGGAATCCGACGACGGCACCCTGGTGCTGGAGGAAGCCCAGCTGAGCTTCACCCTGCCCGAGGATCTGATCGCCCAGGAAGTCTCTGATGAGCAGTATGAGGGCGGCGTCCTGTTTGTCGCGACCCGCGAGGACCAGTCCTTCACCATGATGGTCTACTATCCCGGCATCGAGGATGCGACTCTGGAAGAAGTGAAGGCCGAGCTGGAGACCCAGGAAGGCTACAACCTCGCCGCAACCACCCTGAACGGCATGGACGTGTTGGCTTTTAATACGGTTCAGGATGAGCAGAAGGTCTATGGCGTGCTGGTCATGGGCGCGGACAACCGCGTGTATCAGTTCATGTTCACCATGGCGGATGAAGCCGATGTGACGGTGGCTGACCAGATCATGGCGACCCTGACTGCGGTGACGGAGTAATTTCCACAAGCATGTAAGAAGCGCGGCTGTCGCTTGCCGAACAGGCAGGAGGACAGCTGCGCTTTTTATATTTTGGATAAGCTTATGCTTCCCGCGGCAGGGCCGTCTCCATGCCTGCAAGGTAATCGTCCACGCTGATTCGTCCGAGGGTGAATGTACCGTCTGTATAATGAATCTCCGTCAGCGAGGCGTTCCGTGTCCAGGGAACACGCTGCATATCCGAAAGTGCATGCCCGGACAGGACGCAGATCAGCGCGCGGATGGGCGTGGCATGGGTGGCGATGGCAATGGTCTCTGCTGCATGCTTTTCCGCCAAAGACTGAAAGGCGGAAAGGACGCGCGCTGCGACCTGCGCGACGCTTTCGCCCTGTGGACAGACGCAGCGCCCAATGTCATGCCGCCACACATCGTAGGCTGCCGCGTCCCGGGCTGCAAGCTCCGTGAAGCGCCGCCCCTGCCAACTGCCAGCATTGATCTCGCGAAAGGCGGGGGTCAGCGTAATGGGCAGCTTCAGCGCGGAGGACAGGGGCTGCGCCGTGTGAACGGCCCGCTGTAAGCTGCTGGCGTAGAGCGAGTCCACCTGATAATTGGCAAGGATAAAGCGGGCTGCGCACCGTGCCTGTGCATACCCCAGCGCCGTCAGATCATAGTCCAGCTGCCCGGTAAAAATGCCCTGCTGGTTTGCGCCGCTTTCCCCATGGCGGAGAAGCAGAAGGGTTCCCATAACGCCACCTCTTTTGCAGAATCGTCCCATGTAGCATCATAGCACAAGCGCCGGGGTCGCGCAAGTGATGGAAAAGGCTTGCCAAGCGGAGAAGCATCGTTTATACTTTGAGACAGCAGTGCAGAGCAAGGCGGCTCTGCGCGGCAGAAAAGAGGCATGCTTCATATGGAACGACTGTTTACGGCACACACCCTGCGCAAAACCTGCGAACCAACGGCGCTGTGGCGCTTTGATGCGCCCGAGGTGCTGGGGGAGGAAAGCGTGCTGCTGCACGTCCCCGGCCCGTGGGCGCGGCATCCGCGGCTGACGGACTATCGCGGCGCAGGCGTTTATACAAAGGAAGTGACGCTGGCTGGCAATGTGCGCTTTGTATTTGAGGGCGTCAGCGGTGCAGCGCGGGTCTGCCTGGATGGGCAGGAGCTGGCCCGGGAGGCTCGGCCAAACACGCCCTTTGCCTGTGTGGCAGAGGATTTGGAATGGGGGCAGCATACGCTGACCGTTGCGGTGGATGCACAGGGCGCAATCGGCGGCCTGACGGGCGCGGTGACGGTGGAGCAGCTTGGCAGCGCATGGATCCGTGCGGTGCGTGTGACGCCGCAGCGGCAGGGACGGCTGTGGCGTACGGCGGTTCAGGTGGAGGTGGTCAGCCTGAGCGATGAGGCGCAGACCATCGACGTGGAGACCCATTTGGCGGGCAGCGAACGCCGCTGGAAGGGCAAGCAGCTGCCGCCCCACGGGGTACTGACCCTAAAGGGCGAGCTGCCGCTGGGCCAGGTGAAGCCCTGGTCTCCGACGCACTCGACGCTGTATAAGGTGGAGACGGTGCTGTGGCAGGAGGGTACGCCTGCGGACGACCTGATCGATCGGGTGGGCTTCCGGGAAGCGATCAGCGAGGACGGGCATTTCCTGCTGAACGGCAAGCGGCTGTCTTTGCAGGGCGTGACCTGGCACGGAATGGACAGGTCGCTTGCAGGACTGACAGCAGATGTGCAGTGGATGAAGACGCTGGGCTTCAACGCCATTTGCGTGGAGCAGGCGGCCTGCATGCCGACGCTGCTGGAGCTGTGCGACCAACTGGGGATGCTGGTGTGGTCGGCAGGACGGACGGCGGAAAACCATCCCTGCGTGATGGCGGATGCAGCAGCCAACTGGAAGCGGATACCGCTGCAAGCTGCCGATGGATGGGAAAAGCAGCGTGACGAGACGGGCGTACTCATCGAGACGGACGCGGAAGACGCAGCGGACACAAAGACGGCATACTGGCAGCGGATCAAGCGCGGCATGCAGCAGTAGACACAGCAACGAAGCAGATAGAGAATACATGGAAGATCAAGGTTCACACCTATGCCATGAAGAAGGGGCCAGACGTTTTCTAGACGTATGAGGAGCTGGTTGCGCGGCTTCGGCGGGATACGATCCTGAAAATGGTAGTGCAGGCGAATCTTGGCCTGGAGGAGTTGCCCCTCTGGGGACTGCATATGTCGGAGAAGCACGATGAAACGGAACTTCTTCGTACGGGCAAGCTGCGCAAAATGGGCAAGGACGAACTGGTTGCCTATGTGGGGCAGAGCATGGTGCGCGTTTCGCAGGTGCGTATCAACCGCCTGGATGTGAAGGCCGTGCTGCTACTGGCTTCGATAGTGCAGGAGCGCAAGTTGAGATGACTTACGGAAGAAAAGTGCGAGGCTGAGTGCGCAGCGGCGCTTTTCTTGAGATCGGCCAAGGCAGTTGGAACAACAGCCGCCTTGCGGTGAATTACAGCTGGACGCCGCATGAGCTTATTTCGGGAAGCAATAAGCTGTCTCCCATAGAGGTGCAGCAGCCTGACCTGGTGGATATTACGCGCGACATGCCCCGGCGCGCTGCAATTAAGATCGGTCGAAACGAGCCCTGCCCCTGCGGCAGCGGCAAGAAATATAAAAACTGCTGCGGCAAAAATTGGAATTGACAGGAAATTTGTTGGCAAAACAACGTGTTTTTCCGGCAGAAAGGCGTATACTAAACTTGTAAGATGAAACAGGCGCCGGTGCGCAGCAGGACGGAAAGGAAGCAATCCAAATGGCTTATATCAAGAATATCGAGCATGAAAAGGTCATGAAGCTGGCGGATCAGGTAGCGATCCAGCCCGGACAGGTGGTCAGCAAGACGCTGGCCCAGAACGAGTATGTTAGCGTGACGCTGTTCGCCTTTGACAAGGGAGAGGAGATCAGCACCCATGAATCCATTGGCGACGCCATGGTGTATGTGCTGGAGGGTGTCGGCGAGTACACGGTGAACGGTGTGAAGCATGAGGTGAAGGCTGGGGAGACCCTGGTGATGCCCGCTAATAAGCCCCACGCGGTATATGCCAAGGAACCCTTCAAGTGGCTGCTGACTGTTGTTTTCCCCTTGAAGAAGTAAACAGACCAGGTTAAAGGAGCGAGTGCGCGGAAAGCGGCACCCGCTCCTTTGTTTTTCTCATGAAACTTTAACGCGGGGCGTGTTGACAGTCATTTCACGAAGCCGTATGATAAAAGCCGCAAAATGGGAAAAAGGGAAACGAGGAAAGCAGGATGAGATCAAGATACGAAACAGCGCGGCGGTGGTTGATCTTCTGGACGCTGTTCATTGGCATTGGGGCGGTGGGCGGCGCGGCCTGCATGCTGGCGGACCCCTCGGGCAAGGCGCTGGGCATGGACGCAATGCTGCCGTTTTTTCAAAAGCTGCCCTTTGCGGAGGTTGTGTTTCAGGATTTCACCTTTTCCGGCTGGGCGCTGCTGACCGTCAATGGCCTGACCAACCTGACGGCGGCCGGGCTGCTGCTGGCCCGCAAACGGGCGGGCATTTTGTGCGGCGGCATTTTCGGTGTGACGCTGATGCTGTGGATCTGCATCCAGTTTTATATGTTCCCGCTGAACGTCATGTCTACGCTGTATTTCCTGTTCGGGCTGGCGCAGGCGGCGACGGGCTATGCCTGCTGGGTGTTCTGGCAGCAGGAGCATTTTCAGGCTTCGGAGAAAGACTATCCCAACATCGGCACGAATGAGCGGCTGCTGGTGGCGTACTTCTCCCGCATGGGCTATGTGAAGCGGATCGCCTGCGAAACGGCGAACGTCACTGGCGCGCAGCTGCTGGAGATAAAGGCCACGGAGCGGACCGCGGGAACGCCCGGCTTCTGGTGGTGCGGACGCTTCGGCATGCATCATTGGGAAATGCCGATCGCACCCCTGCCTGTGGATGTAAGCGCCTATGACCATGTGACGATCTGCGCGCCCATTTGGGTGTTTGACCTGGCGGCCCCGGTGAAAACCTTCTGCCGTGCGGGACGCGGGAAAATTCGGGAAGCGGACTATGTGCTGGTGCATCACATGAAAAGCAGCTTCACAGAGGTCGCGGACGAGATGGATGCGTTGCTGCGGCTGCATCGCACGGGCTTCCGCAGCATTCGCAATCATGTGGGCAGGTTTGAAACCGTGCTGGAGGAGGGGAGGACGGAAGCATGGGGAAGCAGCGCAGACTGCTGATCGTGCTGCTTGCGGTGGTGGCCTGCGCGGGCATTGCCGTGGGCGTTTATCAGGGAGCGCATCGCAGCGGCTCCGTGTACAGCAGCGTCAGCAATGAGGATCGCTATGAGCTGACCTTTGACAGGCTGAACACCCAGCTAACGCATACCTACGCCCTGTCAGCGGGGGACAGCGTGCAGGTGGCTATCGACCGCAAAGGCGGACGGCTGGATGTGCGCATCGGTCAGACGGGCGTGTCGCCCATTTATACAGGAAACGGCGCGGATACGGGCTGCTTTACCGTAACGGTGGGGGAGACCGGGGACTATGTGCTGTCCGTACAGGGGCGAGCTGCGGAGGGCAGCGTAGTGTTCAGCATCCTGCGGGAAGCGGACGGCACAGCGGTGTAAGACACCAACGGGACGAATGTCCGAAAAATCTTCACATTGGCTTTATATTGCCGCGCTATGCTGCACATAACAAAAGCGCGGGGGGCTGAATACCGCCGCAGGGAGGAAGAAACATGTGTACTGCTGCAACCTTCGCCGGGAAGGACTTTTATTTCGGACGTAATCTGGACTATGAATTTTCCTATGGGGACGAGGTGACGTTCACCCCGCGGAATTATCCCTTCCATTTCCGCAAGCTGCCGGAGCTGCCGTCGCACTATGCGATCTTGGGCATGGCGTATGTGACGGATGACTATCCGCTGTATTACGACGCGATCAATGAAAAGGGGCTGGGCATTGCTGGACTAAACTTCGTGGGCAATGCGGTGTATCAGCCGGAGACGGCGGGCAAGGACAATGTGGCGCAGTTTGAGCTGATCCCGTGGCTGCTGGGACAGTGCGCCAGCCTGGCGGAAGCACGGGAACTGCTGGGACGGATGAACCTGGTGAACGTCCCCTACAGCGCCCAACTCCCGCTGGCCCAGCTGCACTGGCTTATGGCGGACAAGACGGGGGCCATTACGGTGGAGGCCACGGCGGACGGCCTGCATGTGTATGAGAATCCGGTGGGCGTACTGACGAACAATCCGCCCTTCCCGCTGCAAATGTTCCACCTGAACAACTTCCGCGCCCTGTCGCCGCGCACTCCGGAGAACACCTTCGCGCCCGGCCTGACGCTGACGGACTACAGCCGCGGACTGGGCGGGCTGGGGCTGCCGGGGGATCTGTCCTCACAGTCGCGCTTTGTGCGGGCGGCGTTCGTGCGCATGAACGCTCTGGCGGATGCAGCGGATGAAGCCTCCTGCGTCAGCCAGTTTTTCCACATTCTCGGTGCGGTGGAGCAGCAGCGCGGCTGCTGCGAGTTGAAGGACGGCAAGTATGAGATCACCCTCTATACAAGCTGCTGCAACGCCACCCGCGGCATTTATTACTACACCACCTACGACAATCGCCAGATCACGGCGGTGGACATGCACCATGAGGACATGGATGGCACGGCGCTGGTTCGTTACCCGGTGCTGACGAAGCAGGCGATTTTCACACAAAACTGATAAAGCAAAGGGAGACAGCGCGCTGGGTGCTGTCTCCCTTTTCGGATGCTGTATGCTTAATGCTTCTTGGCCTTCAGCTCCTCACGGATGCGCTTTTCTCCGGCCTCGATCTCGCTGAGAAACTTGTCCCGGCGGGCCTGCATATCGGCCTCAAGCTCTTTGCGGCGCGTTTTCAGGCGCTGCTGCAATTCGCGGTTGTAGAGCTTCATCTCAGGGAAGGCATGCAGCTGACGGCGGAACAGTGCGGACTTGCGGGCCAGCGATTCGCGCACGGCCTTGGTAATGGCCTCGGTGCTGTCGCCCTTTGCCATGGTGGCTTCATGACGAATTTTGCCCAGCACACAGGTGCTGACCACCGTATCCGTCAGGAACAGGACGATCAGGCCCCAGCTCAGGCCCATGAGCCAGCCCATAGAGAGCCGATCAAACCAGCCGAACAGCAGGGGCTTGACGAAATAGACCATGCCCAGCCCCAGCAGGCCGAAGGGGATCAGCGTGTCTGCACAGACGCGCCCGTTCAGGTTGAATTTTTTCTGGCTGTAGTCCCACCAGCGGGCGTGGAACAGCTTTTCCATCAGGTAGCTGGTCAGATATTCCAGCGTGCCGCAGACTACCATGGCAAGCACGAATACCGTCACCGCCGAATCGGCGTAGCGGGAGAGCAACAGCGTGACCAGCACCGCACCAAAGCCGTAAATGGGGCAGTAAGGTCCCAGCAGAAAGCCGCGGTTGATGAAGCGGTGAAACTGGATCAGCTTGCAGGTGACCTCCATCAGCCACCCCAGCACGGCGCTGCAAAAGAACATCAAAATGTAATTGTAAACCTCTCTGGGCATGCCGTTCCCTCCTTTGTGACGCCTTACCTTATACCATATTCGCGGAAGGAATGCAACCATATTTTGCAGGCGGCGGGGAAACCGCTTCGCATGCCTTTTCCGTGCCTTGACTTTTGGCGGCTTTTACACGATAATAGGAACGATACGGAAGAAAGGAAGGAACCCGTTTTGGCCCATAAAATCGTCCACATTGAGAAGGGCAGCATTGCAGACAAGCTGGGGCTGCGGGAAGGCGACTCCCTCGCTAAAATCAACGGCGAGGAGCTGATCGACCAGATCGACTATCAGGCCCTGACCGCGCAAAGCCCCTGCGTGCTGGAGGTGATCCGGCGGGACGGTAGGGTGGTGAAGCACACCGTGCATAAGGAGGACTGGGAGCCGCTGGGCATCACCTTGGCGGAGACCATGATCTCCAAGCCGCGTGTGTGTAAAAACCATTGCATCTTCTGCTTTATTGACCAGATGCGTCCGGGACTGCGCAGGTCCCTTTATGTAAAGGACGACGACTGGCGGCTGTCCCTGATGATGGGCAACTTCGTCACCCTGACCAACGTTAGCGACGAGGAGTTTGAACGGATCATCCGCCGCCACGCCAGTCCTCTGTTTATTTCGGTACATACCACCAACGGTGAGGTGCGCAAGCGCATGATGCGCAACCCCACGGCGGATCAGATCCTGCCCCGGCTGAAACGGTTTGCGGAAAACAATATCTGCTTCCATTGCCAGATCGTCTGCTGCCCCGGCATCAACGATGGCGAAATTCTGGAGCAGACGCTGGAGGATCTGACGGCGCTGGCCCCTGCGGCGCTCAGCGCAGCCATTGTTCCCGTGGGTGTGACCCGCTATCGCGAGGGCCTGACGAATCTGAAGCTCTTCGACCAGGAATCCGCAGGGGCGCTGCTGGATCAGGTGGAGCGCCTTCAGCAGAAATACCTGAAGACCATTGGCACCCGCTTCGCGTTCCCTTCGGATGAATTCTACTGCCTTGCCAAAAGGCCGCTGCCCACGGACAGCGATTATGAAGGCTATCCGCAGATCGAAAACGGCGTGGGGCTTCTCCGGCAATTCCAGGAGGACGCGGCCTGGGCACGGGAGGACCTGGCAGATGTGAAAGCGCTGCCGAAGCGCTATGTCATCCCGGTGGGGACCTCGGCAGGTACGTTTTTTCCGATGTTCTGCAAGCTGTTTGCCCCCGAGGGCGTGACGCTTACGCCGCAAGTGATCAAAAATAATTTCTTTGGCGAGACCATCACCGTGACGGGACTGCTGACCGGCGGGGATATTCTTGATCAGATCGACTGTACGGATCAGGACGAGCTGCTTTTGTTCCGCAACACCCTGCGGGCGGAGGGCGACATGTTCCTGGACGACATGACGCTGGAGGAATTCCGCAGCCGTTTGCCCATCCCCGTGCGGGTGGTCTCATGCAACGGCGAGCAGTTCTACCGCGCGCTGTATGGATTGGAGGAAGAATAAATGGCAAGACCATTGGTGGCCATTGTTGGCAGACCCAACGTGGGCAAATCCACCTTTTTCAATAAAATCTCCGGCAAGCGGATCAGCATTGTCGAGGACACCCCCGGCGTGACCCGCGACCGCATTTATGCGGACGTGGAGTGGATGGGCCGCAAGTTTACCCTGATCGATACCGGCGGCATCGATCCCCGCAGCGAGGACGTGCTGCTGGGGCAGATGCGCCGTCAGGCGGAGATCGCTATGGACACGGCGGACGTGATCTGCTTCTTCACCGATGCGCGGGCGGGCCTCACCCAGGATGATGAGGCCGTTGCCAACCTGCTGCGCAAGACCCGCAAGCCTGTGCTGCTGGTGGTCAACAAGGTAGACTTTGCCGGACTGAACGACGCTGTGTATGAGTTCTATAATCTGGGCTTGGGCGACCCGAACCCCATCAGCAGCCTGAATATGCTGGGCCTGGGCGACCTGCTGGAGGAGATCGTCAAGCTGCTGCCGCCCAAGCAGAAGGATGAGGACGAGGATGACAAGCATGTGATCCAGCTGGCAGTGGTGGGCCGCCCCAACGTGGGCAAAAGCTCCATCGTCAACAAGCTGCTGGGCAGGGAACGGGTCATGGTGTCCAACATTCCCGGCACCACCCGCGATGCGATCGACAGCCGCTTCACCGCGGCGGACGGCGCGGAGTACAACATCATCGACACGGCAGGCATGCGCCGCAAGCGCGCCGTGGAGGATGAAAGCCTGGAGAAATACAGTGTGCTGCGCTCCATTGCAGCCATCAAGCGCTGCGATGTGGCAATGCTGATGATCGATGCGCAGGACGGCGTGACCGAGCAGGACACAAAGATCGCCGGACTGGTGCATGACGAGGGCAAGGCCTGCGTCATTGTGGTCAACAAGTGGGACGCTATCGAGAAGGAGACCAACACCCTGGAGCAGTTCCGCAAAAAGGTGCTGGACGATTTGAAATTCATGGACTACGCGCCTGTGCTGTTCGTCTCCGCCATGACGGGCCAGCGGGTGAACACGGTGCTGGACATGGTGAGCCAGGTCTATGCGCAGTACACCAAGCGTGTTCCCACGGGCGTGCTGAACGATGTGCTGGCGGACGCGCAGGCGGCGATGCAGCCCCCGGCGACCAACGGCCGTCGGCTGAAGATCTACTACGGCACGCAGCAGCACATGGCCCCGCCGACCTTCATCCTGTTTGTAAACGACGAAGACCTGATGCACTTCGCCTATCAGCGCTATCTGGAAAACTATCTCCGCAAGACCTTTGACTTTACCGGTACGCCGATCCGGCTGATCCTGCGGGCAAAGACAAGGGAGGATAAGTAATATGAACGCTGTGCTTGCATATGTCATCACGGCGGTGGCCGCCTATCTGCTCGGCTCCATTTCCACGGGCATCCTGCTTTCCCGGGTCACCCATGGCCCGAACCTGCGGGAGGTGGGCAGCAAGAACACGGGCGCGAGCAACGTGCTGCGCACCATGGGCGTCCGCAATGGGCTGGTCACATTCCTGGGGGACTTTGGCAAGGCCGCGCTGGCCTGCCTGGTGGGCCGATGGCTGCTGGCTCCTTATGGGGCGTCGCTGTACGGCGCGATGCTGGCGGGACTGGTGGTCATCATCGGTCACAACTGGCCCATGTTCTTCCAGTTCAAGGGCGGCAAGGGTGTGGCAAGCAGCTGCGGCGTGATGCTGGTCTGCTTCCCGATCCCGGCGCTGGTGTGCTTTATGTTCACCATTCTGCTGATCTGGCTGTCAAAGTACATTTCGCTGGGCAGCATGGCAATGCTGACGCTGTTTGCCATTCTGGTGACGTTCCAGAATCCCGGCAACTGGCTGATCATTGTTTGGAGCTTCCTGCTGGCGGTAATGTGCGTTGTGCGTCATCGGGGGAATATCAAGCGCCTGCTGTCCGGCACGGAAAATCGTCTGGGCGATAAGAAAAAGGCCGCGCAGCAGCAGGAAGAAACGAAAGCATAACGTGCTGCATAAAATTGCATCAAGGGACCGCACTGCTGTTAGAGGACAGTGCGGTCCTTTTTTCATGCCTGCTGACAGGGTTGGGACATTTTTCACAAATTGTGGTGACAGCCTTGCATTACTGTCCTGCTTTTTTCCCGAATAGTGCAAAAAACCACTTGCCAGAAGCTCCCATTTGCTTTATAATGAGCGAGAAAGTTTGGTTGAATGGGGCGAGGTTTGAATGGGTATGCGACCGATTCCCGGAAACAGCATAGCCGTGTTGAAACGAATGAGCGTCTGACACTGAAGGTGACGATGCTTGTTCGTTTTTTCACAAAAGCAGACCAGCTCCGAAAGAAATATGGAGGTAGTTCATTATGAGTAAGGTACACGTTTTCGATCATCCCCTGATCCAGCACAAACTGAGCATCATGCGTGACAAGAACACCGGCGCGAAGGAGTTCCGCGAGCTGCTGGAGGAGATCTCCATGCTGATGGTGTATGAAGTGACCCGCGATCTGCCCACCGAGGAGGTGGAGGTGGAGACCCCCGTCTGCACCTGCAAGACTCGCATGCTCTCCGGCAAGAAGCTGGGCATCGTGCCGATCCTGCGCGCAGGTCTGGGCATGGTGGACGGCGTGACCACGCTGGTACCCGCGGCCCGCATCGGCCACATCGGCCTGTATCGCGATCCGCAGACGCTGGAGCCTGTGGAATATTACTGCAAGCTGCCTGCGGATGCGCAGAGCCGTGAGCTGCTGGTGCTGGATCCCATGCTGGCGACCGGCGGCAGCGCCAGCGCGGCGGTGAGCTTCCTGAAGCAGCGGGACTGCCATCACATCCGTCTGGTGAATCTGATCGCCGCGCCCGAGGGCATCGCGCGCATGCAGAAGGATCACCCCGACGTGGACATTTATGTGGCAGCGCTGGATGAGAAGCTGAACGAGCATGGTTATATCGTGCCTGGATTGGGCGACGCGGGCGATCGCCTGTTTGGCACGAAGTAATAGCGAAAAACACACCGGGAAGCATGCTTCCCAAATAGAAAGGTGGTGATTGGTTTGTCGCTGGAAATTCTGCAAAGCATCGAGCAGGCGGAGGGCCAGGCGGAGCAGGTGCGCAGCGAGGCACAGCGCGAGGCGCGGGACATGCTCAAGGGTGTGGAAGCGGCCTGCGTGGCCCGTGAACGCGCCGCCGCCATCGACCATCGCGGGCTGTATCAGCAGCTGATGGAGCAGAACCGCCTTCGCGTGGCGGAGACGCTGGAAAAGCAAAGCCAGGAGCTGGCCCATGAACGCGCCGCCCTGTGCAAGGCTGCGGAAGCACGGCTGGATCAGGCGGCAACCCAGATCTTCGAAAGGATCGTGCGTCATGGCCATAGTTGAGATGAAACGGATCGACCTGCTGGCCATGCGGCAGGATCAGCGGAAGCTTCTGAAGGCCATGCAGAAAATGGGCTGCGTGGAGGTCAGTCCCATTCGGGATGAAGCGCTGGAGGCCTATCAAAGCAAGGATACCTCCCGTCTGACGCAGCTGGACAGCCTGATGGAACGGCTGCGCTGGACCATCGGTCAGCTATCCCAGTACAATAAGCAGAAGGCTCCCTTCATGGGCAATCTGCCGGACGCGGAGCAGTCCGAGGTGGCGTATATCCAAAGCCATGAGGAGGAGCTTGTCGCGGTGTTGGATCAGGCCGAGGGCCTGGAAAAGACCGGCGGCGACCTGAAGGGCCAGCTGGCCCGCTTGCAGGTGGCACAGGAGCAATTGGAGGCCTGGAAAAACCTGGACATTCCGGTGTGTGACATCCGCTCCACACGGGACGTGCTGCAATATGCCGGCACGATGAACAAGGCCGGACTGAAGGCACTGAACGAGCAGCTTGCAGGCGGCCCGGTGTATGTGCAGGAGCTTGGAGAGGAACGCGACACCGTGTACGTCTGGATCGCCGCACACGCTTCCCTGAAGCAGGAGCTGACGGCGGCCCTGAAGGGCGGCAACTTCGCCCCGGCCCAGTTTGGCGACATGCAGGGTACGGTACAGGAGCAGCTTGCAGCTTATCAGGGCAAGCGGGAAGCGCTGCAAAAGGAGTTTGAAGGCCTGACTGGGAAGTGGCAGCAGCTGTCTGAACAGCTGACGCGGCTGAAGATCTGGTACGACCTCAAGCAGATTGAGCGCGATCAGCTGGAAGCTGCGCAGCGCACCATCGGAACGGGTTCGGCCTTCCTGATGCGCGGCTGGGTTCCTGCGGCGCAGGCGGAGCAGGTGACGGAGACGCTGAAAAAGCTCTCGCCCACCTGTGCCGTGGAGGTCTATGACCCTGCCGAGGGGGACGAGCCTCCCGTGCTGCTGCACAATAACAAATTTGCATCACCCTTTGAGACGGTGGTCACGGGCTTCGCGCTGCCTGCGCCCGGGAGCGTTGATCCGACTGCCGTCATGGCGCCCTTTTACGCGCTGCTGTTCGGCATGATGCTGTCGGACGCCGGCTATGGCCTGGTCATGGCGCTGGCGATCCCGCTGCTCATCAAGCTGAAAAAGCCGGGCAAGAGCAATCAGAAGCTGTTGTGGGTGCTGTTCTACAGCGCCATTGCCACGGTGTTCTGCGGTGCGGTGTACAACACCTGGTTCGGCTTCAATCTGCCGATCAAGAGCATCCTTGACCCCATCAACGACCCCATGCCCGTCATGGTGGTGTGCATGGGCGTGGGTGTGATCCACCTGTTTGCGGGCCTTGGCGTGGGCATGTACATGAATGTCAAGCGCGGCAAGCCGCAGGATGCGATCTTCGACCAGCTCAGCTGGATGCTGCTGGTCAGCGGTCTTATCATGCTGGTGCTGGGCGGCACTGCCGCTGAGATCGGCAAGTGGATGGCCATTACAGGCGTTGCGATCATCCTGATCTGGGCGGGGCGTGCCAAGAGCAGGAATCCCTTCAAGCGGCTGATCAGCGGCCTGGGCGCGCTGTACGGCGCAACGAGCTGGATCTCGGACATTCTGTCCTACATGCGTTTGTTCGGCATGGGTCTGGCGACGGGCGTTATCGGCATGGTCATCAACCAGCTGGTGGGCATGGTATTCTCGGGCGGCATCGTGGGCGCGATTATCGGCAGCGTGCTGTTCGTGGGCGCGCATGCGTTCAACCTGGGCATCAACGCCCTAGGCGCGTATGTCCACTCCTGCCGCCTGCAGTACATTGAATTCTTCGGCAAGTTCTATGAGGAGGGCGGCGTTGCCTTCCGTCCCCTGACGTACCAAACACGCTATGTGAACATTCACGAGGCGTAAAAGAAAAGAGAGACATTAAAAGGAGGATACAACTATGGAATGGGGTCTGGTTCTCGCGTTTGTCGCCGCCGCACTGGCGGTTGTGCTGCCCGGCATGGGCTCCTCAAAGGCTGTGGGCGCCTGCGGTGAGACCGCTTCCGGCGTTTCCACCGAAAATCCCGAAGTGAACTCCAAGCTGCTGGTTTTGCAGCTGCTGCCTGCTACCCAGGGTATTTATGGCTTCCTGATCGCCGTGATCATCATGATCAACACCGGCATTCTGTCCGGCGCGCTGAAGGCTGTGACCATCACCCAGGGCCTGGAGCTGGTGATTGCCGCGCTGCCCATCGCCATCGTCGGCTACTTCTCCGCGCTGAAGCAGGGCAAGGTCGCTTCCTCTGCCATGCTGATGACCGGCAAGCGCCCCGAGATGAGCGGTAAGGGCATCACCATGACCGTTATGGTCGAGACCTACGCCGTGCTGGCGCTGCTGGTTTCCTTCCTGGCTGTGAATGCCATCAAGCTGTAAGAAAGGCTGAACGCGCATGAACGCACAAGCGATCCTGGACAAGATTTTGCAGGATGCGAAGGAGAACGCCTCCGCGACCCTGCGGGATGCCAACGATCGTGCTCAGGGCATGAAGAAAGCGTCGGACGAGCGGATCGCCGCCGCCCGCGCGCAGACCGAAGCCCGTGCCAAACAGGACGCGGAGGCCGCCACGGCCCGCATGCAGCGCATGGCGGAGCTGGACGAGCGCAAGCTGCTGCTGGCGGACAAGCGCCGCATGATGGATCAGGCCTTTGCGCTGGCCCTGACCAAGATGAAGGCCATGCCCGCCGCGCAGGCCCGCGCCTTTCTGCTGACCTCTCTGACGGAGCTGGCGGAGGGTGACGAGACGCTGATTGTGGGCGCGGAGAACGACGGCTGGATGGATGACAAATTCCTTGCAGACGCGAACGCAGCGCTTGCAGCCAAGGGGAAGCCCGCAAAGCTGACCCTTGCAGGTGATAAGTGCCCGGGCGCAAGCGGCCTGGTCCTGGCAAAGCACGATACGGAAATCAACTGCACCTACGAGGCCTTCCTGAACAGCCAGCGGCTGGAGTTGGAGGCCCAGGTGGCGCAGACCTTGTTCCCCGGTAACTGACCACCAATTTCACGGAAAGGAGGGCTGGCAATGCCGCAGGAAAGCGTAAACTACGCTGTGGGCGTATTGAGCCTGAAGCAGCGCGAAGCCATGGATGCCAGTCGCCTGGAAAGACTGCTTTCCACCTCAAGCTATGAGGAAGCAAAGCGTACCCTTTCGGAGATTGGATGGTCCAGCGCAGAGGAGGAGGACTATGAGCAGATGGCTCTGGACCGGGTGGCCCAGGCCAGCGCACTGGTTCGCTCTCTCTCCACCGATGAAAAGGTCACGGATTGTTTCCTGCTGAAATATGACATTGCAAATTTGAAAATGCTGCTGAAGGCCCGCTG
>CAKTYE010000030.1 GCA_934631985.1 uncultured Clostridia bacterium | reverse complement strand
GGGCATGGCGGTGACGGTGACCATCCCCCAGGAGGAAGCCACCGATGTGGTCATCCTTTCCAAGAGCGCCCTGTCCTGTGCTGCCGGGCATGGCGGTGACGGTGACCATCCCCCAGGAGGAAGCCACCGATGTGGTCATCCTTTCCAAGAGCGCCCTGTCCTTTGACAAGGACAACAGCGCCTACGTCTACATGAAGGACGAAAGCGGCAGCATGCAGAAGGTCGCCGTCACCGTGGGCGTAAGCAACGACAGCTATGCCGAGATCACCTCCGGGCTGAACGAGGGCGACATGGTATATGTGGAGAAACAGGAAACGACCAGCGGCTCCACGGGCCTGAACAGCCTGATGTCCCTGTTTGGCGGCGGCGGAGACATGCCCAGCGCCCCCAGCGGCAGCTTTGGCAGCGATTTCAGCGGCAGCTTCCCCGGCGGTGATTTCAGCGGCGGCTTCGGCGGCGGTGGCAGCTTTGGCGGCGGCAACGGTGGAAACGGTGGCAGCAATCGTGGCAACCGGCAATAAGGGGGAAGAAGGATGAGCGAACAGAACATCTTCTTCCGTATGCGCGGCATCGTGAAGAATTACTATCTGGGTGAGGAGACCGTGACTATCCTGAAGGGCATTGATCTGGACGTTGCGCCGGGGGAATACCTTTCGGTGCTGGGCCCCTCGGGCAGCGGCAAAAGCACGCTGATGAACATCGTGGGCTGCCTGGATCAGGCCACGGAGGGCGAATACATCCTGCAAAACCAGCGCATTGCCGACCTGGACGAAAAGGAACTGAGCCACATCCGCAGCCGGGAGATCGGCTTCATTTTCCAGAACTCGCAGATGATGCCCCGGCTGGACGCCATGAAGAATGTGGAGCTTCCCCTGATCTACGCCGGGGTGCGTCCCCGGGAGCGCGCCCGCCGCGCTGAGGAAATGCTGGTGAAGGTGGGCCTGCAGGATCGGCTGCACCACACGCCCAATCAGCTTTCCGGCGGTCAGCAGCAGCGCGTTGCCATTGCCCGGGCGCTGGTGACCCATCCCAGCATTCTGCTGGCGGACGAACCCACCGGCGCGCTGGATCAGTACACCGGCCATCAGATCATGGACCTGTTTGAGGAGCTGAACGGCGAGGGCAACACCATTATGATGATCACCCACGACCTGAGCGTTGCCAGGCATGCCCGCCGGGTAGTGCATATCATCGACGGGGAACTGACGGAAGCGGAGGAGGCGACCTTCGCATGAAAAAGCTGCTGCACAAGTTTTCCACAGGTTGTACCATGTTTGTGGAAAGTGTGCGCATGTCGGTGAGCAACATCTGCCAAAACCGCATGCGCTCCTTCCTGACTATCCTGGGTATTATGATCGGCGTAACGGCGGTCATTGCCCTGGTGACGACCATTTCCGGCGTGTCCTCCACGCTGTCGGACTCCTTTACCTCCATGGGCGCGGGAACGCTGACGCTTTCGGCTCCCGGCAGCGACCTGAAGGCGGGCCTTTCTGCCGAGGACATGACGGACATGACCGCGCTGGAGCATATCGCAGGCGTATCCCCCACGGTGAGCCTTTCCGCGACAGTCGCCAGCGAGAGCGGCTATGAGTCTTCACAGTCCGTCAGCGGACGCAACGCCTATTACTTTGAGGTAAACGCGGGGCTGGTGGCGCGCGGGCGGACCATTACGCCGCTGGATGTGGATCAGTCCAGCCGGGTATGCCTGATCTCGCAGGACCTGGTGGAGAACTTCTTCTACGGTGCGGACCCCATCGGGCAGACGCTGTACCTTGCGGGGCGCAGCTTCACGGTCATCGGTGTGCTGAGCGAGGACGGCGACAGCTCGGTGTCGGGCATGATGAGCGGCACGGCGGACGTGGTGATCCCCTACACCACTGCCCTGAAAATGAATGGCGAAAGCCTTGTCACCAACCTGACGGTGTACCTGGACAGCGCCAGCGCCTCCAGCACCGTGGAGGCCGAGCTGGAAACCTTCCTGGACGCGCTGTTCAGCTATGAGGACGATACCTACACCATCACCACCATGGACGCGATCGAGGACACCATGACCAGCATGCTTTCCATGATGTCCATGCTGCTGGGCGGTATCGCCTCCATCGCACTGCTGGTGGGCGGCATCGGCATCATGAACATGATGCTGACCAGCGTGACTGAACGCACCGTGGAGATCGGCCTGAAGAAGGCCATCGGCGCGGAGCCGGGGCAGATCCAGCTGCAATTTCTGATCGAGTCCTTCCTGCTGTCCATGGTGGGCGGCCTCATCGGCGTGGCGCTGGGCATCGCCCTGTCCGCCATCCTCTGCTCCGCCATGGGGACGGGCTTTGCCCTGTCCTACAGCGCCATTGCCCTGGGCGTGGGCTTCTCCGCTGCCGTGGGCATCATCTTTGGCTGGTCTCCCGCGCGAAAGGCCAGCCGCCTGAACCCCATTGACGCATTGCGCAGAATGTAAGCGCAGCATGATTTTTGAACAAGCAAAGGAGGCATATCCCATGTTTCGAAAAGCAATGTCCCTGCTGCTGACGGCAGCGCTATCCGCAGCGCCCCTGCTGGCGCTGGCAGAAACGACCTTTGACGGCTCCGTCGTTGCCGGGGAAGCGGTCAGCGTGACCGCGCCCTTTGGCGGCACGGTTTCCAGCCTGACGCTGAAGGAGGGCGCGGAAATTTCCCTGGGCGACACCATCTGCACGCTGGAGACCACGAAGGTCTACGCGCCCCACGCAGGCACCATCAGCGGCGTGTTTGGACAGGCGGGCGACGCGGTGGACACGGTCAGCCAGCGTTACGGCGCGGTGCTGTACATTACCCCCAGCGAGAAATACACCATCTCCGCTTCCATCAGCAAGGCCTATAACAGCAGCGAGACCCGCTATGTGAACCTGGGCGAGAAGGTCTATATCTCCTGCACGGCGGACGGCGCGCACACGGCAGAGGGCGTTGTCACGGCGGTCAGCGGCACCAGCTACACCGTGGAGACCACCAGCGGCGAGCTGCTGATGGAGGAAACGGTCTACATCTATCGCACGTCCGACCTGGCAACTACCAGCCGCCTGGGCCGCGGCACGGTCTCCCGCACGGCGGAGACGGCGGTCTCCGGCACGGGCAGCATTCTGCGCATGCATGTGCAGGACGGCGACACGGTGCAGCGCGGTCAGCTGCTGTTTGAGACAGTAACCGGCAGTCTGGATGGTCTGTATGCCACGAGCAACGATATCGTTTCCGAGGTCAGCGGCATTGTGGCGCAGCTGAACGTCAGCGCCGGAGCCACGGTGAACAAGGGCGAAACGCTGCTGACGGTATACCCCAAGGATCAATTGCAGGTGGAGATCTCCGTGGATGAATACGATCTGGCGGAGATCAGCGAGGGCGACACGGTGAACCTGACCTTCACCTGGGACGATGAGAACGCAGAGAAGCACACCGGCGTGGTGAAGATGATCTCGCACGTCAGCTCCGCCACCAGCGGCGATGCAGCGTACAAGGCATACATTGCCTTTGATGCGCCGGAGCAGACCCGGCTGGGCATGACCGTTGTGGTGACGGCAGGCAAGAGCGCAGCGGATAACGCAGAGTAAGAAAGCATAGGAATGGAAGATGCCCGTCATGGCAGGGAAGTAAGGAACTGCTGTGGCGGGCTGTTTGCCAAAAAAGAGGGAAGTATTTTTGTACACCGAACGTTGTATAGACAAAAGGAGGCAAGCTCTATGAGACGTTTGACAGCACTATTAGCAGCATTGTTGCTTCCGGCTATGGCGCAGGCGGCGGTGATTCCGCCGGAAGGGGTGGATGCAGATTTTGAAGCCTTTTCCGGTATCGAAGCGCGGAAAGCAGTGATTCTCTGTGAAGAACTGACGGTACGGGCAGCGCCGTCAGCATCCTCCGAGGTACTGACCACGCTGCGTGGTGATAGCGAGAAGCGATATTTTTTCACCTAGGAACAGCAGGGAAATTGGATCAACGCTTATTACAGCGATGGTGCGGCGGCAGGCTGGGTTCGCGCGGAGTATGTGGTCATTGACCCGCCTTATTTTGAGACGGAGCAGGAAACGCCCGTCCTGGCCTATGGCGAAGCAGACGCGCCGCGGGTGGCGCTGCTCCCCACGGGGGAACGTCTGCCTGTTTTGCTGGAAACGGAAGGGTATTATGTGGTCGCCTTGCACGGCGGGGCGGGGTGGATTGCGAAGTAGGAGCATACCGTGCTACTTTTCCCCCGCAAAAAGGACGTTTCGGCTGAAATGTCCTTTTCTTTTGGGTGCGGTCGTTCTATAATGAGCAGCAGAAGGGAAGAACGTCCCTTCTTTGTGAACTGCGAAAGGAGCGCGGAAGCATGAGTGATTTGGAAAAGACCTTGAAGGATATGCTGTATGGTGTGGTCGGCGCGGCGGCAACGGTCGTTGAGCAGGGCGGCAAGCTGTATAATTCGCTGGTGGAAAAGGGCAGCCAGGTCTGCGACGATCTGGTTGCGAAGGGGCAGGATGCGCTGAACCGTAACCGGGAATACGGCGAGGAGCTAAAGCGCAAGGCCAAGGACGCTGTGGAGCAGCTCACTACCGTGGAGATTGACGTGAGTCAGCTGACTCCTGAACAGCGCGCGGAGCTGCGTCGCCAGATGGACGCCATGGACGCGGCGGATGAGCTGGAGGCGAAGGAAGCCGAAACGACCACGGAAGAAAAGGCCGATGATGAAAAAGAAAATGGCTGAATTGCAGACGGGCCGCGGCCGTGAGATCGCGGACATTCTGCTGAAATATCATGTGGAGCGGGGCCTGGACCCGGAAAAGCTGCGGCTGATCTTGCAGGAGCTCGGCCCCACCTTCATCAAGCTGGGACAAATCTTCTCCACTCGGTCGGATGTGCTGCCTGCCGCTTACTGCGCGGAGCTGACCAAGCTCCGCGCAGATGTTGCGCCCATGCCCTTTGAAACGGTGCAGAAGACGGTGGAGGCGGCTCTGGGCAAGCCCATGACCGAGGCCTTTGCCACCTTTGCGGAAAAGCCGCTGGGCGCGGCCTCCATGGCGCAGGCCCATTTGGCGACCCTGCCGGACGGGCAGCAGGTGGTGGTGAAGGTTCAGCGCCCGGGCATCGGCCCCACCATGGCGGAGGATATTGCCCTGCTGCGCAAGGGCGCGGGCGTAATGCGCCTGACCGGGCTGGATCAGACTGTGGACCTGAACATGGTGCTGGACGAGATGTGGGCCACAGCGCAGGAGGAATTGAATTTCCTGCACGAGGCACGGCATTTGCAGGAGTTTGCCGAGAAAAACGACAACATCCGCTGCATCACCTGCCCCCGTGTGTATCCCGAGCTGTGCTGTGAGACCCTGCTGACCATGGAATACATCGCGGGCTATTCCCTGCTGGATCAGCAGGCGCTGCTGGCGGCGGGCTATGACCTGAAGGACATCGGCGATAAGCTGGCGGACAACTACGTCAAGCAGATCGTGCAGGATGGCTTCTTCCATGCGGACCCTCATCCGGGCAACATCCGCATCCGGGATGGAAAGATCGTCTGGCTGGACATGGGCATGATGGGCCGCATCACCGCCCGGGATCGCAAGCTTATGCGGGACGCGGTATCCGCCATTTCCGCCCATGATGTGGAAAGCCTGCGGCAGATCGTCATGGCGATGGGCAAGATCACCGGCCCGGTGGACAGCATGCAGCTGACCAGCGACATCGACGATTTCCTCTCCAAGTATGAGTCCGCATCCCTGGCGGGGCTGGACCTGGGCAAAATGCTGGAGGAGCTGATGGACATGGCGAAGCGCAACCACGTTGCCATGCCCAGCGGCATGACCATGCTGGCCCGGGGCTGCATGACCATTGAGGGCGTGCTGCTCCAGCTCAGCCCGGAGACCTCCATCATGGCGATCGTCACCCGGCAGGTGGCGCAGCAGCGCATGGAGGATTTTGACCTGAAGCACGCCACGCTGGAGTTTACCACCGATCTGCGCGGCTCCTTCAAAAAGGCTGCGCGGCTCCCGGCACAGGTCAGTGATCTGCTGCGCACGGCAAACAAGGGACAGGCCCGCGTCACCGTGGACGTTCGCGCCAAGGAGGGCCTTGCCCTCAGCGAACGGCAGCTGAACCGTGTGATTTGCGCCGTGCTGGCGGCGGCGCTGCTGCTGGGCGGCTGCGTGGTCTGTCTTGCTCAGGGCATTCCGCAATGGCTGGGCCTGCCAATTCCGGCGTGGATCGCCTTTGCGCTGGGGTTTGGCCTGGGTGTAAGCGCCTGCCTGCCGCCCCGCAAGCAGGAGAAACGGCCCCGGCGGCGAATTGGATAACTCATCCACAATAGACAGGACGAAGCGGCGCAGACCTTCTGCGCCCGGAGCGGAGCGTCTGCGCGGCGGACGCTCCGCTCTGCTGCTTCTTCTATCACTTGCAAGGAGCGTGACTGCAATGAACATGGTAGCCATTATTACGAAGAAAAAGCTCGGTCAGGCACTGACGCAGGAGGAGATTGCCTGGTTCGTCAAGGGCGCGGCGGAGCATACCATTCCTGATTACCAAATCGCAGCGCTGCTGATGGCGATCCGCCTGAACGGCATGACTGCGGTCGAAACCAAGGAACTGACCATGGCGATGGCGCATTCCGGGGAAATTGCCGACCTGAGCCGCATTCCCGGCGTGAAGGTGGACAAGCATTCCACCGGCGGCGTGGGCGATACCACAACGCTGGTGCTGGCGCCGCTGGTGGCGGCCTGCGGCGTACCCGTCGCCAAAATGAGCGGGCGCGGCCTGGGCCATACCGGCGGTACGCTGGATAAGATGGAATCCATCCCCGGCATGCGGGTCGATCTGGATGAGGAGACCTTCATCGCGCAGGTGCAGCGCATCGGCGTGGCGGTCATTGGGCAGACCAAGTCCATGGCCCCGGCGGACGGCACGCTGTATGCCCTGCGGGACGTGACCTCCACGGTGGACAGTCTGCCGCTGATTGCCAGCTCCATCATGAGCAAAAAGCTTGCCAGCGGTGCGGACGCCATCGTCTTGGACGTGAAGACCGGCAGCGGTGCGATCATGCATACGCTGGAGGGCAGCATTGAGCTTGGCAAGGCCATGGTGGACATTGGTACGCTGGCAGGCAAGCCCGTCACCGCCATCGTCACCGGCATGCAGGAGCCGCTGGGTACGCATGTGGGCAATGCGCTGGAGGTCAAGGATGCCATCGACGTGCTGTCGGGCCGCACAAAGGGCGCTCTGCTGGAGGTTTCCCTGCTGCTGGGCAGTCACATGCTGGTCTGCGCAGGTCGCGCCGCCACGCCCGAGGAAGGTCGTGCGCTGCTGCAGGAGGCGCTGGACAGCGGTGCCGGATTGAACAAGTTCAAGGAAATGATTGCGGCCCAGGGCGGCGACCCGCGCGTGTGCGATGATGTGACGCTGCTGCCCCAGGCCAAGGTGGTGCGCAAGGTCACCTGCAACTGCACCGGCTACATGGCGGCGATGGACACGCAGGCCCTCGGTCTTGCAGCGCAGGCCATGGGCGCGGGCCGTGCGCAGAAGTCCGACAAGCTGGACTACAGCGTAGGCTTTGTGTTGCCCGTGCGCATTGGCGACAAGGTTACGCCCGACACGGAGCTTTGCACGCTGTACGCCCGCACCGAGGAGGACGCCGGCAAGGCGGAAGCAGCCATCCGCGCCGCGCTGACGTTCTCGGAGACGGCAGTGCCGCCCGCGCCGCTGTGCTATGCCATTATTACGAAGGAAGGCGTGGAAAAGCTGGCATAAGGGCTGACTGCTTTGTGCTGGGAGAAAAGGCCTGTTCCTGAGAAAAGGGGACAGGCCTTTTTCAAAAGAACAAAGACCATCCCTCTCCGCTTTTGCTCGCGGGGAGGGATGGTCCTATCTTTACTTGCTTTTTCAGCCTTACTCCTGGGGAGCAACCTCAGCCTTCAGCGTTTCCCAGCCCTCGGGATCAGCCACCACGCTGAACACCTCCACGGGGTTCTCCTTCATGGAAGCGTACAGGGACACGATGCTGTCCTGAATGCTCTGGGGAACCATCGCGGTGAACTGGTCGTTGTGGGCATAGCCGATGAAGCCCTCGGCCAGACCCACCAGGGGATAGGTGCCGCCCTGGAAGGTGCCGTCCAGCACGGAGGCATACACGCTGTCGATGGCGGCGGCGTAGTCGGCATAGAAGGAGGTCACGATGGTCGCGGCTTCCTCGGGGTCAGCCATAGTCTTGGTCTGGTCGCAGTCCACGCCGAAGGCATACTTGCCAGCTTCCTTCGCAGCGGTGAACACGCCGGAGCCGGCGCTGCCAGCCACCTGCCAGATCACGTCCACACCTGCGTCATACATGGCCTTCGCCTTTTCGGCAACGGCGGGGGCAAAGTCCGGGATGAAGTCGCCCGCGTAGTCGATGTACACGGTCACGCCCTGCTCCTTGCACACCTGGCAGAAGCTGCCGATGTACTCGTTCAGGCCGGGAGCGTCGATACCCACGATCACGCCGACCTTCTTGTCAGCGTTGGCGTTGGGCATGTCGCTGGTGGTCACCTGGCAGGCCACATAGCCAGCCAGATAGCCGATGTCCTTGCTCTTGTACATCAGGCCGTACACATTGCTCAGCGGCTCGGTCGCCAGGCTGCTGTTCTCAATGCCCTGCAGGTCGGCGCTGAAGAACTTCTGCTCGGGGTACTTCTGCGCAGCGGCGATCAGCGCGGCGTTGCACTCAGCGCCCATGGTGATGATGAGGTCGTACTTGCCGCTCTGGCAGGCGTCCTCGAAGAAGGGCAGGTAAGATTCCAGCTCATATTCCGCGCTGGCCTTTTCCATGGGGATCGCGCCCATGGCAATGGTCTCGGTGGTGGTGCCGGGGTACTTGGTTTCCAGCTCCTTCACCGCCAGAACGGAGGCGGAGAAATAGCTGCCCTCCGTGCTGGGGACGAGCAGCAGCACGCTCTTGCCAGTGGTTTCCGCAGACGCGAGGGACACGCAGCCCAGCGCCAGCGCCAGGGTCAGAACCAGGGCCAACAGCTTCTTCATAAGTAAGAGGCTCCTCTCTTTTTTGCGGCACACGCCGCGCATTTACCAATTCATGCACCAGTATACCACTTATTTCCAGGCAATTGCAAGTGAAAATTCGTCATTTTCCGTGCGAAATTTCGGATTGAGGCATTGCTCGTTCGGAAATTCTCGTGCTTGCCAAAGGGCGGGAGAAATGATATAATGCCCCCAGAAATGCAATGAAGGGCCTCATTGCCGTTTCCCCCGCAGAGAGAGCGCGCCGCATGGTGCAAGGCGCGACGGGAGCGCGGCATGTCCCCGCCCGGAGCAGCGGCTAATCCCCGCCGTTTCGTCCCCGTGAAAGGACGCGCAATGAGTGAGGGCGGCGTTGTTTCCGCTCTAAGCTGGGTGGTACCGCGAAGGACAGCCTTCGTCCCTGCAAGAAACGTGCAGCGACGGAAGGCTTTTTTTCTGCCCCGCCGCAAATTGTAAGGAGGGTTACCCCATGGCCAAGCAAGGCAAGCAGGAATTTGTTACCCACATCACACCCCGCAGCGAGGATTTCTCCCAGTGGTACACGGATGTGATTCTTCAGACGGAGCTGTGCGATTACGCCCCCGTGCGCGGCTGCATGATCGTTCGTCCCTATGGCTATGCCATCTGGGAGCGCATTCAGCAGGAAATGGACAGCCGCTTTAAGGCGACGGGCCATCAAAATGCTTACTTCCCCATGCTGATTCCCGAAAGCCTGCTGCTGAAGGAAGCCGAGCATGTGGAGGGCTTCGCGCCCGAGGTAGCGTGGGTCACCCAGGGCGGCACGGAAAAGCTCCAGGAGCGTCTGGCGGTGCGCCCCACCAGCGAGACCATTTTCTGCACCATGTATGCCAAGTGGGTGCAGACCTGGCGCGACCTGCCCATGAAGCTGAACCAGTGGTGCTCCGTCATGCGCTGGGAAAAGACCACCCGTCCCTTCCTGCGCACCAGCGAGTTCCTGTGGCAGGAGGGTCACACCATCCACGCCACGGCGGAGGAGGCCCAGGAAGAAACCATGCAGATGCTTGGCGTGTATAAGGAGGTCGCCGAGAAGTGCCTGGCGCTGCCGGTGTATACGGGCCAGAAGAGCGAGAAGGAAAAGTTTGCCGGTGCGCGTGCGACTTACTCCATGGAAGCTATGATGCACGACGGCAAGGCCCTGCAGGCTGGTACCAGCCATAACTTCGGCACCAACTTCGCCGAAGCGTACAATATTCAGTATCAGAATAAGGAAGGCAAGCTGACCTACGTCCATGAGACCAGCTGGGGTGTGAGTACCCGCCTGATCGGCGCAATTATCATGGCCCACGGCGATGACCGCGGCCTGCGTCTGCCCCCCGTCATTGCGCCCATTCAGGTGGTCATTATCCCTGTGGCGGCGCACAAGCCCGGCGTGACCGAGGCCTGTGAGAAGCTGGCGGCAGAGCTGAAGGAAGCGGGCTACCGCGTGAAGCTGGACGACCGCGACAGCGTAAGCCCCGGCTATAAGTTCAACGACTGGGAGCTGAAGGGCGTGCCGGTGCGTCTGGAGATCGGCCCCCGCGATCTGGAAAACGGCGTGGTCATGGCGATGCGCCGCGACACCCTCGAAAAGTTCACCATCCCCACCACTGAGCTGATGGAGAAGCTCCCCGCCCTGCTGGACGATATTCAGCAGACCCTGTTCAACCAGGCCAAGGACTTCCGCGACAGCCACACCAAGGTCGTCCACAACATGGATGAGTTGGGCGAGGCCGTGCAGGATGGCTTTGCCAAGGCCATGTGGTGCGGCGACCGTGCCTGCGAGGACGCGATCAAGGAGAAGTTCAACGCCTCCAGCCGCAACATGCCCTTCGATCAGGAGGGCGAAGCCTGCGGCGATACCTGCGTGTGCTGCGGCAAGAAGGCCAAGAAGGTCATGTACTTCGCCAAGGCGTATTAAGCAGCAGCGCCGGGTGCGGAGCTTCCGGCATGGAAGCTCCGCACCCGGCCTTGCCTGCATGAAGCTAACTCCCCAAAAGTCTTTCTCCGCAGAGAGAGGACAGCCGCTCCTAGGGCGGCAGGGGGAGATTCTTCCCACGACTGAAAAGGAGCAAACCTCTGATGAAGAAAAAGATTGCCAAGGATTTGCTGAAGATCCATGCGGTATTCCTGCGCCCCGACGACCCCTTCACCTGGGCCAGCGGCATCAAAAGCCCCATCTACTGTGATAATCGGCTCACCCTGTCTGCGCCCGGCGTTCGCGACGATGTGGAGAACGGCCTGAAGAAGCTCATTGAGGAAAATTACCCGGACGTGGAAATGCTGATGGGTACCTCTACCGCCGGCATCGCGCATGCCGCCATCACCGCCCACCTGATGGACCTGCCCATGGGCTATGTCCGCAGCGGCAGCAAGGATCATGGCCGGCAGAACCAGATTGAGGGCAAGCTGGAGAAGGGCGCGAAGGTCGTGGTGGTGGAGGATTTGATTTCCACCGGCGGCTCCGTGCTGGAGGTGGTGCAGGTGCTGCGCGAAGCAGGCGCAGAGGTGCTGGGCATCGTTTCCATCTTTACCTACGGCATGAAGAAGGGCATTGACCGTCTGGCAGAGGCCAAGGTCAAAAACGTTTCCCTGTCCAACCTGGACGTGCTGGTGGAGGTGGCTGCCAAGGAAGGCTACATTCAGGAAAGCGACGTGGAGCGGCTGCTGAAGTTCCGCGATAACCCCAGCGACGAAAGCTGGATGCAGCATTAAGGTCCAAGGAGGTGGAAACGTTTCCGCCTCTTTTTTGCAAGGCGCGAAGGAGAAGGACGAAAAACCTCATCCGTCGCTTACGCGACACCTTCCCCAGAGGGGAAGGCTTTCCAGGAACCCTGCCTTCCACTTTGGGGAAGGTGGCAGCGCTGTGCGCTGCCGGATGAGGTGCTGCGCTCTGGCCTCCTGCACCTTGCCAAACATAAGCATTTCCCCACACGTCCATCAAAAAGGAGGGAATACCCTGTGCTGGAGCTTCAGCATGTAACGCGGCGCTACATGAATAAAATCGCCGTATCGAATCTCTCGGTGCAGTTTGAGCCGGGCAAGACCTATGCGCTGCTGGGTCCGAACGGCAGCGGTAAGACTACGCTGATGAAAATGATCGTGGGCCTGACCAAGCCCACCAGCGGCGAGATCCTGCTGGACGGCATGCCGGTCGGCCCGAAAACAAAGCGCCGAATTGCCTACATGCCCACGGAAAGCTACTTTTACACCTACATGAACGTGGCGGATGCAGGCAAATACTACGCGGATTTCTTTCAGGATTTCAGCCGGGAAAAGTTTCAGGACATGCTTACGCGCATGGAGCTGAACCCGCGGGACAAGATACGCGCTCTGTCTTCCGGCATGAATGCCAAGCTGCGGCTGGCGCTGATCCTCAGCCGGGATGCGGACGTGATGATGTTTGACGAGCCGCTGAACGGCGTAGACCTGCTGACGCGCACCCAGGTCATCAGCGAGATCACCCGCAGCCGCGGGCAGGGGCGCACCCTGCTGATCTCCACCCACCTGTTTGATGAAATGAACGACTTCATTGATGAGGCCATCTTCATGAAGCAGGGCGTGATCGAGTGCATGGGTCCCCGGCAGGCGCTGGAGGCACAGAACGGTTCGCTGACAAACATGTACCTGAAGGTCTATGGCGGAAGGGAGGCGGAGTGATATGCTGAAGCTGCTGAAATATGAGTTTCGCCGCTCCCGCACGGCGATGCTGACGCTGATCGGCATCATCGTGCTGCTGGAGGTATTCTTCGTTGTCTCCCTGGAAATGAACCGGGAGGATCTGATGGCGCTGGGCATCGGCCTGCTGGGACTGGCCTCGCTGGCTGCGCTGGCGTTCATCCTCATTCGCGGCGTGACCAGTTTCTCCTCGGAGATGAAGTCCAAGAGCGCCTATCTGCTCTTTATGACGCCAAACTCCGGGATGAAGATCATGGCAAGCAAGTATATCTATACCTTCTTCAACGGCCTGCTGCTGTGCTGCCTGTGCGGTGTGCTGGTGGTAGGGGACTACATGATGGTCATGTCCGAACGGCTGGATCTGAAGCTCATGCTGCATTACCTGGACAAAACGCTGGCGGAGTATGGCATCTCGGTCAACCAGCTGCTGCTGTACGCTGCGTTTTACCTGATGATGGTGCTGCTGTCCATCCTGTCCTTCTGTGCTGTGGCGTATTTTGCCACCACGCTCAGCCACACCTGCTTCCGGGATAAGAAGTGGCGGGGCTTCGCCTCCGTGCTGATTTTCCTGCTGGTGTATGCGGGGCTGATGCAGCTGCAATCCCTGCTGCCCGACCCGCTTTTGCAGGTCATGGAGCCGATCTATCTGTCCGAGACAGCGGTGCCGGTTCCCATAAGCGACCTCTCAGCGCTGATGCGTTTTATGGTGCCGCGGCTGGCGCTGGAGGGGGCAGAGGTGATCCTCAGCCTGCTGGGCTGTGGATGGATGCTGAACAAAAAGGTTTCTCTGTGATGACCGTGACCGTAACGAAGGAAAGGAGAGCGCTGTTTTTGCGACATTTGATCGACATTACCGATTTCTCCGTGGAGGAAGTTCAGGACATTCTGGATACGGCGGACGACATGATGGCGAACCGCGCCAAGTATGAGGATCGGCTGCACGGCAAGATTCTTGCGACGCTGTTTTTTGAACCCAGCACCCGCACCCGCCTCAGCTTTGAAAGCGCCATGCTGAGCCTGGGCGGCAGTGTGCTGGGCTTCTCCTCGGCGGACAACACCTCTGCCACCAAGGGCGAGACTCTTTCGGATACCATTAGCGTGGTCAGCGGCTACTGCGACATTATCGCTATGCGCCACCCCAAGGAGGGCGCGCCCATGGCAGCTATCCGAAAGAGCAGCGTTCCGATCATCAACGCGGGTGACGGCGGGCATAATCACCCCACCCAGACGCTGGCCGACCTGCTGACCATCCGCCGCGCCAAGGGACGGCTGGACCATCTGGTCATCGGCATGTGTGGCGACCTGAAGTTCGGGCGCACGGTGCATAGCCTGATCCACGCCATGAGCCGCTATGAGGGTGTGTCCTTTGTGCTGATCTCCCCGCCTGAGCTGAAGGTCCCGGCCTACATCACCCGGGAGCTGCTGGATCGCGGCATTCCCTTCACCGAGGTGGAATCCATGGAGGAGGCCATGCCGCAGCTGGACGTGCTGTACATGACCCGTGTGCAGAAGGAACGCTTCTTTAACGAGGCCGATTACGTTCGCCTGAAGGATACCTATATCCTGACCCCCGAAAAGCTGCTGACTGCCAAGCCGGACATGGCAATTCTGCATCCGCTGCCC
Source organism: uncultured Clostridia bacterium (assembly GCA_934631985.1). Lineage (GTDB taxonomy): Bacteria > Bacillota > Clostridia > Christensenellales > Aristaeellaceae > Egerieenecus. Next base: position 14,946 of record CAKTYE010000030.1, on the reverse strand, counting down.
CGGGTCAACGAAATTTCGCCCAAGGTGGATGACGATCCCCGGGCGCTGTATTTCACCCAGACCCGCAACGGGCGCTTCGCCCGTATGGCGCTGATTCTGAAACTGTTGGAGGCCGCAAATGAAGATTGACAGCATTAAGCAGGGCATCGTCATCGACCACATCCAGCCGGGCCGCAGCATGGACATTTACAAATATCTGCATCTGGATGAGCTGGAATGCTCTGTCGCCATTATCAAGAACGTGAAGTCGGAGCAGATGGGCCGCAAGGACATCATCAAGATTGACGACGTGATCGATCTGGATCTGGATGTGGTGGGCTACATCGATCCGGACGTGACCATCGACATTATTGAGGACGGTCAGGTGGCGGAAAAGAAGCATATTGGGCTGCCCGAGCAGCTGACCAACGTCATTCGCTGCAAGAATCCCCGGTGTATCACTTCGGTTGAGCCTGCGCTGGACCATGTATTCAAGCTGACCGACCGTGCGCGGCATATCTACCGCTGCATCTACTGCGATGCGGAGCGGAAGTCATGAACCTGCGCTCGGAGATCGAGGCCTTCTGGCGGCGCTTTCTGTTCGTCAAGGGACTGGACAAAAGCGTTCGCTGGCAGGACTGCTTTCACTTTGACGCCACGCCCGCAGGCGCGGAGCGCGCTTTGGGGCTGACCCTCAGCGGCGTGAAGCGCGCCACAGTCACCAGCCTGACGGCGTTTCAGCAGCGCGGTCTGCGCCCGCCCCGCCGCGGCGATCTTTCCATCGTCACCACCTGGGAGGGCGTTCCCCGCTGCGTCATTCAGACGGTGAACGTGCTGATCTTGCCCTACAGTGCGGTGACGGCGGAGCAGGCGCTGTGGGAAGGCGAGGACACGACCCTGGAGGGCTGGCGCATTCGGCAGCGGAACTTTCTGATGGCAGAGGGCCGGGAGCTGGGCTATGTGTTTTCCCCGGAGCAGCAGCTGGTGTTTGAGGTGTTTCGCGTGGTGTATGAGGATGAGATGATGTGAGGGAGCAGGATGTGTTTGCCTTTTGTGCATGAAAAGCCAAACATCCTCGCTGAACACTACCTTCTTCAGCATGCTATAATGTATACACAAAAATAGCGTAAACGCAAAGGAGCAATTGCTCATGAGCAAGATGACGGAACGCATGCACACTGGCGACTTGTATCTGCCTGGCGATGAGGAGATCGTAGTGCGCCAGACCCAGTGCCTGGAAAGACTGTATGATTTTAACCAGACCCGGCCCTCTGAAGGGGAAAAGCGTCAGCAGCTGATGCGGGAAATGTTCGCCGAGGTGGGAGAAGGCTGCTATATTGAGCCGCCCTTCCATGCCAACTTTGGCGGCGCGCATGTGCATTTTGGCAAAAACGTCTATGCTAACTTCAACCTGACCGTGGTGGATGATACGCACATTTATGTAGGCAACGGTACCATGTTTGGCCCTAACGTGACCCTTGCCACGGCGGGCCATCCCATTGACCCGAAGCTGCGCGCTGCCACCTATCAGTACAATATGGCGATTCACATCGGTAAAAACTGCTGGCTGGGCGCAGGGGTCATTGTGCTGCCAGGCATCACCATTGGCGATAATGTTGTGATCGGCGCAGGCAGCGTTGTGACGAGGGACTTGCCGGATAACGTGATTGCGGTGGGCAACCCCTGCCATGTGCTGCGCCCTGTTTCAGAGCATGACCGGGAGTATTACTTTAAGAATCGGAGAATTGACCGGGAAACGCTGTAAGACGTGAATAAAATAAGGGCCATGAGCGGGTGTCTCATGGCCCTTGCTGTTTCTTTATTCCGCACCTGCATATTTCATCACCAGCAGACTTGGAGCAACCTCTACATCGCTTCCTTGAATGAACCCCACCTGCCCCGTCTGTGTATCGGGCCGTACGCCCAGCGTGCCGTCCGGGACGCATACCAGCAGAGACGGCTTGCCTCGGGTCAGAACGTGCATGAACGTTCCGGCAGGGAGCGTTGTAAGCGTTTTACCATTTTGGTCGGTAAGCGTGGTATCCCGCAGGGTACGGGCGATAGGGGTGCGACGAGCATATGCGCGGCAATACGCCCGATAGTTAAAATCATCCGTGGTGAAGCTGCTGGCACGGGAAACGTAGTTGTCTGCGACCCACCCTGTAACGCCGCCAATATTCACATGCACCCAAGTGAAATCCTTACCTTTTTTTTCGCCAAGAATCTTTGCAGGGACGCAGGTCAGCATGCCTAACGAAGTGGAGGAGGTTGTTGCTTTGGTGCGCAGGTTTGCACCGCTAAGATAGCAGTCATCTGATGCGAGCGTAACGGTATGCTCCTGCTGCCAGCGTTCCAGCGCTTCCGGGGTCGTCGGAAAGGATGCACGCTCAAGCTTTTCGACATTCAGCGGCAGGTCGATCAGCTGGTAATTGTATTTCTTGAGAAGCGCTGCATAAGCGCCCTTTTCAATGCGGATGACCTCAAAGCCATCGTCAGCGTAATTGAGCATATAACCGTTTTCTGCGTCATCTAGCTGCATGAAGCAGACCAGGTAGCCAAAATGATCGACAACCCAGCGCTCCTGGCCATGCGCAATGGCAGGGCAGCCTTCACGGCTTAGACCGGGGATAGGGATCGTCTCAAACGTCAGCGTATCCCCGGGCTGCAAAAAAGAATCCGACAAGGGCATGAGCGCAAATGCTGTGTCCTGTATGTAATTGTACGCCATGGAAACGAGCAAATCGGTGCATTCATGGCGCAAATGCAAAAGCGTACGCATAAAAATAGGGTCCTGCGCAAGATATTCAACAGCCTGTATGCCTTCTACAAGCTCATCGTTTGCAAAGACGCTTTCGGACAGCGCCGCGCTGACGTCTTGCGGGGCATTGTCTGTAAAATGCTCCACACGCCAATAATCCCGTTCCCCCTGAATGACGGTCTGCTCCGCTAGCGCAAAGCGGCCTAACAGACAGAAAAGCAGCGAAAGACAAATGAACATGCAGCGCTTCATCATCATCAGCCCCCTTTGGTAATCCTTTGCTAATGCAACGGAGCATGTGCGTTTTTTCTTCCTGTCTCCCTCCAATCCTTCCCTTCTTGCAGGATATTTCTGCGGCGCAGCGAATATTCCGCAGGGAACAGACTTTACTTTGCAAATACATTGCTTGGAGGTTTTCCATGATCCTGACCCTGGACATCGGCAATTCCAATATCAAGACGGCGCTGTTCGACGGGGAGGAGATGGCGCAATACTGGCGCGTCTCCACCAGCATGTCCAAGACGTCGGACGAGTACGGCATTCTGCTCATGAATATGTTCGCCCATGAGGGCGTTTCACCGAAGGATGTGGAGGGCATCGTCATTTCCAGCGTGGTGCCGACCATCAATTTCACCATCGAGCATATGTGCCAGAACTATTTCCATATGCAGCCGATGATGGTGGCTCCTGGCATTAAGACGGGCATCAACATCAAGTATGAAAATCCGCGGGAATTGGGCAGCGACCGCATCGCCAACGCGGTGGCGGCCTATACCCAGTACGGTGGGCCGTGCATTTTCATTGACTTTGGCACCGCCACCACCTTCGGCGTGGTGGATGAGCAGGGTTCCTTCCTGGGCGGCTGCATCTGCCCGGGCATCAAGGTCGCGTCGGAAGCGCTGGTCTCCGGCACGGCGAAGCTGCCCCGCTTTGCCATTGAAAAGCCGGAAAACGTCATCGGGCGTACCACGCTGACCAACCTGCAATCGGGCATGTACTATGGGTATGTGGGCCTGGTGAAGCACATTGTGCAGAAAATGAAGCAGGAGCTGGGCCGCCCCGATACGCTGGTGGTCGCCACCGGCGGCATGGCGGTGCTGATCAGCGACGAATCCAAGGTGATCGACAAGCTGGACGGCCTGCTGACCCTGAAGGGCCTGCGCATAATCTACGAGCGGAACAGCGCGGAAGGACGGGACGCAAAATGAAGGAGATCGTCATTGGCTTCTTAGGCTGCGGCAACGTGGGCGGCGGCGTGTGGGAGTTGCTGAAGGGCTTCGCCCCGGAAATCGCCCGGCGGGAGCAGCTGCGCATTCGCGTCAAGAAGGTGCTGGTGCGCAATGTTCACAAGGCGCGGAGCTGCTCGGTGCCGTCGGAGTTGCTGACTGACCAGCCTGACGAGGTGCTGTGCGATCCGGAGATCGACCTGGTGGCGGAGTTCATGGGCGGTGAGCAGCCTGCCACGGACTATCTGCTGCGGGCGCTGGAAAACGGCAAGACCGTTGTCACGGCAAACAAGGTGGCGCTGGCGCTGAACTGGCCCCGCTTGCAGCGCGCCGCCATGGAGCATCATGCGGGGCTGTATTTCGAGGCCAGCGTGTGCGGGGCCATTCCGATTATTCATACGCTGATGACTCCCCTGCAGGCCAACAACATCACCCGGGTGATGGGCATCGTCAACGGCACCACCAATTACATTCTCAGCCGCATGGCGGCGCAGGGCGAGCCTTACGAAACGGTGCTGGCGGACGCGCAAAAGCTGGGGCTGGCGGAGCCAGACCCCACCAGCGATGTGGAGGGCTTCGACGCGGTGTATAAGCTGTCCATCATGGCATCGCTGGCGTTTCATACCCGGGTGCCTGTGTCCGCCATTTACCGGGAGGGCATCACAAGGATCGGCGCACAGGACATTGCCTGCGGCAAGGAGCTGGGCTATGTGCTGAAGCTGCTTGCGCTTGCCAGCCGGGAGGGCGATAAGCTCGAGGTGCGGGTGCATCCGACCTTCCTGCCCAAGGAGCATCCGCTGGCAAGCGTGGACGGCTCTTTCAACGCGGTATGGCTGTATGGTCACGCCTGCAAGGAAATGATGCTGCAAGGCCGGGGCGCGGGCGATATGCCTACCGCCAGCGCTGTGGTGGGCGACATCCTGCATGCGGCAACTGCGGCGGCGCATGCCTATCCCAGCTTTGAGGTCACGGAGGAGCCGGACCCTGCGCTGACCTTTGAGCGCAACTGGGTGACGCGGTATTATCTGCGCATTTCCGCAGCGGACACGCCCGGCGTGCTGGCGACAGTGGCGAAATGCTTTGCGAAGGAGAACATCTCCATTGCAACCATGCTGCAAAAGGGCGCGGTGGAGGACAAGCACGTGCCGCTGATCTTTGTGACGCATGCAGCCTCCGAGCAGGCCATGCAGGCGGCGCTTGCAGCGCTGGACCCGGCGGTAGCGCGGGTGGAAAGCATGATCCGCGTGGAAGCGTAAGGTATGAGAATCGGGGGGCTTTGCGGTGCGAAGCCCCCATTTTCCTTGCTTTTCCGGCTTCGCAACCAGAGATTTCGCCTATGCAACCGCCTATTGCTGGCCTGTGCGGCGCTGCCGTGCTATGCTGGGGCCATCAAGCGAAGGAGGATGACCATGAACATGGAAAAGATTGCCGAAGGGCTTCGTAAGTATCGCAAGCAGGCAGGACTGTCGCAGGATGAGCTGGCGGAAAAGCTGCATGTGACCCGGCAGGCTGTTTCCCGCTGGGAGAGCGGCAGCGCCATGCCATCCGTAGATAATCTGATGGAGCTGGCTGCTATTTTCGGGGTGACCGTGGATGAACTGCTGCAGCAGGAGCCTGCGCCCGCTGCGCCGGCCCTGCGCGCGGAAACCGTGGGCGCGCTGCTGGATGAGCAAGCCCGTCAGCAGCATCGGCGGATGAACCGCCTGACCCTGGTGCTGGTGCTGGTGGCGCTGCTGCTGGCAGGGGCCATCGGCGTCACGGCCTGGCTGAACGGGCGGCACATCAGCACCGTGCAGGCACAGATGAGCGGCTTGCAGAGCAGCGTGAACAACATCTCCGCCGTGGTGGCAAACGAGGTGCAGTCCGCCGTGCAGTCTGCACTGGATGAGGGAACCTCCCTGCTGATGGATGCAGGCGTGCGCAGCTGGCACTATGACGCAGATGCCAAGGCCTTCCTGGCGGATGCCTATGCCTATCCCCGGGAAGCATCGGCGCAGACGACCGCGAGCTTCCGCCTGGAGTTTTCCAATGGTCAGCGGTATAGCTTCCCGGCAGCCTATGAGGACGGTGCGTTCCGGGCGACGCTGAGCCTGCCGGATTCCCTGCGGGAGCAGGAAAGCACCGCCTTCATGCTGTACCTTGCCCTGAACGACGGCAGTGGCGAACAATTGCAGCGCATCGGCGTGGAAGCAGTGGACGTGCAGCGGCTTCTTCCCAGTGTGATGGATCGCAGTGCATGGAGCTGGTCGAGCCTTTCGAACCAGGCAACCGTTACGCTGGCAGCCTACGTCACGCCTGCCGAGGATACAGCGGTCGCTTCGTTGAAGGCGAGCATCTACAGTACCGCGGGCAAGCTGCTGGGCGAAAGCGAGCTGCATGTTACGAACGCCTATGAAGAGCCGCAGCTCTGGCAGGGTGATATACAGTCCTTCGCCAACACAAAGAGCGACGGCGTGTCCATCGTCTATCGCCTGACGGATGTGCAGGGACATACGTTTTACTTCAAGGAGGACAAAATGCTGGACGGCATGCCGGAATAAGCCGCAAGGCTTCATCGGCCTTCCAACATAGATGACATAGGCTTTGTCCATCTGTCCATGCGGGCAGGTGGATTTTTTATGCCTTCCCTGGCTGTTCCGCAGGCGCGACTTCCCGTTCTGCCCGGCCTTTTCCCATATTTTCCCTTGTATAGGCGCGCCCGGCGGCGTACAATAGAAAACCGTTGCGATTTACAAAAGGACAGGTATGGAGTGAAGAGGATGCGGTATCTGCGGCTTCTCAAACAGGAATTCAAGGGGTACAATGTAAAAACACTGACGGCGGACCTGCTCAGCGGCATCACGGTGGCGGCGGTGGCGCTGCCCCTGGCGCTGGCTTTCGGCGTGTCCAGCGGTGCGGACGCGGCAGCGGGCCTGATCACCGCCATTGTGGCGGGCCTGGTCATTTCGCTGCTCTCCGGCGGGTATTATCAGATCAGCGGCCCCACGGGGGCCATGGCGGCCATTTTGATGTCCGTGGTGGCGCGGTATTCCATGCAGGGCGTGTTCATCGCCACCTTTCTGGCAGGCGCGATCCTGGTGGTGTGCGGTGTGCTGAAGCTGGGGCGGCTGACCTCCTTCATCCCCATGCCGGTCATCACCGGCTTCACCAGCGGCATTGCGGTCATCATTGCACTGGGACAGGTGGATAATTTCTTCGGCGTGACCAGCAAGGGCGAGACGGCGGTGATGAAGCTGCTGAGCTACGGCACGCTGGGCTTCAATCCCAACTGGACAGCCGTGCTGATGGGGCTGGGCGTGATCCTGTTCATGGTGTTCTTCCCCAAGAAGTGGAATGCCGTGGTGCCTGCAAGCCTTATCAGCATTGTGCTGGCGACGGCGATCTCCATGCTGTGCCATTTGGAGGTGGCGGTGGTGGGGGCAATTCCCACAACGCTGCTGCCCGATAACCGTCTGACGCTGGCGGGGCTGGATTGGAGTACCGTTTCCGGGCTGATTTCTCCGGCTTTCTCCATTGCCATTCTGGGCATGATCGAAAGCCTGCTGTGCGGTGCGAGCGCGGGCCGCATGACAGGCGTTCGGCTGGACAGCGACCAGGAGCTGATCGCCCAGGGCGTGGGCAACATGGTGCTGCCCTTCTTTGGCGGCATTCCCGCCACGGCGGCTATTGCCCGTACCAGCGTTGCCATCAAGAGCGGCGCGAAGACCCGCCTGACGGGTGTGTTCCATGCGCTGGCGCTGCTGGTGTTCATGCTGGCGCTGGCTCCCGTGATGAGCCAGATCCCTCTGTGCGCGCTGGCGGGTGTGCTGATGGTGACGGCCTGGCGCATGAACGAGTGGAGCGCCATCCGCTTCATGATGAAGCGCCGTCTGGGCTCCAGCCTGGCGATGTTCTTTGCCACCATGCTGGCGACCATTGTGTTTGACCTGACGGTGGCGATTTTGATCGGCGTGGGCCTTGCAGTGGTGATCCTACTGGCCCGCCTGAGCCACCTGGAAATTCGCTATGCGCCGGTGGACTGTGATCGACTGGACATCCACGATGAAAGCGCCCGGGAACGTCTGGCGGGGGCAACGGTCTGCTATGTCAACGGCCCCATCATGTTTGCTAACGCGCAGGCCGTGGAGTCCATGGCAGACAAGCTGACGGACAGCCACACGGTCTTTATGTCCCTGCGCGGCGTGAGCGACCTGGACATCAGCGGCGCACAGGCCATGACGCGCCTTGCGGACACGCTGAAGCAGCGCGGCACCCGCCTGATTCTGACAGGCCTGCCCGAGCGCGCCCGTCAGATGGCAGATCGCTGCGGCCTGACCGAGGCCGTGGGCGAAAGCAATTTCTACCATGCCATGGACCGCGCGATTCTGGGGTATCATGCCGGGGAGCAGAGCGAAGTGGAAGACTGACGGACAGGGATATGAAATAAAAGTAGGCCAGCCCTTGCAGTTGGGAAAAAAGACTGCAAGGGCTGGTTTTTGCGTTGAATGCGAATGGACTTATTTCCGTGCCTCCCAGTTTTCTTTTAGAACAACGCGGACATAGGAAAGTCCCTTTATACGAACCACGTTTCTGGCGGTGTGCAGCTTCTTGCGCAGGGTCTTCAGCGGTCCATGAGCAGGCAGCGGGGCAGCAATGACAGGCACGGCCTGGGCAGTGGGCATCCGTGAGGTACTGAACCGCTGGATATGGCTCATCAGTGTGGAAAGCATTTTCTGTGCATCGGGATCGATGGCTACAGGCTGGCGCGGCTGCTGGGCGGAGTTTAGAATTTCCGTCCACATCGTGGGAAAATCCGCATCGCACTGCTGCAACACGTTCGTGCGGGCTTCTGCTCCCAGACGATGGCGCAGGTCATCATCCTTAAGCAGTGCAACGATGGCGCGGGCCGCGGCTTCCTTGTCGTTCTGCGGAACGCAGATGCTTCCCTTTCCAGATTCCAGAATGGTAAGATAGGGCATATCGTAGGTAACGACAGGCAGACCAAAGGATTGTGCCTCCAGAAGCGTGAGCGGATAGCCTTCATATTGGGAAGTGCAGAGGAATACGTCAGACCGCTGATAGAAGGGCGCAACATCCGTATGGAAGCCACAGAACTCCACGAAATGTAGGATGTTCAACTCTTTTGCTCGTTGCGTCATGGCCTGCTCCAGCGCATGACTGCCATTGCCGACAAGAAGCAAACGTGCATCTGGAACCTGAGCCACTACCCGGGAAAACACTTCAATAGCCTGCACTGGGTTTTTCTCAGAAGCTATGCGGCCCAGCCATAGCACCGTGCGACCGTTTCGCGGATAGGCCGGATAGGCCTTGGGATCAAAGGGCAGCGGATTCTTGACGACAAAAACGCGCGCATTGAAGTGCCGCCAATAGACCGCATCTGTGCTGGAAAGCACCATGATACCATCCGCCAGGGCATAAATGTCAGGCATTTGAAAGAAACGATGGGTTACGGAAGCAGTCAGCAGCGGCATGCTGAATACATTGTGGGCATGGATATAGAACAATGCCCCGGCAGAGCGAACACTGAGCAGATCCCATAGCGTGGAAGCTGCAACCCATGCGTGATGCACATACAGGTCAATGTGATATTGCTGAATGCTTGCCCGAAGGAGCGCGCTGCGCTGCGTACGCTTTTCCGGCGCTGCATCGAAGGAAGGCAGCACTACCCGTTCCACGCCCGCTGGGATTGCGTAATCCTCCGGCGTAGGCGATGCTTCCGTGAAAATGACGACACGATAACCCAACTGCACCCAAAGCTGCGCCAGCATGGCGACCACGCGCTGCGCGCCGCCGTTGCGCAGGGAATGATAAAAGGTACCGATGCAATGCACTTTACGCGGAGATACAGCGATGGTTTTTGCATGTTGGAACGCCGTAGCCCATTGTCCGGCTTGCGGGCATTGGGTTAAAGCAAGCTGACCAATGATTGCATCCGCACCCCAGGATTCGCACATGACGTCAAAGGCAAAGGCCCTGTCTTCAGCTGCGATATGGTGGATCAGCTGATTTACCGTATCATGCAGCAGGCGTTTGCGAACAGCTTCCAGGCTTTTGTTGTAGGCAGCAAGGGCCTGCTGCTGCTCCAGAAAGGTGCGGATGCCGCGCGCCACCAGCGCTTGGCTGGCATAACGGCGAATGGTAGGCCGACGGATGGTGTTGTGTCCCGTTACACCCCGCCCGAAATGGTAGGTGTAGCAAAGCTCCTTTGACAATCCCAGATAGGAGCGCGAAAAATAGGCAATCAGGTAGAAAGCAAACAAATCCTGCGCCTTGGGAAAAGCGCCGTCGGGGAAACATCGAAAAGCCTTTTTACAGACGTCTGCGCGATATATTTTATTCCATAGCTGATAATGGAACTTCTGGGCAACAAAGCAGTCGTTTATCAACGTTTCGCCATACAGCGCGCCACGGTATGGCATGACCATCCGCTCCATAGCGCCAATCCGTGCAGGATCTATTTCACTGCTTGCTGCAATGGTTGTGCCGAAATGCAGTATATCTACCTGATACTGCTCCATCAGGGCATACAATCGTTCACAAGTATCTAGCGCCAGCGTATCATCGCCATCGACAAACATTATATAAGCACCTGTTGCCATCAGTACGCCATCCTTACGGGCCTGTGCGGCAGAGTGGTTCTCCGAATAGTGAATAACACGGAAACGGCTGTCCTGTGCGGCATACTTGTCCAGCAGGGCGGCAGAGCCATCGGTGGAGGCATCGTCCACGCAGATCATTTCAATCGCTTGCAGGGTTTGATGTACGAGACTGTCCAGGCATTCCTGCAAATATTGTGCCACATTGTATACGGGAATAACGATGCTAACCTTCGTCATGGACAGACGCCTTTCTTTTGCAGCGCATCTATGTCAGGCATAGGATGACTTCAGATGCCGTAAAATATAATTATCGAAACATTTCATAAGCCAGCTCCCATCATATAGGTTTTCATCGCCCGTGTCAACACGGACGGAAAAAGGGTCCTGATGATGCTTTTCAAGCAGCTTCAGGAACCCCTCGTTATTTTTTATATGTTCTTTTTACTCCTTCGCCCACAGCAGCGACCGCTGCACCGCCTTATGCCAGCCGTTCAGCAGCTGTGCGCGGTGGTAGTCCTCCATCTGTGGCTCAAAGGTCAGGTCGCGCTTCCATACGGCGGCGGTTTCCTCCTGGTTGGCATATACGCCGACTGCAAGGCCTGCCAGCAGCGCTGCGCCCAGCGCGGTGGTCTCCATCACCTGGGGACGCACCACGGGTACGCCGATAATGTCGGACTGGAATTGCATCAGGAAGCCGTTGGCGCTTGCGCCGCCGTCCACCTGCAATTGCGTGGGCGTGCAGCCGCAGTCCTTGACCATGGCGTCCATCAGGTCAGCCGACTGGTAGGCAATGGCCTCCAGCGCGGCGCGAACCACATGCGCACGGCCCGTGCCGCGGGTCATGCCTACCAGCGTGCCGCGGCTGTACATGTCCCACCAGGGTGCACCCAGTCCCGTAAACGCGGGAACGAGGTATACGCCGCCCGTGTCCTTCACGGACTTCGCCATGCCCTCGCTTTCGGCGGCGGTGGCAATGAGCTTCATTTCATCCCGCAGCCACTGGATGGTCGCCCCGCCCATGAAGACGCTGCCTTCCAGCGCGTAGGTGGGCTTGCCGCCAATGCGCCATGCCATGGTGGACAGCAGACCATTCTTGCTGCGCACCAGCTCGTCGCCGGTGTTCATCAGCATGAAGCAGCCCGTGCCGTAGGTGTTTTTTACCATGCCCGGCTGCAAACAGGCCTGCCCGAACAGGGACGCATGCTGGTCGCCTGCCATGGCTGCCACGGGAATGGGCCGCCCCAGAATGCCCGCGTCCAGCATGCCGATGACCTGAGAGGAATCCACCACCTGCGGCAGGCAGGCCCGGGGAATGTCCAGCATGCTCAGCAGCTCGTCGTCCCAGTCCTGCGTTTGCAGGTTGAACAGCATGGTGCGTCCCGCATTGGTCGCGTCCGTCACATGGGGACGGCTCGTGACCAGATGCCACGCCAGGAAGCTGTCCACCGTGCCGAAGCACAGCTCGCCGCGCTCTGCACGCTCGTGCAGATCAAGATGATCCAGCAGCCAGGCCAGCTTGGTGCCGGAGAAGTAAGCGTCCGGGATCAGGCCCGTCTTTTCGCGGATCATCTCCGCCTTGCCCTGCGCGTTCAGCTTTTCCACATATCGCGCGGTGCGGCGGCACTGCCACACAATGGCGTTGTGGACGCATTCGCCTGTTTCGCGGTCCCACAGCAGCGTCGTTTCACGCTGATTGGTGATGCCGATGGCGGCAATGTCCTCCACGTCCACGCCACTGAGCTTCACCGCTTGACGCAGCGCCGTGATCTGCGTGTCAAGAATGTCCCGCGGGTCATGCTCCACCCAGCCGGGCTTGGGAAAAATCTGCGGAAATTCCACGCCGTGCGAGGCCAGCATATGCCCCTCAATGTCAAACACCACCGCCCGCGAGCTGGTGGTTCCCTGATCCAGCGCGATCAATACCTTCTGTGCCATAAGCTCCTCCTGTGCATCAACTTCAATAGATTTTCAAAACGCTGCGAAGGAAGAAGCCGCCTGAGCAGCCTCTCCATTTCCCCCTGAAAAACGCTGTGTGCATGCCGGAGGCGTGCGCATTGCATTCCATGTTTGTTTATTATTCGCCTGTTCTTTGCCAAATCCTTCATATCTGCAAAAATGTCAGGGAACTTGCGGAGAAAATCAGGTCGCGGGGAAGCAAAAGGACTTTGCTTAGGACGCTCTTATTGCTGCACGCAGCGCCTATACAATCACTTCGGCTGCGCTTTCCCCGCAAACTTAGGCTTACCCTTGTCTTTTCCCGTATTTTCATTGTTCCCCTGGGGATGCTAAAATTGACAATGCGGCATCGGTGTTGTACAATAGCACTGAATTTTGAGAGTAACAGGGAGGCAACCAGATGGGCATTATTGCTTCGCGTAACCTAGAGGAGCAGCGTCGGGAGAACAAGGGCATCACGTATTTTAACCGGGGCGTGCTGGAAGGACGAAACGGTAAAAAATACGCGCGGTATGCCATTCAGACGCATTTTGTGCAGCGCGGCGAAGACCAGGCGGAGCTGGTTCGCAAATATGTGCTGCCGCTGGCCCAGCCTGGGGACATGCTTTCCTTTGGCGCAAAGGTCATGGCGATGTGTACCAACAATGTCAAGACCCGCGATGAGGTGAAGCCCGGCTTCTGGGCCAATTTTCTGTGGCGGTTTGCGGGCATCAATCACACGGGCGTAGGCATGCATGAGCCGTACAAGCTGCAATTGGTCATTGACATGTGCGGGCTGCCCCGGGTGCTGCTAGCCGCGTTCCTGTCTGCGGTGACGAAGCCCTTTGGCGTACACGGCGTGTTCTACAAGGTTTGCGGCAAGGGTGTGGGCGGCATTGACGGCTTCTATTTCCGTTCCAGCTTTGATGTGTACAAGCAGATGGCGCTGATCAATCCCCCGAACCCCGTGGAGCTGTGCAACGCGCTGGAAAAAGAGACCGGCATTCCCGTTGTGCTGATGGATGCCAACGATATTGAGCAGAATCAGCTTGGCAAGTGCGATGATTTCCCCCTGACCGATGACGAAATTCAGGACGCCATGAAGGACAACCCCTCCGGTCAGGGCGACGAGCTGACCCCTCTGATCCTGATCAGACCGGTAAAGTGAAGATATGCGAGGGAGGCGGCTTCTGTGCCAGAAGCCCCTCCCTCGCGCTCTCTCCCGAAGACCATATATATAAATGATATTGCGCGCTTCGAAGAAGCAATATGAATATGCAGCGGGAGCAAATTGTTAATTAGGAAGGTCCCCAAAGGTCCAGGGCGATCGGAAAGCCGCCAGACGGGCTCCGTCCTGGTCGCGCCCGCAGGCGCGAAATCTCTTTGTTGAAAAACGTACTGTTTAAGTAAAACCATTTGCTACAGAAGCACAAAGGAGGGCGAAGCCATGAAAACCATCCTCGGAAGCCTGCGCAAGGCTGACGAAGACTTCCATCTCATCGCCCCTGGCGACCATATCGCCGTCGGCATCTCCGGCGGCAAGGACTCCCTGCTGTTGCTTTATGCCCTCAGCCTTTACCGCAAATTTGAAGGCAAGGACTTCACCCTGACGGCGCTGACCATCTCCATGGGGCTGGAGCCCTTCGACCTCAGCGGCGTTCGCGCCCTGTGCGAAAAGCTGGAGGTGCCGTATTTTGTGGAGGAAACGCAGATCGGCAAAATCGTCTTTGAGGAACGCAAGGAAAAGCATCCCTGCGCCCTGTGCGCGAAAATGCGCCGGGGTGCGCTGGTGAACCAGTGCAAGGCTCACGGCTGCAATAAGCTGGCGCTGGGCCACCATCGGGACGATGCCATTGAAACGCTGCTGATGAGCCTGCTGTATGAGGGGCGCTTCCACACCTTTCAGCCCAAGACCGAGCTGGAGGGCAGCAGCGTGACTACCCTGCGCCCCCTGTGCTATCTGCCGGAATATCAGGTAAAGCGCATGGTCAAAACGCTTGCTTTGCCTGTGGTGGCAAGCCCCTGCCCTGCTAATGACGGCACCAAGCGTGCTGAAATGAAGGAGCTGATGCAGGAGCTGCGCAAGCGCTTCCCGGACGCACCGGATCGTATCCTCCACGCGTTGCTGTAACGGTGTGAATTCCAAAACAAAAGAGGCCGTAGGAAAAACGGAAATGGGAAAGGCCGGGAAACGTTGATATTCCTAGGGTTATAGGGTACAGAGAGATTAAAAGCAAAAAAGCCAACGGCGCGAATTCCAAAACAAAAGGACGGTTTCAGGCCGTCCTTTTTGCATTTTTGACGAAAAAGTGAGAGACAGGAATGCAACAGCAGAAGCGGCGTTTAACGAATGAGCGAAATCCGTTAAACGCCGCTATTTCATAGGTTTCACGCGCTGCAGCTAACACAGTGAGGCAAATGAAGCAGGTTTCAGGTACTGCCCATTAAC
>CAKTYE010000029.1 GCA_934631985.1 uncultured Clostridia bacterium | reverse complement strand
TTTAGTATTTGCCTGCTCATCGCTCTGTTTCCTTCCTTACTGATATACAGCATTGATAATCACGCCTTTATTGTGACAAATTCCAATTTATTGAACAAAGTATACCATATTCCTCAATAAAAGAATATCCCTATATGAAGATTGCTGTATCATTATTTCGCAAGGATTTCGAGGAATCTCAGCCCCTTGCATACTGACCTTGCTTGCAAGGTCTAGTGTGTTATACCTTTGTGATTAGGAGATAAGAAAAAATCCGAACCTATTTCCGATTTGGAAAAACTGGTTCGGATTATACTGGTTTGGTGCGGGAAACAGGACTTGAACCTGCATGAAGTTAGCCCTCACTAGAACCTGAATCTAGCGCGTCTGCCAATTCCGCCATTCCCGCAGATGACCTTTATTATATACGCCGTTTCTTCTCCATCTCCTTCTTTTTTACAAAAAATTTTTCATTTTTCCTGCGGAAAAGAAAAAGGAGAAGATCAGCCCTGCGAAGAATGTTTCCCCTCGGGAAGCGAACGCTTCCATGCTTATAGAAATTAGAAAGGGTGCTTTTCATGCAGTACCAACAGGACGGTCGTTTTGTGCTGTGCCAGACCCAGCGCGGTACCCTGGGCGTTGAGGTCGTTGCGCCGGACATCCTGCGCGTTTTCCTGGGCGAGGAGGCTCGGCAGTATCACTCCAAAGCGGTGGAGGCGGGCCGCACCGAAGCGTGTGCCTATACCCTGACCGATGGCGGGGACGCGCTCACACTGACCACCGATGCGCTGCGCCTGACGGTGGACGCGGCGGGTCTTACCGACTTCTACACGGCGGCAGGCAAGCCTGTCAGCCTGGCCTGGCGCGGCGAGCGCGGCGTGGTGGAACGTGGCATGTCCAACAAGGCAGGCAATGTGCTGGAAAAGGAAGGCCATCGGAACCACGGCATGCAGGGCCGCCTGCCTATGGAGGAGCTTCGTGCGCTGCTGCCCGATGACGCGGTGTACGGCCTGGGCGATAAGCCTACGGTGCTGAACAAGCGCAGCTACGCCTACGAAAACTGGAATACCGACGAGCCCGCGCCCCATGAGGAGTGCTTCAAGACCCTGTATAAGGATTTCCCGGTGTTCTTCGTGTCCAGCCAGGCGGCGGAACGCACCTACGGCATCTTCTTCGACAATACCTTCCACACCTATTTTGACTTCGGCTTCGAAAGCCCGAATTACCTGTCCTTCGGTGCGAAGGAAGGCTACTTAAATTATTATTTCTTCGCAGGTCCTACCCTGGTGGACGCGGTGGTGCGCTATACCTGGCTGACGGGCCGCGCGCCCCTGCCGCAGCGCTGGACGCTGGGCTATCAGCAATGCCGCTGGGGCTATGCCTCCGCCGAGGAGTTCCGGGAACTGGCAAAGACCTTCCGGGAGCTGGACATCCCGCTGGACGCCCTCCATTTCGACATCGACTACATGGACGGCTACCGCGTGTTCACCACCAACCCTGAGACCTTCCCGGACTTCCCCGGCCTGACGAAGGAGTTGAAGGAGCAGGGCATCAAGGCCGTGACCATCATTGACCCCGGCGTGAAGGTGGACCCCAAGTATTACGTTTATCAGGAGGGCCTGCAAAAGGGCTACTTCTGCAAGGATCACAATGACCTGACCTATGTCAATGAGGTGTGGCCCGGCGACAGCGTTTTCCCAGACTTCGGTGCGCCCGAGGTGCGGGCGTGGTGGGCCGGTCTTCAGCGCTTCCTGGTCGATAACGGCGTAAGCGGCGTGTGGAACGACATGAACGAGCCTGCCAGCTTCCGCGGCCCGCTGCCCAATGATCTGCAAATGCACGACGAGGAGCGTCTGACCACCCACGCGGAGATGCACAACTGCTTCGGCCATAACATGTCCAAGGCCACCTACGCCGGCTTGAAAGCCGCAACAGGCAAGCGTCCCTTCGTCATCACCCGCGCCTGCTACAGCGGCTCCCAGAAGTACGCTGTGGTGTGGACGGGTGATAACCAGAGCCTGTGGGGTCATCTGCGTATGGCAATTCCTCAGCAGTGCAGCCTGGGCCTGTCCGGCATGGCCTTTATGGGGACGGACATCGGCGGCTTCGGCGCGGACTGCACTCCCGAGCTGATGACGCGCTGGGTGGAGGCCGGCAGCTTCTCGCCCCTGTTCCGCAGCCACAGCGCCATGGGTACGCGCCTGCAGGAGCCCTGGCGTTACGGCAAGGAGGTCACGGACATCTTCCGCAAGTATGTGAAGCTGCGCTATACCCTGCAGCCCTACTTCTACGATCTGTTCCGTCAGTGCGAACAGACGGGCCTGCCGCCCATGCGTCCGCTGGTGCTGCATTATGAAAATGATCCCCATGTCCGCGAGCTGAACGATGAGTTCCTGCTGGGCGAAAATCTGCTGGTGGCTCCCGTAGTGGAGCAGGGTGCGCGTCAGCGCATGATCTACCTGCCCAAGGGCGACTGGTATGACTTCTGGACGGGCGAAAAGCATGAAGGCGGCTGCTATTTCGTGCGGGAAGCGCCCCTCGACTGCTGCCCCATCTATGTGAAGGCCGGCACTGTGCTGCCCATGTATCCCGAGCAGCGCTACACGGACGAGCTGCCCGACCCGGAGCTGACGCTGCGCTGCTATCCCGGCGCGGGTTCCTGGGAGCATTACCGCGACAATGGCGAGGACTTCGCCTATCAGTCCGGGGCCTATCTGCTGTATCGCTTCACCCAGAACGAAGCGGGCGAGGTAACTACCGAGGTGCTGCACGACGGCTATAAGCAGTATCCCAGCATCAAGGTGGAAAAGGTGCAGAGCTAAGGCCTTAGCTAAAACATCATAGAATACGCCGCTGCAAAGAAACGACTTTGCAGCGGCGCGTTTTTTTCGGCTTGACTTCCCATAAAATACGGTATGCTAATCATCGTAGGCATGAAGAACTACACGACGGCGGCTTCCCCCGGAGAGGAGGAAGCCATGAGCGATTACGAAGTAATTTCGATTTGTATCGCAGGTTTGACCTTACTGGCGACCGTAGTCCTGGGCCTGCTGGGCCTGCTGAAGAAAAAGTAAGAAAAACCGCCGTGCAGTTGGCCCTGTACGGCGGTTTCTTACTTCTGTGAGTTAATCCACAAAAGTAGGGGGAACCCCCCCTCGTGAAGAAGCCTCTTCATGCCTATATTATTATGCCAGCCGCGGAAAGTCAAGTGTGATTTTCCGTTTTTTGAAGCCGTAGGATTTACCAGCAGTGCAGCGCACAAACCATGCGCTGCTCTTTTTTGCTATGCGCCGCTTTCTCCAGCGCCTAATTTCTACCTTTTTGCGACCTGAGAAAGAGAAAAAGTGCAGGACCTCCGCAGTTCCTTCTTCATCCTTCCATAAAAACTAGATAAATCCACCAAAAACACTTGACAATTTGCGGGGGGGGGTAAAATAAAACTACCAAAAACGCGGGAGGTCAAAAACCACAAGCAGACCTTCCAAACCAGCAATACGGAGGTGATATGTTAAACAACAAACACTCTCATCGGGATAAGGCCTCAAGCATCGCAACTGAAAAAACCCCAGAGAATGAGGAGGAAACAACTATGCCGAAATGTCCCCATTGTCACAAGTATTACTTTGGAACACCTGAACAATGTCCTAACTGTCTCAAAATGCTGTCCGGTTATACCGAAGCAAGCGCAACTGTGCAAAGCAGCAGCAAAGCAAGCGCAACTGTGCAAGGCAGCAGCAAAGCAAGCATAACTGTGCAAATCAACCGCAACATTGGCAATATCGTGCAGAAACTTGCGATGATCGATCTGGTCATCAATGTCATTGCGACCTTCATTTATGCCTTTGTCTTTGGCAAAGACTTCAGCAGCTATCGCCCGCAGTTCAGCTTCGGGAACTTCCTGCTGATCCTGCTTGTCGGATTGGCGCTCAGCGCAGTCCTGTTCATTTTGCTCTATGCCTATGGGCGCATGGTAGAAAGCAGCATTATTTCCGCAGAAAACAGCGAGCAAAGCCTGCGCTATCTTGCCACCCTCGCACAGGAGCAGGAAAAAGCACAGACTATTGAACAGGAAAAAGCCTAAACAGTATGCTTCATAAAGAAACCGGCGGGAGCAGCCCCTTCTTCATCAGGCTGCTCCCGCCGGTTGTTTCATGTTTACTGCGCATTCTTTTGCTGAAACTGCGCCCTGTCATACACATACAGATCTGTGGAGGTCGCCAGCTCCGGGAAGCCCAGCAGCTCGCTCACCGTCACCAACTCATAGCCCTTGTCCAACAGGGCGGGGATCAGCTTTTCCAGGCAGCGCACGTCCTTCGGGCGGGCGTGGTACAGCAGGATGCTCCCGTTCTGCACCTTTTTGATGGCAAGGTCGGGGTCTGTCTGGCTCACGTCCCACAGGATCAGATGGTCAATGCCGATGGCCTTGCAGGTGGTGCGCACCAGCGCGGAGGAATCATTGCTGTCCGTGTAATTGCCGAAGGGCGGGCGCACCGAACGAATGGGGTAATGATACCCCAGCACTGCGTCCAGCCGCTCCTGCGTCCGCATCATTTTGCCAATGACGCCCCAGCGGTCATCCTGCCCCAGCGCGGAATGGTGATAGGTGTGGCTGCCGATCTCCCAATCAGAGGCGGCGATGGTCTGCCAAAGCTCCGCGTCCTCGTCCATCAGCTGATCGCCAATGGGAAAGACCGTGGCGGGTACGCCGTAACGCTGGCACAGCTCAAAGGCCTTGCGCAGCGATTCCCGGTCATAGCAGTCGTCAATGGTGATGGCGACCTTCGCCACCTCCCGGCTGCCGTGGCGCACGGCAAATTTCAGGGGTTCCTCCTCCGCCAGGGCAGAAATACAGCCGATCAGCAGACAGCAGGCGATCAGCAGCGCCGCAATTCGCTTCATCAAGGGACTCGCTCCTTCGTTTATTTTTCCGTCAGCTTCACATTGCCTGCGCCCAGCAGCGCGGTGAGCCGCGCCAGACAGTCGGGCGTACCGTCGCACCACCCGGTGCGGGGCGCCAGCAGCGTCAGCTTTTCGGCAGGAATGTGCAGATATACCGGGACGGAGCCGGGATGCAGCGCCACGCTGGCGGCGGCGTTGTCCAATTGCTCCCGTGGCAGACGCAGATAGAGCTTTTTCTCAGCCTCCTGCGCCCATTGTGCATCGGTCTTGTGGGGGGCGGCAGCACGGTGCGGCGCAGTGGAACGCTGTCCGCGGGGAGCCGGGCGCGTCCGTTCCAGCCCGCCCGGCTCCCACTGCTCCAGGGGCGTGATGGATTCCACCAGCAGCTTGGGGGATTCCTCCTCGCGGATGGACAGCCGTCCCTCCAGCACTACCAGATCGTCCGTAGCAATGGTCCCCTGATAGCGCTCAAACACCTTGGGGAAGATCAGGCCCTCGATCTGTCCGCTCAGGTCCTCCAGCGTCACAAAGCCCATATACGCGCCCTTTTTCGTGGCCTTGCCCTTGACCTCCGTCAGGATGCCGCCCATCTCCACCATCTGTCCGTCCAGCCCCATGCCATGGTCGGGGCGCTCGTCCAGCTCCGCCAGATCGGCGGTGGAGAAGGTCATTTTTTGCAGCAGCTCCCGATGCTCATCCAGCGGGTGTCCGCTGATGTAGACCCCGGTGACCTCCTTTTCCATGGCCAGCAGCGCCCGCTGCGGATGCTCCGGCACCCGGGGCAGCTCCGGCGTTTCCGGGGCCATGCCCATGTCGGCGGCAAAGTCGAACAGGCTCATCTGCCCCGCAACGTTGTTCTTGCGCTGGGTGGCAGCGCTGTCCATGGCCCCTTCATAAACCAGCATCATCTGGCTGCGCTTTGCGCCCGTGTCGTCGAACGCGCCCGCGCGGATCAGGTTATCCACCACCCGCTTGTTCAGCGCATCGGTGCTGACCCGGCGGCAGAAATCGAAAATATCCGAGAACGTTCCCTTTTGGCGTTCCGCAACGATCGCGTCCACCGCGCCTGCGCCCACGCCCTTCACGGCGCCCAGGCCGAAGCGGATGCCCAGCCTGCCGTCGGCAAGCCGTTCCACGGTGAACTTCCAGCTGGAAGCGTTTACGCTGGGCGGCAGAATGGGAATGTCACGGCCCCGGCAATACTGGATGTACGCCGCGATCTTCTCCGAGTTGCCGAACACGCTGTTCATGATCGCCGCCATGAAGGGCACGGGATGATGGCATTTCAGCCAGCCCGTTTCCATAGCGACCACGCTGTAAGCGGCGGCATGGGATTTGTTGAAGGCATAGGACGCGAAGGAGATCATTTCATCGTAAATCTGATTCGCCACATCCTCCGGCACCCCGTTGCGGACGCAGCCGGGGATCACGACCTTGCCGTTCTCGTCCGTCATGCCGTGGACGAAGTATTCCCGCTCCTGCTCCATCACCTTGTGCTTTTTCTTCGCCATGGCGCGGCGCACCAAGTCGCTGCGACCATAGCTGTAGCCCGCCAGATCGCGGACGATCTGCATGACCTGCTCCTGATACACCATGCAGCCGTAGGTCACGTCCAGAATGGGCTTGAGCAGCGGTGTTTCATAGTGGACGCTGGCGGGGTTCTGCTTGCCCTGAATGTAGCGGGGAATGGATTCCATGGGGCCGGGGCGGTACAGGGAAATGGCGGCGATGATGTCCTCAAAGTTCTCCGGGCGCATGGAGGTCAGGAAGGAGCGCATGCCGCTGCCCTCCAGCTGGAACACGCCGTCCGTGTCCCCGGCGGAGATCATGTCATAGACGGCCTTGTCATCCATGGGGATGTCTTCGGGCTTCATGTCCACGCCCAGGGGACGCATCATGTCCAGCGTGTCCCGGATGACCGTCAGGGTACGCAGACCCAGAAAATCCATTTTCAAAAGGCCCAGCCGCTCAATGGTTCCCATGGGGTACTGGGTGGTGATGACCTCATCATTGCGCTGCAAGGGAACATAGTGCAGCACCGGCTCGCCGGTGATCAGTACGCCCGCCGCGTGGGTGGAGGCATGCCGGGGCATACCCTCCAGCGACAGCGCCATGTCGATGAGTCGATGCACGTCCTCCCGTTCCTCATACATCTGATGCAGCAGAGGCGAGAGCTGAAGCGCCTTTTCCAGCGTCATGCCCAGGTCGAAGGGAACGGCCTTGGCAACGGCATCCGTCTCCTGATAGCTCATGCCCAACACCCGGCCCACATCGCGGATGACGCCCTTCGCTGCCATGGTGCCGAAGGTGATGATCTGGCTGACATGATCCTCACCGTATTTCCGGGCCACATAGTCAATGACCTCCTGCCGGCGCTCGTAGCAGAAGTCCACGTCAATATCAGGCATGGTGACGCGCTCCGGGTTCAGGAAGCGCTCGAACAGCAGGTTATACTTCAGCGGATCCAGCATGGTGATGCCCAGTGAATAGGCCACAATGGACCCTGCGCCGCTGCCGCGTCCCGGGCCGACCATAATGCCCTGCGACTTGGCGTAGTGAATGAAATCCCACACGATAAGAAAGTAATCCACATAGCCCATGTGAGCGATGGTATCCAGCTCATAATGCAGGCGCTTGTAGGGTTCGTCTCCCTCCTGCGCGTCGGGATACAGGCGGGCCATGCCCTCCATGCACAGGCGGGTCAGCATACTCTGGGGCGTTTCTCCCTCCGGCACGGGATAATGGGGTAGGCGGGTCACGCCGAACTCAAACTCCACCTGGCATCGGGCCGCAATCTTGGCGGTGTTGTCCACTGCATCCGGGCAAGCAGCAAACAGGGTGCACATTTCCGCCTCGCTCTTGACGTACAGTTGGCGGGTCTCCATGCGCATGCGGCTTTCATCCTCAAGGGTTTTGCCCGTTTGGATGCACATCAGCACTTCCTGCGCGTCCGCGTCCTTTTCCTCCAGATAATGGCAGTCGTTGGTGGCAACCAGCGGAACGTTCAGCTCCCGGGCCAGCGCGATCAGCCGGGGCAGCACGATTTTTTCCTCCCGGATGCCGTGATCCATGATCTCAATAAAGAAATTGTTCTCTCCGAAAATGCCCTGCATGTCCCGGACATACTGCACCGCATCGTCATGCCGGTTCTGCAAAAGCAGCTTGGGCAAATCGCCCGACAGGCAGGCGGACAGGCAAATCAGTCCTTCACTGTGCTGACGGATCAGCTCATAATCCATGCGGGGCTTGTAATAATAACCTGTCAGAAAGCCCTGCGAGCAAAGGTACATCAGGTTCTGATAGCCCGTGTTGTTTTCGCACAGCAGAATCAGGTGGCTGTATTCCCGGCTGACATAGCTCTTGTCCGTCCGATCCCGGCACACATAGGCTTCGCAGCCGATAATGGGCTTTATGCCCGCGTCCTTCATGGCGGAATAAAAGTCGATCACGCCATACATGACCCCGTGATCCGTGATAGCGCAGCTGTCCATGCCCAACACCTTCAGCCGTTCCACCAGCTTCGGGATGCGGCAGGCGCCATCCAGCAGGCTGTATTCCGTATGCAAATGCAAGTGCGTAAAGCTCATAATACCTCCATCATGCGAACCGGGAAATGCGCTGATGCTCAGCGCATGGAAATCCGTTCCATTATACCATGCTTTCCAGCTTCCGTGGAGAGGGATATAAAGAAAAAACTTATCCACAATCCGTGCGAAGGGTGTGGATAAGTTTCCGAATTTCTGGCTGAGTGACGAGTAGTTGCCGCTGTTTTCTGCGGATGAAGGCTTTGGGGGGAGAACGAAACCCCTCCAGCCCTTCGGGCCACCTCACCCTTTCAGGGGAGGCTTTTGGGGCTGGCGCGGCTTTCATGCAGCCATGTTGCACAATGGTGCTTTTGGTGCAGGTAACTTTTGCTGCTCCCGCCAGTCCTAAGCGACAAGGCGTTCCGGCGGCTGTATACGCTCAGCCGCCGGAATGCCATGGAGCGGAACCGAAGGCGGCTCGGGTTGTGTCCCCCTGGGAAGGCTCCGATCCAGGCGATGGCTGGGAGCGCTCATGGGGTCCGGGGGCCAGCCTTAGCTGCATGGAAAATTTGGCTGGCCCCCGGGCGGCTTTGCCCACTTTGCCCGAGTGCAAAGTAGGTCGTCCGTCCGCAGACGGACGAAATGCTCGCTAGATGAAATACCAGCGCGGCTGTGTGCCGCCTGGCCTTTGCCTGCGGCTGCATCTTTACTACCTATCTTACTTACTCCGCAAACAGCATCCCTGCCGTCATGGTCAGGTAATTCTCCCCCGCATAGTCTGGGAAAGCTTCCTTCATCGCGGCAGTAAACGCTTCTGCATCATCGCAGGTATCCGCCAACTCCGCGGCCTTTTCCAGATAGGCGAGCTTCGCCTGCACTGCGTCGCTTCCCTCGGGGACGTAGTGGCTGGTCAGCACCAGCGTGTAGTTGAAGTCCTTCAGCTCCGCCGCAAAGGCGCGGATGTGGTCGCGGCTGGTGAGGATGTTGTGGCACTTGGAGCCAAGCATATGGATGTACACACAGTTGATCTGCGGGATCTCCACGCCGTAAGCGTCGTCGCCCTCCTCGCGAATGACAAAGGTGATGCCCGCCAGCGTCAGCGTATCACCGGTGTGGATCAGCGTGGCCTGCTGGGGCAGGTTTGCAGCCACACCCTCGCCAAAGGTAGCGACAAAGCCGTCCGTCAACCCACGAATGGAGCCGCCCTCGCCCCAGTTGCTCAGGGCCTTTTCGGTGGCGTACACCGGAACATCACCGAACATCTCCATGCCATTGGGGTGATAAGCCAGCAGCGCGCCTGCAAGGGGCTTGTTCAAGCTGTCAATGTAGTCCTTCCAGGTTTGCAGCTGATCGGTAAACGCACCCGTTTCCAGCATGACCAGGCCCTCATCGCTTTCCAGTAGATAGCACTCGTCGGACAGCGCATCGCCCATGTTATAGGCATGGAGCTTGATGTCGCCAAAGTCATACACCGTGACCGCGCCAACGCGCAGGGCCTGGGTCGTCGCTTCGGGCGCGGCGCTCTCGGCACAGGCGGACGCGGTGGTCAGGGCAAGGCACAGGGACAGGGCGTGGACAGCAAACTTCTTCATCTTCATTTTGGGGTTCCTCCTTGGTTTTCGTGGGGTCGCAGGCGCTTCTTTCCTGCCTGCAAACGAAGCATAGCACAGCCCGTAGGCCCTGAAAAGTACGCACTTTTTTGTGCCGTAGGTACCGGGAGGATACCTTTGGATGGTTACGGAAAGGGTACCTTTGGACCGTTTCTGGGGCTGCAAGGCTTTTCCGCCTGAAAAAAATTTTTTGAACTGATCTGCAAATTTCCAGCCGCTGCGTCCAGCGAATGAAACGAAATTCTTGCTTTATATAAAGCAAGCCCCCGGCCATCTGCGCTGCACAGATGTGCCGGGGGCTTGTTCAGCCTATTTGTTTGCTTCCTATCCAGGCTGCTTTATTCCTCGTACACTGCCCGCGCGCCGCCGATGTAGGGGAGACGGCTATACGCCTGCACCAGGTTCGCTTCGCCCAGGCGGCGGTATGCGCCGCGCAGGGGAACCGCCACGGGACGGATGTGCATGCCCACCAGTGTATCGCCAACATCAATGGCAGCGTCCGCCTGCACAGTCATGGCCAGCACAGGGGACTTCAGCAGCTTCCAGGCCGCCGCAGGCACACTGCCGCCCGCCTTGGGCTGGGGGATGGCGCGTACCTGGGTGCAGCCATAATCCCGCAGCGTCTCCCGCTCCATGACCACTGCGCGATTCAAATGTTCGCAGCACTGAAAGGCCGCGCGCAGGCCGTGCTTGGCACAGGCATGGAGCATCGCCTGAGCGACGACCTGTCCCAGCTCCGGCACACTGCCCTTGCCGATCCGTGCGCCCGCCACCTCGCTGGTGGAACAGCCCAGCACCACCAGACTGCCTGCCGGGAGCTGCCCAGCCTCCTTCAATTCTTTTACACAGGCCGAAAGGACAGCTTCTGCCTCCTGCGCCATAGCTTCCATGTTCATTTTATGTCCTCCTTCGCCCAAATGGGCGATCTTTCTTTTTGGGGGCTTTTCCCTGTGGAAAGCTGGTCTGTTTTCCACATCTTCTGTAGCTTTTTGACAGGGTTATCCCCATTTCTGCACAGCTCATACGCAAGTTATCCACAAGATTCACAGGTTTTCCACAGCTGTGCTATGTATTTTCTGCTTATCCCCAAGGAGTGGAAAAGTGCTTTCCAAAAACTTTTCACCATTCCCTGCTTGTTATCCACAAGTTTTCCCCACTGTTGTGGATAACTTTCCCGCGAAAGCACATTTTATCCACAGGGACTTTTCACCGCGCTTAGTTTTCCGCAAGGGTCGCCAGCGTATCCTCCAGGGCCGTCAGGTGCGTGCCTTCTTCCTTCGCGATGCTTTCAAATGCCGCCCGTACCTGCGGATCGGTACACTTTTCCGCAAAATCGCTGTAAGTACGCACTGCGTCCGCTTCGCTGTCCCGCGCGAACGTATATAGACCCCGCAGGCTGGTCAAGCCCTGCGCGCGCCGCATTTCCATTACGCCGCCGGGAAAGAGCGCCTCGACCGCCATGGCGGAAAGCACCGCCTGTTCTTCCGCTTCTCCGTCTGCGCAGCATTGCGCCTTCATCGCGGAAAAGGTGCGCAGATGCTGCCGCTCGTCCTGTAAAATAGCTCGGATGCCTTGCAGCACTGCCGGGTCGGTTGCCAGCAGCAGCGCCCGCTCATATACGCGAATGGCTCTACGTTCCATTTCACAGGCGACACACAGCGCCTCCTGTTGATTCTTTACGATCATATTTTTCCTCCTTTTCCACAAGAGTTATCCACTTTTTCCACAGATTCCCCACATTTTCCCCTGCTTTTTGAAAAGCTGCTCCGCTTTTTCAACAGTTTTCCCAGTTTTTCCACAGGGTCATGCACAAGAACAGAACCAGCGTGGGGGAGTGGAAGACCGCCTGTATAGATAAAAAAACAGGAAGCCGCCCGTTTTTTCTGGGTGCGGCTTCCTGTTTTCTGTCTTATTCCTTCTCAGCGAAGTATTCGTTCAGCTGATGGACCAGCTCATCCACGTTTACGCCATGCGCCGCACAGGCTTCCTCCAGGGATTCCGCCGTTGCGCAGGGGCAACTCAGGCAATGCATACCAAACTCCATGAAAATACGCGCCGTTCCGCGATCCGCGTTGAGCACCTGGGCCAACGTCATTGTCTTTTCTACCTGCATGATTTTTTCACCTTGCCTTTCTACCATGACGGCCTTTTCAGAATACGTCAAAGCGCAAGGGTTGTCAAGGGGCAATCTTAGACAGTTATTTATCCATGTCCACCGGCAGGTCGGTGTCGGCAAAGGGATCCTGCTCGCTGTAGCTCTCCAGGGTCACGTCGCGCGTTTCAGGCACCTCCACCACGGGCAACTCTGTCGGCATGCTTCTTGCGGAAACGACCACCTCCGGCGGCGTCAGCAAACTCACGTCAATATAGCCGTCCTCGGTGAAGTTCAGGGCAATCTGCTCTCCGCTGCGGGTCAGCGCCATGACCTCCGTTTGACGGCAGCGGCTGCGGCGGGCAAACTCCATGGCGATCTCCGCACGGCCCCAAAAGTGCATAGGGATCAGCAGCCGGGGCTTGACGCACATAATGAAGTAATTCGCCCCCGCGTCATACATCAGGCCCTGCCGCGCGTCCACAGGGAAGAACGCCAGGTCGATGCTTCCATGAGAAATCGGCTCCACGGCCTGACAGAAAGCATCATCCGCTTCCTCGATCTCCTTGACGGTAGATTCCTCTCGCCAGTGCCAGAAGTTCAAATCCCCCGCATGGAACACATGCACGCCCAGCAGGTCCACCAGAAAGGACACCCCCAGGTCAGTGGAGTCAAAGGCCTTGACGCTCACCTGCTCGGAAAGGGTGAGGGTATCGCCGGGAGCCATTCTGCGTCCGCGCGTCCCTACGGGCATATCTGCGGAAACGATATAGGTCACGGGCGCTTCATTGCGCCAGGTGAACACCACCGGGTCCAGATGGTCGGGATGCTCGTGACTGATGAACACATAGATCTGTTTGAACTGCTTGAGAAATTCCGGGGTAATGCGCTTTTCCTCCGGCAGCTCGCCATGCTCGCCGGTCCAGTAGTCAAAGACCAGCAGAATGTCCTCCGCCGCCACGGAAAAGCCGCTGTGCAGGTAATAGGTGACGATCAGCTTGCGATCCACGATGCAATGCACCTCCAAGGTCCGTTGCTTCTTATCAGAAGCGAATATCTATCAAGACGGTCGCCGCACCGTTATTTTCAAGCATCCTCAAGCCGCGCCACCAGCCGAAGGCATCAGGCATATCACTTCCCTATTATGGCACGGAAAACCCTTTTTGTCAAATATCTGGGCATAGCATGCCACCTTAAAACCCCTTTTCCTGCTTTTTTCGTGTTTTTCATCCTTGAAAAACCACTTTATCCAAATTGTCACCTGCCCGTGACATTTTCCGCACACGCGGCCCGCCGCCTGATCTCCCCACATGTTTCACGTGAAACATCACCGCAGCAGCTCCCGGCTGTGATCCGTACCCGTTGCCTGCGGAAGCGTCAGTCCGAGCAGCCCCGCCAGGGTCGGCGCAACATCCCGCATGGGCATGCTGGGCAGCCAGACCTGCTCGCGAATATTTGTTCCTCTTACTGCGAACAAACAGTTTTCCGCAGGATGCCCCGGGCCGAAGCCATGGGTAGCCTTTTCCCGCTTTGCCTGCGGAAGCCCTTCCTTGTATACCACGCCCGGTGCAGCCTCCACCGCCAGCGAAACGCCCTGCACCGCGCCCATCGCCTTCAGCTCTGCCTGGTCATATACCTTCAGTGCGGACAGCTCCGCCTTATGTTCCTTCAGGAAGGCCGTCAGCTCTGCAAGATGCAGCCGTTCCTCCTCCGGGTCACGGAAATAGAGGTACGCACCCATACCGTTGCTCTGCACCGTAAACATTGCACCCAGCCCCAGCTGCTGAAGCCGTTCCGAAAGCATTACTGTCTCGTTCACATCGCCCTGACCGTGGTCGCTGACCAAACAGAAGATCGTGTCCTCCATGGAAGGCGTTTGCTGCACCGTTTCCCAAATGGAAGCCGCCCGCTGATCCAGCCGCACGATGGCCTGATGCGCCATGCGGCTGAACGTGCCGTAATGATGCCGCATGTCATCCAGATCGACCAGATGCACCGCCGTCAGATCAGGCGCATGGTTTGCGATGACATCCCGGGCGATCAGCGCGGCATAATCGCTCAAATGCGGCTCCCGATAGGATTCCCGCTCTGCGCCGTGGCGGCGCTCCATCTGCATCAGCCACATGGGACTTCCGTAGCTGATCAGCTTCATCATTTGATTCTCGCCAGGCAGTGCAATGACCTCCGGCAGATTCCAGCGAATGGATTTGGATTTTCCGGTGACAGGCCAGAAGATCGACGCGCACTGTCCACCAGCTTCTGCCATCGCATCGAACAGCGAGGGAACCTTCACCTGCCGCGTCTCCCAGTACCAGGGGCGCATGCTGGCCTCCAACTCGGGATGGTGGGGCTGATTATGCCCGATGCCATGCTGGGCCGGGTCTGTCCCGGTAATAAGCGTTGTATGGGCCGGATAGGTGAGCGCCGGGTACACCGTGCGCACCTGTGTGCAGCCGCTGGCATGGGCCAGAAATTCTGAAAAAAAGGGAAGCTGCCGCATAGTCGGCAGGTCTGCGTCAAAAAGTGCATCCAGAGAAATCAATACCAGCTTCACAAGGCATTGCTCCTTTCATCGCTCCTATTATATCCCAGGAGCGCAAAGCCCGTCAAACGGTAGGGAAAGGCCGCGAAACAGCCGTTTTTATGCCATGGAACCCCTGGAGCGCCGCTGTCCTATATCAACCGATCTCGCGCAAAAGCCCCACCAAGCCGCATTCCGTGCCAGCATCAAAGCCTCCCCTGGAAGGGGAGGTGACCGCCGCCCTCGTGGGCGGCAGGAGGATACGCTCACCCGTTGCTGTTCCCTTCCGTTTCTTTCTTTCTCCCCGTCCCGCCGCACGAAAAAAGGCCGCTTTCGCAGCCCCATAAGTAGTACTTCCTCATCCAAGCTTCCAATAGTTCGGTTTCCGCTGACGGAACACCACGCCGTAGCGGATCCCCACTGCCTGCGCCAGCTCCATGGCCTCGCGGACGTGATCTCCATCCCGGGTCAAATCGTGAGAATCTGTGCCGAAGGTACAGCAACTGCCGCCCAGCTCCACATAGCGCTTCAAAATACTGGGATGGGGGATCGCCTCGCCCATTTTCTTATAGCCTGAGGTGTTGATCTCCAGGCATTTTCCCTGCTGAATGATGGTCTTCAGCGCCGCGTCCAGCGTATCCGGCGCGTCCGCCCAGGTAAAGGGGCGCACCTCCATGGGATAGGGCGCAAACTTGGCGCAATAGCCAATGTGAGACACCGCATCATAATTCGTCCAGGCCGCGACTGTGTCTGCCAGCGCTTCCGCATAGGCGGTATACAGCTCCTCCCGGGTATGGCCCTCATAGCAGGCCGGGTCGTAGCAATCCTTGCCCAGCACCACATGCAGGCTCAGCAGGCGAAAATCCAGCGGCAGGGGAGCCAGCAGCGCCGCCGTTGCTTCCCGCGTTGGCGCGAGATCGCCCATTTCAATCCCCATGCCGATGAACATATCCGGGAAGCGCTCCCGCGCCTGCGTTATTTCCGCCTGCCAGCGAGGAAAATCCGGCAGCTGTGCGCAGAAGGGATCAGGATGCCCCAGGTCCACATGCTCGGTAAAACAAATGTGCTGAAAGCCCAGCTGGGCATAGCGTGCGCAGGCGTCCATCAGCGCCTGCTCACCATCGCAGGAATACAGCGAATGCAAATGTTGATCGGTCAGCAAATTATTTTTCTCCTTTCAGCGGCACCGGGCAGGCCCGGTCGGCATACAGGGCATAGAGCCACGCTTCCCTGACGGGGCAGGCGGTGATCTCGCTCAAAGCCTGTGCGTAAAGCTGCAATTGCGGCGTGTATTTTTCCACGAACGCCGCTTCATCGGTCACGCGGTCTGTCTTATAGTCCAGCAGCACCCAGTGGTCATCCTCGCGGAAGGCGCAATCCACCACGCCCTGCAAAAGCGTCTGCTGCTCCTGCGGCAGGCGATAGTTGAAGCTCCACTCCCGATGCACCTCCGGGCTGACCAGCATGCGCCCGCCTAAATCGCTGCGGAAAAACGCCGCCAG
Organism: uncultured Clostridia bacterium; assembly: GCA_934631985.1. GTDB lineage: Bacteria > Bacillota > Clostridia > Christensenellales > Aristaeellaceae > Egerieenecus. Next base: position 13,350 of record CAKTYE010000029.1, on the reverse strand, counting down.
CATGTTGAAGCGCAGCAGGGCGTACTCCTCCGGGGTAAAAAGCTGCATCGCCTGCCAGCCCTCGCCCTGACGTGTCAGCTCCGACACCCACTTCGTAGGGGGCAGGCTGCGCAGGGCATCCAGATCGACCAGCGACAGAGCCTTATGAATCACCGTACCGCGCTGTGCGCCGGTCACGCGCTGCTCCTGCATAAAGCGCGGCAGTTCAGGCAGCTCGTCCATGCGCAGCGGCGCCACGGCAGCTTCCTGACGCTTGTCCTGCACCGTTTCCTCCTCGGGTGCATCGGGAGCCGTTTGCTGCTCCCGCATTTGACGCACCAGCGAGGACACTGAGGTCTTCAGCGGGACGCGCTCCCGCACGTCATACATATGCTCCCAGCGTTTCCCCAATTTATCCCCAGAAGCGCCGGAAATCGTTGTTTTCAGTTGTGGAATAACATTGTGGATAACTTTTTGTTTTTCCACAAACTGTGGAGATTCAAGACCGTAAACCCTGATTTTCCAATGGTTTGCGGCCTGTGGAAGACCTGTGGAAAGCGTGTTTTCCACTGCTTGCGCCGCACGCTCCATCGGTACGCCCTGCTCCAACAAAATGGGCATCACCCAGTCCAGCATGGTGGTCGCTTCCCAAATGCGGGCGGCATTCTCCGGTTTTCGCCACGCCTCCTCGGAAAGTTCGGAAACACTGCCCAACATGAACAGCCGCTTGGACGCACGGGTCATGGCAACGTACAGCAAACGCGCTCGCTCGGCCTTTTCCTCCTGCCGCTTGCGCAGCACAAAGGCCCGGGATAAACCGCATTCCCGCCGAATGCGAAGCTGCGCATTCACATAGGGCAGGCACACCCCCAGCTTGCCATGGCAATGCAGCATTCCCTCGCTACGCTGATGGATTCGCTGGCCCATGCCCATGACAAACACCACGGGAAATTCCAAGCCCTTGCTCTTATGGATGGTCATGATGCGCACCAGGTCTTCCTGCTCACCCAGCAGCATGGCGGAGCGGCTGTCCCCGCCGGCACGAAACTCCTCCGCCGTTTGCAGAAAGCCTTGCAGGCTCCCATCGCTGACCTGCTCATATTCTGTGACCTTTTGGCACAAAAGCCGCAGGTTTGCCTGCCGGGTGCCGCCCTCGCTCAGCGCGCCGACCGCCGCATAATAGCCCGTTTCCTGCATCAATTCCCATAAAAATGCGGAAAGCGTTGTCGTTTCCAGTCGAAAGCGCCAGTCGTTCAGCCGTGACCAGATCGCCTGACAGCGTGCCGCAAGCGGTGTATCCAGCGCCATGGTTTGCCGAAACGCCTCATAAAACGGCACATCCTTCCCGCTGTCCGTCAGGCGAATGTCCGCCAGCTCTGCATCGGAAACATGAAAGCCGGGCAGCTTCAGCACAGAAAGCAGCGGCACATCCTGCAAGGGATTGTCCAGCACATGCAGCAGGTCCAGCATGGCGCGAACCTCCGGCAGATCAAAATACGCACCCTTCATGTCGCAATAGACCGGGATGCCCATGCTTTCCAGCACCTCCGCTACGCGATCCGCAGCGTTGCGGGCCTTGGGCATCAAGATCACCATGTCCCGATACGCATAGTTCTGCGCCCGCAGCTCCTGGATCAGCCGTCCGCAGACAGCGGCTTCCGCTTCCAGCGCGGAGACCAGCGCCAGCTCCTCATTCTCAGACTTTGCCGCAAGGTCCAGCAGATGCAGCTCCACCGGCCCCTGATGCGTCGCCGTGGGCGAGGGAATCAGCCTGTCCTCGGGGGTATAATCCAGCTCCGTCACCTCTCGCTGCATCAGCTTGCTGAAAATATCGTTGGTAGCCGCCAGAATTTCTCCATCTGAACGGAAGTTGCATTGCAGGCTGATGCGACGCTGCGGCGCGTCCTCTGCCGCGCTGAACGTCCGCATGCGCTCCAAAAACAGCGTCGGTTCCGCCTGACGGAAGCGGTAAATGCTCTGTTTGATGTCGCCCACCATGAAAAGCGCATTTCTCTCATCATGAATTTTTTGCAGAATGGCATCCTGAATAGCAGAAACATCCTGACATTCGTCCACAAAAATATGGTCGTAATTGCTGCTGACGCGCGCACAGACCTCCGGCTGCTCCAGCACTGCCAGGGTCATTTGTTCCAGGTCGGTGAAGTCGATCAGGTTGCGCCGCCGCTTTTTTACCTGGAATCGCTGATAGGTTTCCAGCACCATCAGCGACAGCCCCTGCGCCACATGTTGCACCTGACAAAGCTCCATCCGCGTCTGGTCTTCATTCAGCTCAAGGCTTTCTACAAGCTCCTTGACCTTTTTTTTCAGCGCGTTTCGCTGATCCAGAAACCCCTTCTTCCAATTTTTTTCTTCTTCCGACAGGTTTCTGATCGTTGGCGCACGCATGAAATTCAGGCCGCGCAGCGCTGCCAGCAGGTCTTCCTCTTTTTTTTGCGTCAACGCATAGAGCTGAATCCCGTCATTTTCGCACATTTGCAGCAGTTCGCCAACCGCATCTCCTTCCGAAAAACGCGCCCGAAGCTGCTCATAATCGTTCAAAATACCCTGTACGCCAATGGGCAAATGCTGCAACAGCACCTGATACCATGGATGCTCTGTTAATCCCATCTCCATGGGAATCATCTGCATTTTTTCTTCCAGCCATGCAAACGGATGGGGCAGCGCCATCAGGAAGGTTGCCATGCGCTGACACATGTCGAAAATTTCTTGTTGGGAAAACTCCTCCATCAGCTGCATGAAGTCGGGAACCTCCTGCTCACACAGCGCGTTCATGGCTTCCTCCATGGCCTGCTGGTAGAGCATTTTGCCCGTGCTTTCCGTGCAGATCCTCGCCAGCGGATCGATGCCCGCCGCCTGGAAGTCGCTGCGCAGCACCGTTTGGCAAAAGCCATGAATGGTGGAGATTTGTGCCTGGGGCAAAAGGTCCAGCTGCTTCGCCCATGCACCAGACACGGCCGCTTCCTGACAAAGCCGCTTATGCAGACGCTGACGCATTTCCGCAGCCGCTGCACGGGTAAAGGTCACGATGAGCATGCGATCCAGACTTGCGCCTTCCCGCAGAAGATGCATAATGCGCTCCACCAGCACCGCAGTTTTTCCTGACCCCGCTGCCGCGCTGATAAGCAGCGTCGGGTTTCTTGCATCGATGGCTGCTTGCTGCTGTTCCGTCCACACTGGCATAGGCATGTCTCCTTTTCTTTGCTACCGCCATTGTACACCAAACATTTTTTTCACGCAATGTTTCACGTGAAACAATTCAAAACAGAGAACGGGTGGGGACATTTTTCTTTCCGGTAGGGGAGAAATGACTGCCTTTCAGCGATATAATAAGAGCTTCACAGAAGGCGCTGAAAACCGTTTTCCCGTTTGAAAATGAATAGCTGTGCGAAAAAATCAGTTTTGAAGGATTATCAGTTTGATTTTTCCATGTTTGTTTCTTGAAAGCCTTGAAACTGCTCGTGTCTGTCATTCTATCACGCTATTATTTCAATATGTTTTATATCTATGTGTTTATTCCAGCTCCTTCACCCTTTTATCCAGCACAAAGAAACTGCTTTTGCTCCTTTTTGCAAAGCACCTTGGTTATTCACGTCGAGGGAGTCTTTATATGCGCAAACCGCTCCTATTTTTATTTTCGTCTAGTACGCACATATATCAATGAAATTTATTCTTGTGTTCTGCATTATGCGAAAATTGCTGATTCATGCAGCTTTTTCTTCCTGCAAACTGCTTTTTTGCGTTTCATATGGCTTCTTTTTCATCTGTTATGCAAAAAAAGAGCGCCTACATTTCTGCAAGCACTCTATTCGTCTATAAGGCAGTCTATTCTCTTTTTTTATGCTCTCGCGCTTTTCCAGCCAAAATGTTTCACGTGAAACATTTTACTCATCCAGAAAGCTGTCATCCAAGGCCTCCATGCGTTCTTTTCGGTCAGCCAGCTCCAGCGCCTCCACCTGCGCAAAGCCATTGGCATTTGTACTGACATGCAGCGGGTAATATTTTTCTCTCTGTCCCAGGTCACTTTCATCCGTGCAGGTAATGAGCGTTTGTACGCCGCGAATTTCATCCAGCAAACGGGTCCGCCGGGTCAAATCAAGCTCGCTCATTACATCGTCCAGCAGCAAAACAGGCGGTTCACCCGCTAATTCCTGAAAAACAGACAATTCACTGAGCTTCAACGCAAGCGCTGCCGTTCGAATCTGCCCCTGCGATGCAAACAAACGCATATCTTTGCCGTGGATCATTAGTCCGATGTCCTCGCGATGCAAACCAAAGGTCGTTGTTCCCCGGCGAATATCTTCTTCCCGTCGCTGTGCCCATTGGCTTGCCATATGTTCGCCTATTTGTTCGCTGTTTTCTATGCAGGACAGGTAGGACAATGAAAACTGCTCCTCGTCCCGTCCGCTGATTGCACGGTACCTTTTCGCAGCCTCCCGGGCCAGACGTTCACAGCAATCCCGCCGTGCCGGAAGGATGATCGCCGCTGCCTTCGCCATCGCATCCTCCCAGAGATCCATGGTTTCCGCACCACGGCGGCTTTCCGAAAATTTCAGGGCGCGCAGCAGCGTATTTCGCTGGCTCAGTGCCTGCTGATAGCTTTGCAGGGCCGTAAAATAGCTGGTGGAGAGCTGTGAAAGCAGCATGTCCAGAAATCGGCGGCGAACAGAAGGACCATCCTTTACCAGATCAAGGTCCTCCGGGGAAAAAATCACGCATTGCAGTGTTCCCATCAGCCCCGCCAGACGGGCCGCGCGTTTACCGTCAATGAACACCTGCTTGCGCTTATCACCGCTGGCGACCAGCTTCACCGCCACCTCATGCAGGCCATCCCGCTTCTGAAGCGTTACACCGCAGGCCGCCAGCTCCTTATCCCGGGCGATGACCTCCCGATCCTGGGTGGTGCGGTGGCTGCGTCCCAGGGCGCAGTAATGCACGGCCTCCAGCAGGTTAGTTTTTCCGCTGCCATTGGGGCCGAAGAAAAGATTGACGCCCGGAACCAGCTTCAGCTCCAGGGCGTCATAATTCCGAAATTGCTTCAGTTTGACCTTCTGAATATACAAGGTGCTTCCCGCCTTACTGGAATACGCGCACGGGCAGGATCAGATACAGATACGCCTCTCCCTCTGGCGGGCAAACGACGCAGGGACTGACGTTGCTGTTGAAGCGCATGCACATGCTGTCGTCGGTAATGTTGCGGATCACGTCGCTGATATACTTGGCATTGAAAGCGATCTCAATCGGTTCGCCCTGCAATTCGCAGGAAATGTCCTCCTGCACATCGCCCATTTCCGCATTGGAGGAAACCTGCATGTTCCCCTCGGAGAGGTTCATGCGGATCAGGTTATTCTTGCCCTCACGCGCCATCAGGCTTGCACGGTCGATAGCATCCTGCAATGCCGTGCGCTCCACCTTTGCCATAGTCTGGAAAGAAGAGGGCAGAATCTTCTTATAATCAATGTATTCCCCGGCGAGGGTGACGGTATTCAGGCGGGTATTGCCGAAGCTGGCCTGCATATGGCCCTTGCCCACGGTCAGGGTGCAGGGCGTTTCCTCATCCAGCAGAATCTTGCCCAGCTCGTTCAGCACACGCCCGGGGATCACGGTGTTGATCTGCTCCACGCCCTCCGGCAGAATAAACTGCTCCTGGGCCTTCTGCATGGCCAGGCGGAAGCCATCCAGGGCTACCAGCCGCGCTTCGTCCGCATGGACCTCCAGCAGACCGCCGGTCAGGATCTGACGGCTTTCATCCGTTGCGATGGCGAACACCACATGGCTGATCATATCCCGGAGCTTATTCTGGGGAAAATCAAAGCTGGCGCCATCCTCGATCGCAGCCATGGCAGGGAAATCCACGGCGTTCATGCCTGCCAGATTGCTCTTGGAGGACATGCAGCGGATAGAGGCGGAATGATTTTCGCTGACACGGATGGTGACAGTTCCGCCAGGGAGCTTCCGCACCAATTCGGTAAAGAGCTTACCGGGCAACACGACCTGACCGGGTTCCTTCACCTCGGCCGTCAGCACGGTTTCAATAGACAGGCTGCCATCGGTACACAGCAGGGTAACGGTATCCGTTCCGGCGTCCAGCAGAACGCCCTCCAGAATTTGCTTTGAGGGGCGAGCGGCAAGGGCGCGGGTAACGGTATTCAATCCGTCCAGGAGGTCCTGGGCGTTCATGGAAAGCAGCATGGGATCATCCTCTCTGAAACAGCATGGTAGCTGAATTACTTTTTCGTCGTAGTCGTAGGGGATGTTTAGACTGTGGAAAACCCGACGAGCCACGGCGGCAGCAGGCTTTGCGCCGCTAAAAACCTTGGGATAACTTTGGGCTGAATCCCCAGGTCCGGTGCAAAGTCTTGCTAGACTTTAGGTATATTCCCCTCTGGGGAAGGATATTCCTGCTTATTTTTCAGGAACCCTTCAGGAAAAAACGGCAGGAGCAAAGAAAAACTGTGGAAAATCCACGTTTTCTCCGCTTTTTTCACAGCTTCCACACGCTGTGAGTACCAGCCTGTGGAAAAAGGAAAAGCACAGGAAAAAGGTGGGTGTGGAGGAATATCCACAGCGGTTCTTTCCACAGGGTTTTCCACAAAAAGGGGCTGTGGAAAAAGGAAGAATGCGAAGCAGCAAAAAGGAAACGTATAAGGATGTAAAAGTATGCAAAAAGACATGTGCGTATGTATGAAACGGGTTTCTGCAATGGGGACATGTGCTTTATATGGGGGAGGCACAAGCTTTTGGCGGCACAATTCCGTGCTGGTAAATTCACTAGAGGGAATTGTATCCGTCTGCTAAAAATTTCATCACACAGCAAGGGGGACAGTCAAGCTACATGCCGCGTTAGCGCGAGACTTTTAGCTAGTCTCCTTCCGCAGAAGGAGGGGGACCGCCTGCCGGGAGGCAGGTGGTGGAAGATAAAACCATCCGCTGAGGGTATCAAATAGCTTAAAAAGTCGCAGCCAATGATATAGTCCTGGCGGCACACGACTGCGCTGGGCTTCCGGCTAGAGAGCGTTTCGTCCGTCTGCGGACGGACGACCTACTTTGCACTCGGGCAAAGTAGGCAAAGCCGCCCGGGGGCCAGCCAAAATTTCCATGTAACGAAGGCTGGCCCCCGGACCCCATGAACGCCCCCAGCCATCGCCTGGATCGGAGCCTTCCCGGGGGGGACACAACCGGGGTCTCCTTCGGTTCCGCTCCATGGCATTCCGTCGGCTGACCGTATACAGCCGCCGGAACGCCTTGTCGCTTAGGACTGGCGTATGCAACAAAAGTTACCCGCACTGAAAGCCGCATGCTGCCCCCCGCACCAAAAGCCTCCCCTGAAAGGGGAGGCGCCCCGAAGGGGCGGAGAGGTTCCGTCCGCAGCCAAAAGCCTCCCTCCGCAGAGGGAGGACAGCCGCCCCGAGGGCGGCAGGAGGATATGCTCACAAGCCACATCTTTCATTGCATCACATCAGGGTGCATATACCTTGCCTCCTTCCGCAGAAGGAGGGGGACCGCCTGCCGCCAGGCAGGTGGTGGAAGATATACGCTCCCGCAGGAACACCCATACCAGCTAATATACCCGCCCCGCCCCAATTCCCCGCTCCCATCCGTTCTGCAATCATCACATTTTTCAAAGAATGTCCCGAAAGTGTTATGGGACAGGTTGTCATTTTCCCTTTCCCATGTTAATATGAAGCAAAAGGTGCAAAAAGCCCGGAAGCGGTGGCAGCGGGCGCTGCACAGGCGAGAAAAGGAGGAACGCGCGATTGAACAAAAAGCTGAAAGAGAAAATTGCGGAATCCCTTTCGGCGGTCTTGCCGATCACGGCGATTGTGGTGGCGCTGTGCGTGACCATTACCCCGATGTCCCCGGCGCTGATGATGATGTTCCTGGCGGGGGCATGCCTGCTGATTTTAGGCATGGGCTTCTTTACCCTGGGTGCGGATATGGCTATGATGCCCATTGGCGAACAGGTGGGCGGGCGGCTGGCAAAATTCAAGCAGCTGCCGGTGATCACGGTGATCTGCTTCATGATCGGCGTCATCATCACCATTGCGGAGCCTGATCTGAAGGTCCTGGCAAGGCAAATGACGGCGGTGCCTGACCTGGTATTGATTCTATCCGTAGCCTTTGGCGTGGGCGTTTTTCTGGCAACGTCCTTTTTGCGGACGCTGTTCGGATGGAATCTGTCGCATATTTTGATGATCTGCTATGCCATTGTCTTTGTGCTGGCGCTGCTGGTGCCGCAGGAGTTTCTGGCGGTGGCGTTCGACTCAGGCGGCGTGACTACCGGACCCATGACGGTTCCCTTCATCATGGCATTGGGCCTGGGCCTTGCGTCGCTGGGCCGTTCTGCGAAGAAGTCCGGCGAGGACAGTTTCGGCATGATTGCGCTCTGCTCCATCGGGCCAATTCTGGCGGTGCTGGTGCTGGGATTGACCTATGACGCGACCGCCAGCAGCTACGAGGCGTATATCCTTCCGGAAATCACCAGCACCCGGGAACTGGGGCTGCAATTCGGTGCAGCGTTCCCGGATTATATCAAGGAAGTGCTGCTGGCGCTGCTGCCCATTCTGTTGTTTTTTCTGGTGTTTCAAATTTTCTTTCTGCATCTGCGCAAAAAGCAGATCGTGAAGATTCTGGTGGGCCTGCTGTATACCTTTATTGGCCTGACGCTTTTCCTGACGGGCGTGAATGTGGGCTTTATGCCCGTGGGCAATTTTCTGGGTGCGGAATTGGCAAAATTGCCGTATAATTGGATATTAACCCCGTTGGGCATGCTGATCGGCTACTTCATCGTCAAGGCGGAGCCGGCGGTGCTGGTGCTGAACAAGCAGGTGGAGGACATTACCTCCGGCGCGATCTCTCAGCGGGTGATGATGGTCGGCTTGTCCGTGGGCATGGCGCTGTCCGTGGGTTTATCCATGCTGCGTGTGCTGACGGGGCTGCCGCTGCTGTGGCTGCTGATCCCGGGGTATATGCTGGCCCTGGGGCTGTCCTTTGTGGTGCCGCCCATCTTTACGGCAATCGCCTTTGACTCGGGCGGCGTGGCCTCCGGCCCCATGACGGCGACGTTCCTGCTGCCACTGGCTATGGGCGCCTGCGAGGCCCTGGGCGGCAACATGCTGACAGACGCCTTCGGCATTGTGGCGATGGTCGCCATGACGCCGCTGATCATCATTCAGATCATCGGCCTGATCTACAAGTGCAAGACGGGCGGCTGGCGGCGGAAGAAGCCTGTGCAGCAGCCCGTGACAGCGGAGGACGAGATCATTTCTTTGGACGAGGAGGAAGCCCGGCTATGACGAGCATCTGCGGTCTGATTACCATTGTGGATCGTGGCAAGAGCGCTGCGGTTCAGAAACTATATCAACTTCACCAGGTGAATGTCAGCCTGATCCTGCGCGGTCATGGCACGGCAAACAGCGAGATCATGGACATGCTGGGGCTGGACGAGCCGCAGAAGGAGGTGCTGCTGAGCATTGCGCACCGCGCCTCCTGTCAGCAGATTTTTCAGGATCTGCGCATGCAGCTGCATTTTGACCGGCCCGGCACGGGCATTGCCTTTACCTGCAATCTTTCCGGCATCAGCGTTGCAGCGTCGGGGAGCTTGCCCGCAGGGGTGGAGGAACAAGTGAAGGAGGAGAACGCAATGGAAACGCAGCCCATGGAAATGATTTTGACAGTGGTGGACAGCGGTTCCACGGACGTAGTGGTCACCGCGGCGAAGGAGGCGGGTGCGCATGGCGGCACGGTGCTAAAGGCGCGGGAAGTCGCGGCAGAGGAGCAGAAGAAGATCTTCGGCATTACGGTGCAGCCGGAGAAGGAAATCGTGCTGATGCTGGTGCCTGCGGAGATCAAGAAGGATATTTTCAAGGCCGTTTGCGCAGCGGTGCTGGCCCAGACCGGGGAGCATGCGCTGGCGTTCTCACTGCCGGTGAGCGATACGGTGGGACTGAAGCGGTAAAAAAGGCATAAAAAGACAGTGCCGGGAAAAAACTGGCACTGTCTTTTTATGATGCTGCTGTTGTGGACGTGCAGCGTGCAGCATGCGGCATCATATGCGTATGGTTATTGAAAAACGGACACGCAGCAGGGTGGCAGTTAAGCTACATGCTGTGCCAGCGTGAGACTTTTATCTTGCCTTCTTCCGCAGAAGGAGGGGGATTCCCGACGGGAGTCGAGTGGTGGAAGATATACTCACTTGTTTGGAAAGCGGATAGCTTATAAAGTCTCAGCCACATACCCAGTTCAGGTGGCACACCCCCGTGCTGGAATCTGTTGCTAGAGAGCATTTCGTCCGTCTGCGGACGCAAAGTAGGCAAAGCCGCCCGGGGGCCAGCCAAAATTTCCATGCGGCTAAGGCTGGCCCCCGGACCCCATGAATGCCCCCAGCCATTGCTCGGATCGGATCCTTCCCGGGGGGACACAACCGGAGTCGCCTTCGGTTCCACTCCATGGCATTCCGTCGGCTGACCGTATACAGCCGCCGGAACGCCTTGTCGCGTAGGATAGGCGTAAGCAGCAAATGAAGTTACCTGCACTGAAATTTTATCAAGGAATAAGGACATTTCAAGCCGTATGCTGCCCCGCACCAAAAGCCTCCCCTGAAAGGGGAGGTGCCCCGAAGGGGCGGAGAGGTTCCGTCCTTCCAAAGCCTCCCTCCGAAGAGGGAGGACAGCCGCCTCGAGGGCGGCAGGAGGATATGCTTACAAGCCGCATATTTCCGTTACCTCATTAGGGACGCACACCAAGGCCACATGCTTGCCCCGGTATAAAAACACCCCCGCCCTCAGCCAGCACACAGTCTGTCTGAGAACGGGGGCGTTCTTTATTCCTCTAACCGCTTACTTTTCGCCGGTATAGTCCGGGCTGTAGTAGGAGACGGACAACTGCTTATCGGCAGCAATGTCGCGGCTGTAGCCGTCGTCCGTGCGGTAGCCCGTGAGTGTCATCACCACGCGGCCCAGCGGAACGGTGGGGTCAACATAATTGTCGAAGGTGAAGCGCCCGTGGGTGGTCACGTCATCTTCATAAAGCGTATAGCGATAGGAGCCGGTAAAGGTGTTGCTCGCACCATCGCTGTTGCAGATGGCGGGATTGCCCGCCGTGTCATAGCAGGAGATGGTGAAGAAAAACTTGGTGATGGTCATGTCGCTGTTGTTCTTCGTCACGATCTTGATCTTGTTATCGACCACCTTCAGGTCGGTGATGGAAAGCGCACGGTCGTAGTCGCCTGCGTGAATGGTGGCGGTGACGGTGTAGCCGCCGTCCTCTGTCACGCCGGTGACGGTCGTGGTCCCCCAGCGCTTGCCGGTGACCACCGGACGGTTATTCTTGCCGCGAATGGTGGCGATGGAGGAATCGGCAACGCTCCAGGTCATGGCATTGTTGGAGGCGTTGGTAGGCTCCAGAATGGCGCGGATACGCAGGCTTTCGTCCACGGCGACGCGGTATTCCTGCTTTGCCATGTGTACGCCCTCTACGGGCTGAAGCACGTTGACCTTCAGCGTACCCTTGCGGTTGCTGCCGTCCGTGGCCTTCACGGTAATGGTGCAGGTACCCTTCATGTGGCCCGTGATCAGGCCGTTCGCGTCCACGGTAGCGACCCGTTCGTTGCTGCTGGAGAAGGTCACGCCCTGGTTGGTGGCAGAAGCAGGCTCCACTTCATAATAGCTTTGCAGGGTGGTGTTCACATTGAAGGAGACGCTCTTTTCCGTGAAGGCGATGCGGGTCACGGGTTGCTGCACATGAATGGTCGCCGTGGCGGACACACTGGGAAAGTCCTTGCTGGCGCAGGTGATGGTGCAGGAGCCGGGGGCGATACCCTTCACGCTGCCGGTGTTGGTGACAGTGGCAATGCTCTCATTGGAGGAAGTCCACACCACGGACTTGTCGTTGGTGGAGGCGGGGGACACGGAAGCGGACAGCCGGGTGGTCTTACCCACGTTCAGGGTCACGTCCGTGGTTTTGAGGGTGATGGCCTCCGGCTGTTGCTTGACGGTTACGCGCACGGTGGCCTTCTTGCCGCTGCCATCCGCAGCGGTGGCTTCCAGCGTGGCGGTACCCTTGCTCAGTGCGGTGACCACGCCGTTCGCGTCCACCGTGGCGACCTTTTCATTCTTGGAGGCGAAGGTCGCCTGCTTCACAGAAGCGTTCTCAGGGGTGTAGCCCACGGACAGCTGCGCCGTTTCGCCAATGTACAGCTCGTTCTTATCGGCGCTGACGCTCAGCTTGGAAACGGGCTGCACCACGATTACGTGATAAACATAGGTGACTTCGGGGTTCTGTACGCTGGCAATGGTGACATTGCATTCGCCCAGCGCCACGGGCTTCAGGGTCGCCGTGCCTGCCAGGGTGCAGACGGCGGGATCGTCCGAGGTCATGGTCACGGCGCGATCCGTCGCATCGGTGGGCAGGGCGGAAATGTTCAGCCGCTGATTTTTGCCCAGAGGCAGCACCAGCACCTTAGCCGCCACAGGAACGGGCTGGGTCAGCAACCCTGCAATCGCGGGATCGGCGGCTTCATAAACAGAAAGGTTGGATTCCTTTACTTCAATAGAAGAAACCTTGCGGGCAACGGTCAGGCTCAGCGTTGCGCGATAGCTGCGCTTTTCCGTTTTCAGCGTTGCGGTGATGGTCGTGCGGCCCTTTTGCAGGCCGGTGACCGTGCCGTTCGCGTCCACCACAGCATTCTTCACGGCGGAGGAGGTGTAGGTGACCTGCCCCTGGGCCGCGTCGCCGCTGCGGTTCAGCACAAGGGCAAGGGTCTCGCCCTCAAACAGATGCGAGACGGTCTTGTCAAAGGCAAAGGTATCGGTCTCGGCGCTGGCAAAGGAACACAGGGAAAGCGCCAACGTCAGGATCAGGAAAAGGAAAACGATTCGTTGCTTCATAGCGATAGACCTCCAAGCGTATGCATCCAATTTGGTGCCCTTCCATTATACAACGGGAGAGGAAGAAAAAGGAATGCAGGAAAAAGCAGAAGGACGGAAATATTCTGAGAGGAGAGAAAGAACGAACAAAGAGAAGAAAGATACAGCGTAAATATGGATATATAACGAACAATAGAAAGATGTGTAAGTATTAAAGTTCGCAAGACACAAAAGAATGAAAAAAACTCCCGAAAAGTTCAAAAAAGGTGTTGACAAGAGGGGATTGAAGTGGTAATATAAACAAGCTCCTTCGAGAGCGCCGAACCTTGAAAACGATACAGAGAGAAAGAAACGCAAGAAAGAACGACAGTTGATTCTGAGAGTTAGAAACATTACTGAAAAGTAATGCAGAAGGATTAAACTTGAGAGTTTGATCCTGGCTCAGGACGAACGCTGGCGGCGTGCCTAACACATGCAAGTCGAGCGG
>CAKTYE010000028.1 GCA_934631985.1 uncultured Clostridia bacterium | reverse complement strand
ATGCGGGTGCTTCAGGAGGAGGCCGAGCTGAACGAGATCGTGCAGCTGGTGGGTATCGACGCGCTGAGCTGGAAGGATCGCCTGACCATGGAGGTCGCCCGCTCCATCCGTGAGGACTACCTGCACCAGAACGCTTTTGATGAGGTGGACACCTATACGTCCCTGACCAAGCAGTTCGACATGCTGCAATTGATTCTGGCCTTCCAGGAGAAGGGCCAGCAGGCACTGGACGCGGGCGCAAACCTGTCCGACGTGCTGGCCCTGCCGGTGCGCGACAAGATCGGCCGCGCCAAGTACATCCCCGAGGAGAAGGTTCGCAAGGAATTCGACAAGATTGAGTCTGATCTGAGCAGCCAGACAGCGGCGCTGATCGACCAAGGAGGGCAGTCCTGATGCTGAAGGAATACCATACCATAAAAGAGGTAGTGGGCCCCCTGATGCTGGTGGAGGGCGTCTCCGGGGTCACCTACAACGAGCTGGTGGAGATCACCCAGGCCAACGGTGAAAAGCGTTCCGGCAAGGTGCTGGAGGTCAATGGCGATAAGGCGCTGGTGCAGCTGTTCGAATCCAGCAACGGCCTGCGCATTGACAACAGCTCTGTGCGCTTCCTGGGCCGCGGTATCGAGTTGAGCGTGAGCATGGATATGCTGGGCCGCGTGTTTGACGGCATGGGCCGTCCCCGTGACGGTGGGCCTGAGTTGATCCCTGAAAAGCGCATGGACATCAACGGCGAACCGCTGAATCCTGCCGCCCGCAACTATCCTAGCGAGTTCATTCAGACGGGCATTTCCGCCATCGACGGCCTGAACACGCTGGTGCGCGGACAGAAGCTGCCCGTGTTCTCCGGCTCCGGCCTGCCCCATGCGCAGCTGGCAACGCAGATCGCCCGTCAGGCCAAGGTACTGGGCAAGGGCGACAAGTTCGCCGTGGTGTTCGGCGCAGTGGGCATCACCTTTGAGGAAGCCGACTACTTCATCAGCGACTTCCGCAAGACGGGCGCTATCGAGCGCGCGGTGCTGTTCATGAACCTGGCGAACGACCCTGCCATCGAGCGTATCGCTACGCCCCGTATGGCGCTGACCGCCGCGGAATATCTGGCCTATGAAAAGGGCATGCATGTGCTGGTCATTCTGACCGACATCACCAACTATGCCGAGGCGCTGCGTGAGGTCTCCGCCGCACGCAAGGAGGTTCCGGGCCGCCGCGGCTATCCCGGCTACCTGTACACAGACCTGGCGACCATGTATGAGCGCGCGGGCCGCGTGGTGGGCAAGGAAGGCTCTATCACCCAGATCCCGATCCTGACCATGCCCGAGGATGACAAGACGCACCCCATTCCCGACCTGACCGGCTACATCACCGAGGGTCAGATCATTCTGAGCCGCGAGCTGTACCGCAAGGGCATTACGCCGCCTATCGACGTGCTGCCGTCTCTGTCCCGTTTGAAGGACAAGGGCATCGGTGAGGGCAAGACCCGCAAGGACCATGCCGCCACCATGAACCAGCTTTTTGCCGCGTATTCCCGCGGCAAGGAAGCCAAGGAGCTGGCGGTCATTCTGGGCGAGGCGGCGCTTTCGGATGTGGATAAGTTGTACGCCGCCTTTGCGGACGCCTTTGAAAAGGAATATGTCTCGCAGGGCTACGAGACGAACCGCTCCATCGAGGAGACCCTCGACCTGGGCTGGAAGCTGCTGGCCATGCTGCCGCGTTCGGAGCTGAAGCGTATCCGTGACGACATGCTGGACGAGCATCTGCCCAAGAAAGAGGAGGAAAAATAAATGGCATCAGCACTTCGCGTGAATCCAACGCGGATGGAGCTGACCCGCATCAAGAAGCGACTTGTAACAGCCAAGCGCGGTCACAAGCTGCTGAAGGACAAGCGGGACGAGATGGTGCGGCAGTTTATCCTCATCATCCGCGAAAACCAGGCCCTGCGCAAGGAAGTGGAGGAGGAGCTGTCCCAGGCGCTGCGGAACTTTGCCATGGCCCGCGCGGTCATGGATCCGCAGGCGCTGGAGGAGGCGGTGCTGTATCCGGCACGGCAGGTGCGTCTGGAGCTGGGCCGCAAGAATATCCTTTCGGTGCATGTGCCGACCATTGCAGTGGACGAAAGCTCCCTGCAGGAGACGGTGCAGGCCTACGGCTTTGCGGAGACGAGCAGCCAGCTGGACGGCGCCATTGCCACCCTGGCAGACCTGCTGCCCAAGCTGGTGCGTTTGGCGGAGATCGAGAAAACCTGCGATATGCTGGCTGACGAGATCGAAAAGACCCGCCGCCGCGTCAACGCTCTCGAATATGTGATGATCCCTCAGTTCGAGGCGACCATCCGCGAAATTTCCATGAAGCTGGAGGAAAACGAGCGCGGTGCGACCACACGCCTGATGAAGGTCAAGGAAATGATGGCGCAGCGCGACGCATAAAGAAAAACAAAAAGCAAGGGCGGCGTCCTTCTGCAAAGAAGCGTCTCCCTTGCTTTTTTATGCACGCTGTGGGTGCAAGGAATGACACCGCACCGGCGCAGGGCAGCAGGAAAAAGCCATGAGCGTATGGAAACATAGAAAACCTAAAGGGTTTTTGCAGGGAGGCTGTGCATGAAGGACTACCTTTTGCAGCAGGGCTTCACCCGGGTGGTGACGCTGCGTCCGTCAGACTGCGGCATGGATACGCAGGAACAGACAGTGTATCTCTGCCTGTGGAGCTATCTGCCTGCAAACCTGCCAGCGCCTGACCTGGCGGCGATCCATCCCTATTATCCTGCGTCTCAGCGGGCGTATCAGGCGGCGCGGCAGGCCGTGGCGGAGGGGGAGAAGCGTGGGCTGCATCTGCGGCAGGACACGGTGCTGCGGCTGAAGCCGATCTTCGCACATTTGCGGGGCTTCAGCCAGGGACGCAACACGCTTTCGTATGTGGCGGGGTTGGGCAGCCGTTTTCATGTGCAGGTGCTTTTTATGCAGGAGAAAACGGCTGCCTACGATGCGGACATGTGGGAGGAAGCGCCGCACCCGCTGCAATGCGGCGCATGCCGCCGCTGTGTGGACGCTTGTCCCACAGGCGGCATCACGGAACATGGCTTCGTGCGGGAACATTGCCTGCGCAACTGGATGCTGAGCGGCAAGCCCATCCCCGAGGATATGCGCGCGCCCATGCAAAACATGCTGGTGGGCTGCGACATTTGCCAGCGCTGCTGTCCCTACAATGCGGCGCTGCCTGTGCAGGAAGGGGAGGGGATTCCCATCGCAGAGGTGTTGGCCCAGCCAAAGGAAACCACGGCACGGCTGATCCCCTACCTGGGGGCGAACCTTGCGCTGTCGAACCGCATCCTGGGGCAGGCGCTGCTCTGTGCAGGAAACCAGAGAGATACATCGCTTTTGCCGCTGGTGGAGCCGCTGACGAAGCATCCCTCGCCGCTGGTGCGGGAGCATGCCGTGTGGGCGCAGGAGAAGCTGAAGACTTGATGTGATGCTCAATTTTCAAACAGGACTGCGCATGGATTATGTACAAACACCGCAGGCTTCCATAAGAGACTTGATCCCCAAAACCAATCTTTACCCTATGTAAGCTGGTCTTCGGGAGGGAGTGCGAGGGAGGGGCTTCTGGCACAGAAGCCGCCTCCCTCGCATTTCCCTGCGTTTTATGTTACAATACCCTTGGAGGTGAGCCGATGGGAAAGATGTTGGTCGTGGCGGAAAAGCCCAGCGTGGGACGGGATATTGCCCGGGTGCTGCACTGCGCGAACCGCGGCGACGGCTGCCTGATCGGAGAAAAATACGTGGTGACCTGGGCCATCGGACACCTGGTCAGCCTGTGCGAGCCGGATGAGCTGGATGAGAAATATAAGCGGTGGAGCTTCCAAACGCTGCCCATGCTGCCGGAAAACATCCCGCTGAAGGTGCTGCCCACGACAAAGGCACAGTATAAGATCGTCTCCGGGCTGATGAACAGCGGTGACTTTGACGGCGTGATCTGCGCAACAGATGCGGGGCGGGAGGGCGAGCTGATCTTCCGCTATATTTATGAAAAATGCGGCTGCAAAAAGCCAATCTCCCGCCTGTGGATCAACTCCATGACCGATGAAGCCATTCAGGAGGGCTTCCATACCATTCGCCCCGGCGCGGATTATGACGGACTGTACCGAAGCGCCGTGTGCCGCTCCAAGGCGGACTGGCTGGTGGGTATGAACGCTACCCGCGCGTTCACTCTGCGTTATGATACCCTGCTGTCCGTGGGGCGAGTGCAAACGCCGACACTGGCGATTTTGGTCAAACGCTACCATGAGATCAAAAACTTCAAGCCCGAGGGCTTTTGTACCCTGACGGCAAAATTTGGCGATTATCAGGGGAATTGGTTCAAGGAAGGACAGGAATCCGACACCCATATCCCTGATAAGCCCCGTGCAGAGGCTATTGCCCAGGCTGTGCAGGGCAAAACAGGCCGGGTGATCACGGCGGAAACCAACCGTAAGCGCGACCTTGCCCCCCAATTGTATGACCTGACCAGCTTGCAGCGGGATGCAAACAAAATGCTCGGCTTTACGGCGGATAAAACCCTGAAGCTGGCCCAAAGTCTGTATGAAACACATAAGGCCCTGACTTATCCCCGCACGGACAGCCGCTATCTGCCGGATGATATGATCCCCAAGGTCAAGCAGGCCATGCAGATGCTCCCGGCAAATTATCAGCCGCTGGTGCCGGGGGCGCTGCCGGAGGGCAAGCTGCCCGTGAGCAAGCGCGTGTTCGACGCAAGCAAGGTCACGGATCACCATGCGCTGCTGCCCACCACACGCCGGGTGGATACGTCCCGCATGACCGCCGACGAACGGCAGTTGTGGGATATGGTGGTGCGGCGCATGTTGGCGGCGTTTTACCCGTCCTGCGAATACGATGCGACCCGCGTGATCACTGAGGTGGAAGGGCATACCTTCCGCACCACGGGCCGGGTGGTGCTGCGTAACGGCTGGCGGGATGTGCCGCCGCTGGAAAATCCGCCCCGCAAGCGCAAGACGAAGGACGATGAGGACGCAGGCCCGCTGCCGCCGCTGAAAATAGGCGATGAGCGCACCGTGCAGTCCACGGAGATCAAGGAGGACATGACCAAGCCACCGCCTCAGCATTCGGATGCAAGCCTGCTGGCAGCCATGGAAAGCGCCGGAAGGGAATCTGAGGACGAGGAGATTCGCGAGCAGATGAAGGGCAGCGGCATCGGAACGCCTGCCACCCGCGCGGCGATCATCGAGCGGCTGGTGCAGGTGGGCTATGTCCAGCGGGTGAAAAAAACGCTGATCGCCACGGAAAAGGGCATCCAGCTGATCGCCATCATGCCCGCGGAGATTGCATCCCCGGAAACAACAGGCCGCTGGGAAAAGGCGCTGGACGAGATCACCACGGGCAAGCAGGACCCGGAGCGCTTTATGGAAGGCATCAGCAAGCTGAGCGCGTTTCTGGTGCGGTATGCGCAGGAAAACCGTCAGCAGGCGCACTTCCCGGAGGATGAGCGCCGCAAAAAGCAGCGGGTGCAGTCCCAGCGAAAATTTGCGGACCGGGGAATGGTCGTGGAGGGCGCAAGCTGTCCCGTATGCGGAAAGGGCAGGGTGCTGGAAAATGAACGCTCCTTCTTCTGCGACCAGTTGGCGGAGGGGTGTCATTTCACCCTGTGGAAGGATGGACTGACGCGGGGCGGCGGCCCGGAACTGAACACGAAGCTGGTGCAGCTGCTGCTGACGCATAAGGCAGTGCGGGGCAGCACCGGCGTAGTGGCCCTGACAAACGACCAGCATATTGCCTTTTATCCCACGGGACAGCAGGCACCCAGCATTCAACGCCCGCTGATTTGGAAAAAGTGAGAGATCGTAAGGAGATGCTAGCAATGGCCTTTACACTGCGACCCTATACGCCGCCGGATTTCACCTGTGAGACGTTGAAAAACGCCCCGGCGGCCTGCTTTCAGCCTGCGCCCCGGGACGGTGCTGCGCCTGTGGGCTATCATGCCATGAGCATCTTCCCGGAATATTTCAAGGTGGGGGAAGCGTGGCTGCTGGCAGAGGAAAGCCGCATGGACTGCGTGGCGGTGCTGGAGCAGGGCCGCATTGCCGTGCGGGAGTTCCGTCACCTGAAGGCTGGCGACCTGGTCGCCATGGGCCGAACCGAGGATGGCAGCGCGGGTATTTATGTGCATCCGAATGGCTTTGCGGAGCAGCATAAGCAGGGGGACGTGTTTGCCTTCCGGCAGAGACGCTCCCGGGAAACAGCCTTTTCGAAGGACTATGACGAGCTGTATGAGCTGCTGTGCCATGAGCGGGAGCATGGTCGGGTGGTCTGGGTTATGGGCCCGGCCTTTGCCTTTGACCATGACGCGCGGCAGGCGTTTGCACGGCTGATCGAAGCAGGCTATGTGGATGCGGTGCTGGCGGGAAACGCTCTGGCGACCCATGACCTGGAAGCAGCGTATCTGGGTACGGCGCTGGGGCAGGACATCTACACCCAGGAAAGCCGCCCCCTGGGACATTATTACCATCTGGACACCATCAATCAGGTGCGGCTGTATGGCTCCATTCCCGCGTTTCTTCAGGCGGAGGGCATTGACAACGGCATCATGTGGGCGCTGGAAAAGCAGGGCGTTCCCTATGTGCTGGCGGGTTCCATCCGCGATGACGGGCCGCTGCCGCCCGTGTATGGCGACGTCTATGCGGCGCAGGACGCCATGCGGGAGCAGCTTCGCAGCGCGACCACGGTTATCTGCATGGCGACCATGCTGCACAGCATTGCCACGGGAAACATGACGCCCTCCTATCGGGTGCTGCCCGATGGCACGGTGCGGCAGGTCTACTTTTACTGCGTGGACATTTCGGAGTTCACGGCAAACAAGCTCAGCGATCGGGGCAGCCTGTCTGCACGCAGCATCGTGACCAATGCCCAGGACTTTATTGTCCATCTGAGCAAGGCACTTACTTGAAAAACACGGAGGGGTCATGGAGCTTCACTATTTAACAGCCCAGGACATAGATGCGGACGCTCTGCGGGATTTTCAGCGCCGTCAGCAGGTGACGCAGGTGTGGCGCAGACATGCGGGCGCATGGCGTGTGGAGAACATCGCCTACACAGAGGATTGGGATGAAGCTGCATGCCGCGAAAAGGCGCTGGCGCTCCATGAGCTGGCAGCACAGGGCGGTATCATCGCGGCGGGTATGGAGCAGGGACAGATACGGGCGTTTGCAGCGCTGGATACGCGGTGTATGCCCGGTCAGCCTGTGCCGACCATGCAGATGGTGCAATGCCAGGTGGATGCGCGCTGGCGTGGGCGAGGCCTGGGGACACGGGTGTTTGCCATGATGCTTCAGGCGGCGAAGGCGCGGGGCGCGGACGCGCTGTATATTTCCGCCAACAGCGCGGTGGAAGCTGCGGCCTTTTACCGTGCCATGGGCTGTGTGAAGGCCACTGTCCCGGATGCGGCGGCGGTGGCGGAGGAACCCTGTGACATACAGCTGATACGGGATGTGCATCAGCCGCTGCCGTTGCAGGTGAGCTTTCATCGGGAAGCGCCGAAAGCGGTGCAGTTTGCGGTCATCTATGCACGGCAGGCGGGTAAAACGCTCTATTGCCGCCACCGGGAACGCACAACATGGGAGTTTCCCGGCGGGCATGTGGAGAGCGGCGAAACGCCGCTGGCAGCGGCACGGCGGGAGCTGTGGGAGGAAACGGGCGCGAAGGACTTTGACCTGTCGCCCGTGGGCTATTATCGTGTGGCGGCGGGCGCAGCGGAGACCTGGGGCCTGCTTTGCAGGGCAGAGGTGCGCGCGCTGGGGACGCTGCCACCCTTGGAAATTGCGGAGGTTCGGGCCTGCGATACGGTGCCGGGGCCGTGGACCTATCCGCAGATCCAGCCCAGACTGCTGCGGTACCTGACGCAGCGGGATGCATAAGGCACATTTGCAGGAACGCGACATTTTGATTGCATTTCTGCGCTAAATTCGGTATCATAGAGGACGAGAAGAATTGCCCCAACGGGACGATGGAGGGAAGACCTTGACCAACGAACGCCTTGCGAAAATTCGCAATTTCTGCATTATTGCACATATCGACCACGGCAAGTCCACCCTGGCGGATCGCATTTTGGAAACCACCGGCGTGTTTGAAAAGCGGGAGATGGTGGAGCAGATCCTGGACAGCATGGAGCTGGAACGGGAACGCGGCATCACCATCAAGAGCAAGGCCGTGCGCATGCACTACCGGGCGAAGGACGGGGAGCTGTATACCCTGAACCTGATCGACACTCCCGGGCATGTGGACTTTACCTATGAGGTCAGCCGTGCGCTGGCGGCCTGCGAGGGCGCGCTGCTGGTGGTGGACGCGACCCAGGGCATTGAAGCCCAAACGCTGGCGAACGCCTACATGGCCATCGACCACAACCTTGAGATCGTCCCGGTTATCAACAAGATCGACCTGCCCTCTGCACAGCCGGAGGAGGTGCGACAGGAGATCGAGGACGTGATCGGACTGGATGCTTCCTACGCGCCCTGCGTTTCCGCCAAGACGGGCCTGAACATCGGCGATGTGCTGGAAGCCATTGTGCAGCATATCCCCTCGCCCGAGGGGGATGAGCAGGCTCCACTGCAGGCGCTGATCTTCGATGCATTTTATGACAACTACAAGGGTGCGATCTGCTTTGTGCGCGTGATGCAGGGGCGGCTTCGCACCGGTATGCGCATGCGCCTGATGGCAGGCAAGGGCGAATTTGACGTGGTGGAGATCGGCACCTTCAACCCTGGCTATCAGCCCTGCGAGGAGCTGCTGCCCGGGGATGTGGGCTATGTCTGCGCGTCCATCAAGGATGTGCGCGACACCCGGGTGGGCGACACCATCACCGATGCGGAGCGCCCCGCGGCAGAGCCGCTGCCCGGCTATCGGCACGTCACGCCCATGGTATACTGCGGCGTATATCCGGCAGACGGCGCGGACTATCCTAACCTGAAGGATGCGCTGGAAAAGCTGCGGATGAACGACGCTTCCCTGTCCTTTGAGCCGGAGACCTCTGTGGCGCTGGGCTACGGCTTCCGCTGCGGCTTCCTGGGGCTTTTGCACATGGACATTATCACCGAGCGGCTGGAGCGGGAGTTTGACCTGAATCTGGTGACTACCGCTCCCAGCGTTATCTACCATGTGACCAAGACGGACGGCACAGAGCTGAGCATTGACAACCCCACTAATCTGCCGCCCGTTGGCAGCATTGCCAAGATGGAGGAACCCTTCGTCCATGCAGAGTTGTACACGCCCCAGGAATATGTAGGTACGCTGATGGATCTGTGCCAGGATAAGCGCGGCGTGTTCATCGACATGCAGTACGAGGGCAACCGGGTGAAGCTGAATTATGATATTCCGCTGAACGAGATCATTTTTGACTTCTTCGATCAGGTCAAGAGCCGCAGCCGGGGCTATGCTTCCTTTGATTATGAATTGAAGGACTACCGGGAGAGTGACCTGGTGAAACTGGATATTCTGCTGAACGGCGATATTTGCGACGCTTTCTCCATTATTGTGCATCGGGACAAGGCCTACGCTCGGGGACGCTCCATCTGCGAAAAGCTGAAGGATGTGATCCCGCGCCAGATGTTTGAAATTCCGATTCAGGCAGCCATTGGCGGCAAGGTCATTGCCCGGGAGACGGTGAAGGCCATGCGCAAGGACGTGCTGGCAAAGTGCTACGGCGGCGACATTACCCGTAAAAAAAAGCTGCTGGAAAAGCAGAAGGAAGGCAAGAAGCGCATGCGCCAGTTCGGCACCGTGCAGGTACCCAGCGAGGCGTTCCTGGCTGTGCTGAAGATGGACGCCAATTGACAAAAGGGGGAAGCGGCGGTGCCGGAGCGGGAATGCTGCGCTTGCTTTACAGGCCATCGGGAGCTGCCGGGCAGGACGCTCCCGGCGCTGGTGCAGGCGCTGGATCAGGCCCTTGAAGCCGCGTATGCCCGGGGCTATCGCTATTTTTACAATGGCGGGGCGCTGGGTTTTGATCTGCTGGCGGCGGAGCGCGTGCTGGCAATGCAGCGCCGCCACCCGGAGGTCAGTCTGGAAATCGCCATTCCGCATGGACATCAAACGGATGGCTGGCCCGCCGATCAGCGGGTGCGCTATGAGCGGATCGTCTACCTGGCGAACGTCAAGCATGAGCTGTCCCCGCTGTATTATCCCGGTTGCTATCATGTGCGCAACCGTTACATGGTGGATCACGCTGCACTGTGCATTTGCTATTTTGTGCATCCGAAGGGCGGCACAGCTTCCACGGTGGCCTATGCGGCGCAGCAGGAATTGTGCATGGTGAACCTGGCGATACAGGACAGTTGGAAAAAGCTCCTTGGTACATAAAGCATTGGAGCCTATATAAAACGCAAGAGAGCAGCGCCCGCAAGTCTGGCAGCTCCCTTGCGTTTTCTAAGCCCCAATAAAAAAGAGCATAGCTGTCCCCAAACTCCAAAGGCTCCCCTGAAAGGGGAGCTGTCCCGCAGGGACTGAGGGGTTAAGCGTCCTTTCAAGCCCAAAGAAAAAGGAGCCTCCCGCCCTCCTTCGGCGGCAGTCTCCCTTTTCCGGCGCAAGCCCTGCCATTACTTCTCCAGCTGATGGCTGCTTTCGCGCTTTTCGTTTTTGATCTCCCAATGCAGGAGCAGCGTTAGCGCACCGCGCAGCGCGATGACCGCACCAAGGATCGCCAGCTCGTTCCAGTCACGGGCCAGCACGGTGCGCAGCACCTCGCCGCCCAGCTTGAATTCCAGCGAAAGCGCGATGCCCTCCGCCAGCTTCAGGCGCACATTGTTGTCACGCTTGAAGTACAGGATGATGCCCTGCACGGCGGTGATGAGCAGTACCATGATGCCGGCAAGCTCGACCAGTCGGATGCCGATCTCTGCGGCATACTTGACGATCTCCTCCAGAAAATTGACTATGCCATCCATATAAACGTACCTCCCATGGGGGATGTATCCCCCGTATTCTGCTATCCTCTAGTGTACACGATTTCTGTCCATTTTGCACGAACTTTTTTTAGGAGCTGACCATGGAGCTATATGTGCATGTTCCCTTCTGCAAGCGCAAGTGCCGATACTGTGATTTTGCCTCCTGGGCGGGACGGGAAAACTGGATGCCTGCTTATGTAGACGCGGTGCTGCGGGAAGCGGCGCAGGCTCATCAGGCATTGGGGACACAGGAGATGACCACGGCCTTTCTGGGCGGCGGAACGCCCTCACTGCTGCCGGCGGCACAAATGACGCGGCTGCTACATGGCCTTGCAGAAGGATTTCCCTTGCAAAAGGGCGCGGAATACACCAGCGAATGCAACCCCGGTACCCTGACGGAAGTCTGGCTAGCAGCGGCGCAGGAGGCCGGTATCAACCGCCTGTCCATGGGCATGCAAGCGGCGCAGCCGAAGCTGTTGCAAACGCTGGGACGCATTCACACCTTTGCAGAGGTGGAAGCATCGGTGAAGTTGGCGCGGCGGGCAGGCATACGGAACCTGAACCTGGACCTGATGTTCGGGCTGCCCGGGCAGACGCTGGCGGACTGGACTGAGACGCTGGAAGCGGCGCTGTCCCTTCAGCCGGAGCATCTGAGCTGTTACGGCTTGATTCCCGAGGAAGGGACGCAGATCGGGGACGCGGTGCTGTCCGGGGCGCTGGCGCTGCCAGAGGAGGCCGAGGAGCGCGCCATGTATGACCTAACGCTGCGGCGCTTGGCGCAGGCGGGGTTCGTGCAGTATGAAATTTCCAATTTTGCCAAGCCGGGGTATGCCTGTCAGCACAATCTGGGCTACTGGCGGCAAACGCCTTACCTGGGGCTGGGGCCTTCCGCGGCAAGCATGCTGCCGGGGCGCAGGGCAGGGGAGTTTTGCTATCGCCGCACCAATGTGCGCGACCTGGCGGCGTATCTGCATCAGGCGGAAAAGGGGATGTTCACCCCGGCAGAAGAAGAAAGCGTCGGCATGACCGATGCACGCTTCGAGACCATGATGCTGGGCCTGCGCACGACCCGGGGCGTTTCTGCGGAGACCTTTGCGCAGCTGTACGGCATATCGCTGGACAAGGCTTACGGCGCAAAGCTGCGCGCACTTGCGGCACAGGGGCTGGTGGAGCAGGCGGACGGCTGGTGGCGGCTGACCCGGCGCGGCATGGATGTGCAGAACGCTGTGCTGGTGGAGCTGATGGAGGATTAGCGTGTAGGCCTACAACTGCTTTTCGCGTGGATTTTCATGCCAAACTGTTGCAATTCTGCGGGCGCAGGCTGTATAATAAATTTTATACCGCTGAAAGGCCGGTATATTTCCAGGAAAGGAGTTCCTGACCATGTATCGTATTGTGAAAAAACGTGTGTTGAATGAAACGGTCACCCTGATGGAGATCGAAGCGCCGCTGGTGGCCCGCAAGGCTCAGCCCGGGCAGTTCATTATCTTCCGCATTGACGAGGAGGGCGAGCGCGTCCCGCTGACCATCGCAGGTTATGACCGGGAAAAGGGCACCGTCACCATTATTTTCCAGAAGGTGGGCTATACCACCGAAAAGCTTGATCTGCTGAACGAGGGCGATGCGCTGCTGGACTTTGTGGGGCCGCTGGGAGAACCCAGCCACACCGAGGGCATACGCAGGGCGGTAGTCATCGGCGGCGGTCTGGGCGTGGCGATCGCCTATCCGCAGGCCAAGGCACTGCATGACGCGGGGGCGCAGGTGGATCTGATCGTCGGTTTCCGCAACGAGCAGCTGATCATTTTGCAGGAGGAGCTGACGGCAGCCTGCACAGAGCTGACCGTGATGACGGATGACGGCTCCAACGGACATAAGGGCTTTGTGACCCAGGCGCTGGCGGACAAGCTGGCATCCGGCATGGCCTATGACGTGGTGATCGCCATTGGCCCCATGCCCATGATGAAGGCTGTGTGCGACCTGACGAAGCCCTACGGCGTGAAGACCATCGTCAGCATGAATCCCATTATGATCGACGGTACGGGCATGTGCGGCGGCTGCCGTATCACCGTGGGCGGCGAAACAAAGTTTGCCTGTGTGGACGGCCCGGACTTTGACGGGCATCTGGTGGACTGGAACGAGGCCATGGCCCGCTCCCGCATGTTCCGCCCGGAGGAAGCGCGTGCAAAGGAAAAGCTGCATGCCTGCCGTTTGACTGGAGGGATTCGTCATGCCTAATATGAAAATGGAAAAAACGCCCATGCCGGAGCAGGAGCCTGCCGTCCGTGCGACCAACTTCAAGGAGGTCGCGCTGGGCTATACGGTGCAGATGGCGGCAGAGGAAGCCTCCCGCTGCTTGCAGTGCAAGAACCCGCCCTGTGTGCAGGGCTGCCCCGTGAACGTGCCGATCCGTGACTTTATCGGCTGCGTTCAGCATGGCGATTATCAGGGCGCTTATGACACCATCCGCACGCAGAACGGTCTGCCTGCCATTTGCGGACGAGTTTGCCCGCAGGAAAACCAGTGCGAAAGCAAGTGTGTACGCGGCATCAAGGGCCAGCCGGTCGGCATTGGTCGGCTGGAACGGTTTGTGGCGGATTGGACCATGGAGCATGGCGAAACGGCTGCACAGGTGCCTGCCCCCAATGGCAAGCGCGCCGCGGTGGTCGGCTCCGGCCCTGCCGGTCTGACCTGTGCGGCCGATCTTGCCAAGAAGGGCTGGAAGGTCACCGTTTATGAAGCGCTGCACACCCCCGGCGGTGTGCTGATGTATGGTATTCCTGAATTCCGCCTGCCTAAGGCGCTGGTGCAGCGGGAAATTGATTCCATCAAGAAGCTGGGCGTGGAGATCGTCACCAACGCGGTAGTTGGACGGGCGATGACAGTGGACGAACTGCTGCAGGAGGGCTATGATGCGGTATTTGTCGGCAGCGGCGCAGGACTGCCGAATTTCCAGCATATCCCTGGCGAAAGCCTGTGCGGCGTGTATTCTGCCAATGAGTTCCTGACCCGCGTGAACCTGATGAAGGCCTATGATTTCCCGAACCACGATACGCCCGTGAAGGTGGGAGCGCATGTGGCGGTCATCGGCGGCGGCAACGTTGCCATGGACGCGGCCCGTGTGGCCCGCCGCCTGGGCGCGGAGGTTTCCATTGTATATCGCCGCAGCGAGAAGGAGATGCCTGCCCGGCTGGAGGAGGTCCACCACGCCCGGGAGGAAGGCGTGATCTTCCGCATGCTGACGAATCCCAAGGCCATTCTGGGGGACGAGAATGGCTTCGTCCGGGCCATGGAATGTGTGGAAATGGAGCTGGGCGCACCGGATGAGCGCGGTCGCCGCCGCCCCATCCCCAAGGCGGGCAGCGAGTTTGAGCTGCCGGTGGAAACGGTCATTGTTGCCATCGGCAACAGTCCGAATCCGCTCATTAAAAAGACCATCCCCGACCTGCCTACCAATGAGCGCGGCGGCATTACCACCGACGAGCATGGCAAAACGGGCAAGCTGCACGTCTATGCGGGCGGCGATGCGGTGACAGGCGCGGCAACGGTCATCCTTGCCATGGGTGCAGGCAAGAAAGCCGCGGCAGCCATGGATGAAAACGAATAAGCTCCTCTGCGGCGTGGTCAGAAAAAGACCGCGCCGCTTTTTTGCGCCTTGTTTGCCGGAATGTATTAGAATATGGCAAAACTCTTGCAGGAAGCTCCTTGCCTATGGTATACTGACAGATGCAAAACGCTCGCTGGAGGGGTTATGAGTCCTCGACTGAAAAAGATCTTGAACTTTGTTTTTATATTCGGTACGCTGGGTATTGTGCTGCTGATCGGCGTAAACGGGCAGGAAATGAGCGACGCGATAAATGCCCTGAAAAGCGTTGCGCCCCAGTGGATCGCCCTGTGCTTGGTGGCCTATGCCGGGTATGTGCTGATGGACGCCTTTGCGGTGCATTATTACCTGCGAAAGCAGGGCTACCCCATTACTGTGGGCTATGCCCTGTATGTGGCGATCTGCGGCCTGTACTACAGCAACATTACCCCCGGCGCAACGGGCGGACAGCCCATGCAGGTGTATTATCTGACCAAGCGGGATGTACCTATTGGCATTGGCACCTCGGCGTTGACGGTAAAGTTTTTCTCCTTCCAGTTTATGCTGGCGGTGTACAGCACCGTGCTTTGGATCGCCTATGGTTCCTATGTGGCCTCCTGCGTGGGCAGCAACATGTGGATCCTTGTGGTGGGCTATGTATATAATATGTTCTCCGTAAGCCTGGTGCTGCTGATGGCAATCAACAAGCGTCTTGTTTGGCGCATTATTAAGCTGCTTATTCGCGCGGGCGCGAAGCTGCGCCTGTGCAAAAACCCTGATGCCACCCTTGTCAAGTGGGAGGATGTGCTGGATACCTTCCACAGCAGCGTCATGTCGCTGCGCAAGCATCCCATGCAGCTGGTCGTTCAGCTGCTGATCGGCGGCGCACAGCTGCTTTCACTGATGACGGTGACCTTCTTCATTTATAAGGGCTTTGAGCTGACCGGCGCGACCTTCTGGGAGATCGTCACCATGGCGATGCTGCTGTATGTCAGCGCTGCCTATACCCCCCTGCCTGGCGCGTCCGGCGCACAGGAGGGCGTGTTCGCCCTGTATTTTGCGAATATCTTCCCTGATGGCATCCGCTTTATGGCGCTGCTGCTCTGGCGCTTCTTCACCTATTATATTTCTCTGATCCTCGGGGCTATCGTTACAGTCGTGAAGGGCTTTCATCCCGACAAAAAGGTCAAGCAGGAGCAGGCAAGGGAAGGAACGTAAGCCAGAAAAATATAGGACAGCACAAACAATGGAGGGACGTGCGTGAGCGCGTCCCTCCATTTATAAACCAAGAAAGTAAAACCGAACTGTAAGGATTATCCAACCAGCAGCGGCCCCCTTTTGCAACACGATCCAAACCTAAGCACAGGTCCTTTTTTCGGCAACGCACGCAGTGCTGCTGCCGAAAAAAGGGCCGTTAGGGCGGAACCGAAGGAAATTCGGGTTGTGTCCCCCTGGGAAGGCTCCGATCCAAACGCAATTTCGGCACGAGGAGTCCGGGGGCCGGCACGCCGCATGGAAATTTTGCCGGCCCCCGGTCGGTTTTGTCTACTTTGCCCGAGAGCAAAGTAGGTCGTCCGTCCGCAGACGGACGAAATGCTCTCTAGCTGGAATCTCAACACGCGGGTGTGCCGCCAGAATTACATATGCAGCTGCAACTGTATCAGCAGTTTGAAACATCAGCAGGAAAGTATATCCTCCTGCCGCCCACGAGGGCGGCTGTCCCCCTTCTGCGGAAGGGGGCAAGATTAAAGTCCCGCATTGGTACGGGGTACGACCAGGAGCCGCAATCTCCATACAACCTGCAACGCTTACACAATCAGTCCAAGTGACTGCAATTTTGCGCGAATATCCTCCTCCTCGCGCGTGTGAATTGCACAAAGCTGCCGAACCGTCACCCCTGCCTGATACCCGCGGCGCAACCGCTCCTCCTCCGCACGGGACCAGGGCTGAGCAGGGGTCAAGCCCTGCATCAGCGCCGCACGGTAATCCTCCCGGCGCATGCTGGTGGTCTGCACACGGTCAGGCCGGGGCGCGGCGGGATGCTTGATCTTCCAGGCTCGAAGCGCCTGAAGAAATGCGTCGCCGTACTGCGAAGCCTTCATCATGCCCATGCCCTTGACATTCAGCAGCTCGTTCAGGCTGGTGGGTTGGAGCCGCGCCATGTCATGCAGGGCGCTGTCCGGCAGAATGATGTACGCAGGAACGCGCTTCTCCGCCGCCAAACGGGAGCGGCAGGCCCGAAGCGCACTGAACAAATCGTCGCCTTCCTCCTCGGCAAATGCGGCGGCAGGCTTCTTCGACTTGGGCGCGGGGAGCTTGATCTCCGGTACACCCAGCGGCTTGTTCGGGTCGTAATACGTCGTGCCGCCCGCCGCCGCCGCGGCTCGCACGGCAGGCGGCAGACCTGCGGCTTCCGCGTCCTCATAGCGCTTGCCCATGCAGGCGGAGCAGTTGTCGCAGTGATCCGGGGCCTGCTCGCCGAAATAACGCAGAATGCTGGCTCGCAGACAACCGCTGCCCGTGGCATAGTCGATCATCTGCTGGAGCCGTCGCATGTCCTGGGCGCGGACGGCGGCCTGCTCCTGGGGCGTAAGCTCGGGATTGGGGTCGCCGTTGTTGATAAGGTACTTTGCGGTGATGATGTCCTGCCCATTGTAGAGCAGAATGCACTCCGCATCCTCGCCATCGCGGCCTGCGCGGCCTGCCTCTTGATAATAGGCCTCCATGGACTTGGGCATGTTGTAGTGGATGACGTAACGCACATTGGATTTGTCAATGCCCATGCCGAAGGCGTTCGTTGCCACCATGATCCGCGCCCGGTCATACTGAAAGGCCTCCTGATTGCGCTGGCGCTCCTCATCGCTCAACCCTGCGTGATACCGCGCGGCGGCAAAGCCCGCCAGCAGCAGCTTGTCACAGACTTCCTCCACATTCTTGCGGGTGGAGCAATAGATCACGCCGCTGTCAAAGGGACGATCCTCCAAAATGGCCTTCAGGGTATCAAAGCGCTTTTTCGGGCGCAGCACCTCAAAATATAAATTCGGACGGTTGAAGCCTGTGACGGAGACCTGCGGGTCGCGCAGGCGAAGCAGCCGCCGAATGTCCTCCTGCACGCGCTGGGTGGCGGTTGCCGTAAACGCGCCCACCGGGGGACGCTTGGGCAGGGCATCCACAAAATCTGCGATTTTCAAATAGTTGGGACGGAAATCCTGACCCCACTGGCTGACGCAGTGCGCCTCGTCCACGGCGATCAGCGAAAGCGGGGCCGAGCGGGCAAAGCTCATAAAGCTGGGGGTGTCCAGCCGCTCCGGGGCAACATAGATGATCTTGTACATGCTCTGCCGTGCATTTTCCAGGGCACGATCCATCTGCCCTGGCGTCAGCGAGCTGTTCAGATAGGCTGCGCGTACACCGCTGGCAATCAGCGCCGCCACCTGATCCTTCATCAGGGAGATCAGCGGGGACACCACCAGCGCAATGCCATTTTGCACCAGCGCGGGAATTTGATAGCACATGGATTTGCCTGCGCCGGTGGGCATGATGCCAAGCGCGTCCCGTCCGGCAAGCAGCGCGTCAATGAGCGGCTCCTGTCCGGGGCGGAAATCATCGTGACCGAAATAGTTTTTCAGGGCTTCACGCTTATCCAAGGTAGCCTCCTTAGGTGAAAAAGGCGAGGACACGGCTGCGCCCTCACATAAAATGGACTTACGAACGAACCTCTGCCCAGGCGGCAGGGTCGTGACGGGATTGGGCAAAATGCCACTGGTGGGGAGAAACAAGGGTCGCTTCGGCATGGCACAGGGCAATGCCCAGATCCAGCGCGGCCCGATCACTGCTGTCCAGCACAAAGCTGTTGGCAGTGAAGGAAAGCTCCCAGGGCTGCAAATTCATGGCGGAGGGCGCTTCCCGCACGGCCTGTGCCACCGTGAGCAGCTCCTCAGGCCAAAGGGTCAGGTCGCCCTTGCACAGCTTTTCAAGGGACTTGCGCTTGCGCTGCACCGGCAGAGCGGGCGGGCTTTCTGGGATGCCCAGTGCAATGACCGCCAGGGCGGCTTCATGCTCCGCCAGCGGCGCGTTCAGCAGCTTTTTGCGATAGGTGCCGCTGATCCAGCAGGCCCCCAGTCCCATGCTGACGGCTTCCAGCGTCAGCGCTTCCCCGGCAACGCCCGCATACACGCGGCTGAGCGGCTCCTGCGAGGAAGCAGCCACCACGGCGATGGCCCTGCAGCCTGTTACCCGCCCCAGATTCAGCAGCGTCCCGGTGAACAACGCTTCGGGGCAGTTCATCAGAATGAGCCGCGCACCGGGCAGCGTGTACCGTCCGGCGGCATAGGAAAGCGCCGCCCAGTCCGCAGGCGAGGGTGCGCCCGCAAAGGCGCGGCAGGATACCCGCTGCCCGATGGCGCGCGCAAGCCGGGCCTTTTGCGGCGCGGAAAACAACCGCTCCAGTGCATACATAGCAAAGCTCCTTTCGTGGGCGCGGCGGATCAGGATGCGGACGGGGACGTGACTTGAATGCGGGAAAGCACCTCGCCGACCTTTTCGTGCAGCACAAGCTCCGCACGGCGGTCCATGGGCGTGGCGCCGCGATTGATCAGCACCAGATGCCTGCCATGGAAGAATTGCAGCAGTCCCGCCGCCGGATAGACCGTCAGGCTTGTGCCAGCCACGATCAGCGTGTCCGCCTGCCGCAGGTACTGGATGGCGGCGGTCATCACTGCATCGTCCAGCCCTTCCTCATACAGCACCACATCCGGCTTGATGCGTCCGCCGCAGCTGCACAGGGGAACCGGGTGGGCATCCTTCAGCAAGGCTTCCGGGCCGTAAAATTTGCCGCAGGCCATGCAGTGGTTTCGCCAAATGCTGCCATGCAGCTCCAGCACGGTTTTACTGCCTGCCTTTTGGTGCAGCCCGTCAATGTTCTGCGTGATGATGGCGCTGAGCCGCCCGGCCTGCTCCAGCTCTGCCAGCTTCAAATGCGCTGCATTGGGCTGGGCGTTCAGGGGGAGCATTTTGGCACGATAGAATCGGAAGAATTCCGGCGCATGCTCCATGAAAAAAGTGTGGCTCAGAATTTCCTCCGGGGGAAAGTCATACTGCTGATGATATAGCCCGTCCACACTGCGAAAGTCGGGAATGCCGCTCTCTGTGGACACGCCCGCGCCGCCGAAAAATACCATGCGGCGGCTGTCGTCAATGATCTCCTGCAGCGTCATAAAAAGCTCCCCTTTCCATCAGGTCACAGTCGGTACAGTGCGGTGTATTTTTCCGTCAGATAGTCTACGAAATAGTGCGGCTCGAAAGGCCCGCCGCAGGCGCTTTCCAGCAGCTGCGCAGGGGTGAGCAGTCTGCCGTAATGGTGAATTTTCTCGCCCAGCCACGTGGTGATGGGCGTAAGGTCGCCGCCAGAAGCGATAGCGTCCACGTCCAGCTCCTGCTTCATGCGGTGGAGCATCTGCGCACCGTATGCGCTGCCCAGGGCATAGCTGGGGAAGTAGCCGAATGCGCCGCCGCTCCAATGGCTGTCCTGCAATACTCCCTCTCGGTCGTTGGGAACGGTCACGCCAAGGTAGGCGCGGTACATGTCGTTCCAGGCCTGGGGCAGATCGTTCACCGCCAACGTCCCGGCGAAAAGCTGCTTTTCCAGCTCATAGCGCACCATAATATGCTGGGCGTAGGTCAGCTCGTCGGCTTCTGTACGGATCAAAGAAGGCTTGACCAGATTCACGGCCCGGTAAAGCGTCTCTGCGTCGATGCCTGCCATCTGCTGGGGGAAGCATTCCCGCATGATCGGCAGAAGCGACTGACAAAAGGCATAGCTGCGCCCGATCAGGTTTTCATAAAAGCGGCTCTGGCTTTCGTGTATGCCCATGGAGGAGCCGCCTGCCAGACAGGTGAACTGCACGTTCTCACCCACGCCCAGCTCATACAGGGCGTGACCGCCCTCGTGAATGACGCTGTACATGCTGGAGGCCACGTCATGGTCGAAGTAATGGGTGGTGATGCGCACATCCCAGCGGTTGAAGCCGTCGGTAAAGGGATGCTCCGTTTCAGTCAGGGTGCAGCGGGTGCTGTCAATACCCATTAGCGCCATCAGCCGTGCGGAGAAGCGGCGCTGATCCTCCACTGGATAAAGCTGGTGCAGGAAATCCGTGCGGGGTTCGGGCTTTTCCGCAATGGCAAGGATCAGCGGAGACAGCTTTTCCCGCAGGGCGGCAAAGAACGGATCCAGCGTCGCCATGGACGTGCCTTTTTCAAATTGATCCAGCAGCACGTCATAAGGGGCCTTGGTCGTATCCCGATAGCCGGCAAAGCGGCGGGCATACGTCACAAGCTGCGCCAGATAGGGCGCGAAGGCCGGGAAATCATTGTCGGCCTTGGCCTGATGCCACACCGCGTCCGCATCGTTCAGCAGGCGGGAATAGGCCACATATTCCTCCAGCGGGATGCAGATGGTCTCCTGATAGCTGTCAAACAGCTCCTCGGCCTGGCGGCGGGTCTTTAGGGGCAGCTCGGACGCATGGTCCAGCAGGGTGTGCAGCATGTCTGCCGTGGCAGGGTCGGTCAGCTGCTTATAGGTCACCTCGCTGAGTAGTGCCATGGTCTCGCCGCGTCCCCGGGAGGAGGCGGAAGGGGCGGCAGTCACACCGTCCACGGAAAGCACGCCCATCGCGTGCTGATAAGCATAACGGGTTTGTTCAAAGGTATCCAGGCGTTGCAGCGCTTCTTGCAGTGTCATCGTGTACTCCCTCGATCCTGTGATGTTTTGCTTCATTATAACACAGATACATCGACCATAAAAGAGGAATTTCGCGCGGGAAGCCCCGGCACACTTGCAAATGTGCGCCTTGTTCTGTATACTGAAGCAGCGAGGAGGACGAGCATGTGAGCAAGACGAAGGAACGCATTCGGGACAGCCAGCTGCGCTATAAGCAGGGGCTGGGCCAGAATTTTATTTATGATGATACGCTGCTGGAGGAGCTGGTGCGCCTGAGCGGCGTGGAGCAGGAGGACGACGTGCTGGAGGTGGGACCGGGCAGCGGCTCCATGACCAAATATCTGTGCGAGGCGGCGCATCATGTGCTGTCCCTGGAGCTGGACGAGCGGTTGCTGCCCATGATCCGCGCATTTCTGGCTTCCTATGATAATTTTGAGCTGCATCAGGGCGATGCGCTGACGGCGAACCTGCCCGAGCTGACGGCGGGACTGCGCAAGCCCTTCTGCGTGGTGGCGAACATTCCCTACTACATTACCACGCCGCTGGTGAACCTGCTGCTGGGCGGGACGCTGCCCCTGAAGC
This sequence comes from uncultured Clostridia bacterium, assembly GCA_934631985.1. Classification (GTDB taxonomy): domain Bacteria; phylum Bacillota; class Clostridia; order Christensenellales; family Aristaeellaceae; genus Egerieenecus. Next base: position 7,800 of record CAKTYE010000028.1, on the reverse strand, counting down.
GGCTGGCGCTGATGGTGCAGAAGGAAGTCGCGGACAAGATGCTGGCGCAGCCGGGGGATGAGGACTATGGCCTGCTTGCCATCCGCTGCCAGTATTACTGCGATCCCTACATTGCCATGGAGGTTCCCGCGGAGTGCTTTACCCCGGTTCCCAAGGTGGACAGCGCTTTTGTGATCCTGCCCATGCGGGAGCAGCCGCCCGTTGCGGTGCAGGATGAAAAAACCTTTTTCCGGGTGGCGGCGGCAGCCTTTGCCATGCGCCGCAAGACCATGGTGAACAACCTGTGTCCCGCCTTTCAACTGACGCGGGAGGAAGCCTGCGGCCTGATGCGCGCCTGCGGGCTGGACGAGCGCATCCGCGGGGAAAAGCTCACCATGGAGGACTTTGCACAGCTGGCGAACCGGCTTGCGGAAAGGGGTGAACAGGCATGAGCATTGCAAAATTCCACCACGTCAGTGAGGCACGGTATCAGGCGGATAGCGCTGCGTGGACGGATGTGCTGCCGCTGGCGCAGCTTCCGCTTCCCAGCCGGGCGACGGCAGGAGCGGCGGGCTATGACTTTATTTGTCCGGTGACGTGCAGCCTGCAGCCGGGAGAGACGGCGCTGATTCCCACCGGCATTCGTGCGGAGATGGAAGCGGGCTGGGTGCTGCTGCTGTTCCCGCGCAGCTCGCTGGGCTTCAAGCATCAGTTGGTGCTGTGCAACACCGTGGGCGTGATCGACAGCGATTATTTCCATGCGAAGAACGAGGGCCACATCATGGCGAAGATCGTCAACCGCGGCGATCACCCGGTGACGCTGGTCCAGGGCGAACGCTTTTTTCAGGGCATCTTTGTGCCTTATGGGTTGGCAGAGGAAGCGGACGTAACGACTCAGCGGGAGGGCGGCTTCGGCTCAACGGGCCGCTGATGCGAAAGGAGCATGTGCCATGCAATACCATATTCGGGTGGCGCGGGAGGACGATGCTGCGGCGCTGGTGGACATCTATGCGCCCTATGTGCGGGAAACTGCCATTACCTTTGAATACGACGTGCCGACGGTGGAGGAGTTCGCCGGACGCATTCGCCATACGCTGAGCAAGTATCCCTATCTGGTGGCGGAGGATGGGCAGCAGCTGCTGGGCTATGCCTATGTCAGCACGTTCCATGACCGCCCCGCCTATGACTGGGCGGTGGAGACCTCTATTTATATCCGCCGGGATGTGCGAAAGCAGGGCCTTGGTAAGGCGCTTTACGCGGCGCTGGAGCAGGCGCTTCGGGCGCAGGGCATTTTGAACCTGAACGCCTGCGTGGCGTATCCCCCCGAGGAAAGCGCCCGCCTGACCCGCAACAGCGCGGATTTTCATGAGCATTTGGGCTATCGCATGGTGGGGCGCTTCCATCGCTGCGGCTATAAGTTCAACACCTGGTATGACATGGTGTGGCTGGAAAAGGAGATTGGGCCGCATTTGACAGAGCAGCCACCGGTGAAGCCCTTCCTGTCTGTGCTGGACGACATTGGCTATGGTACCCTGACGGCGCGGGTGGTGCAGCCGGGTACCGTGAACGCTGAGCAGCTGGCGGCGCTGTATGTCCGCGCCTTTCCGAAGAACGAACGCATTCCGCTGGCGGCGCTGCTGGACGGCACGGTGGGGGAAAATCTGGCGTTTTATGAGGGAGAGCGTTTTGTCGGCTTCCTGTGTGCGCTGAATGTGGACGATCTGTGCCACATTACCTATTTTGCCACGGAGGAAGGACTGCGGGGCCATGGCTACGGCACACGGATGCTGGCGGCGCTGCGGGCCATGAAGCCGGGCTGCCGCATCCTTGCGGATGTGGAGGCCGTGACGGACGATGCGCCGAACCGCGAGGAGCGGGAGCATCGGCGGAATTTCTACCTGCACTGCGGCTATGCGCCGACCCCGGTTCATTACGATTGGCAGGGCGAAGCCTGGGAGATCCTGGCCAACGGCGGGTCGGTGACGGAAGCGGAGTTCGATGATTTCTGGGCGCGGATCGCCGCAGCGCAGAAGGCATGAAAACGGAGGGGCGGATGATGAAGATCACGGAGAACGGACGGCTGCTGAAGGTCGGCATCCTTGGCCTGGGCTGCCGCGGCACGACCCAGCTGGCGCTGCTGCACGGCATGCAGGATGTGGAGATCACTGCGGTATGCGACGTGTATCAGGATCGGGTGGCGCAGGCGCTGAAAACGGTTCCGACGGCGAAGGGGACGCAGGACTATCATGAGGTGCTGCGCATGCCGGAGGTGGAGGCCGTTTTCGTGTTCACGGATTGGCTGTCCCATATGAAAATTGCAGTGGAGGCCATGTGCGCGGGCAAGGATGTGGCGCTGGAGGTGGGCGGCGCAACCAGCGTGGAGGAATGCTGGGCGCTGGTGCATACCTCCGAGGAGACGGGACGTCAGTGCATGATTCTGGAAAACTGCTGCTACGGCGCGGATGAAATGGCCATTATCAACATGATCCGTCAGGGGAAGTTCGGCGAGATCATTCACTGCGAGGGTGCGTATGCCCACGACCTGCGGGATGAGATCGGCAACGGCGACCTCAACCGCCACTATCGGCAGGAAAATTTCCTGCACCGCAACGGCGAGCTGTATCCCACCCATGAGCTGGGGCCGATCGCACAGTATCTTCGCCTGGGGCGGGGCAACCGCATGGTGTCTCTGTGTTCGGTGGCAAGCAAGAGCCGCGGGCTGCACCTGTGGCTTCAGGAGCATCGCGCAGATTCGCCGCTGGCACAGGCGCAGGTCAACGAGGGCGACATTGTGACCACGCTTATCACCTGCGCCAACGGGGAGACCATTGTGCTGTCCCACGACTGCACGCTGCCCCGGCCCTATTCACGGCGCAATGTGGTGCGCGGCACCAAGGGTTGCTGGTATGAGGATGGACACATGATGTACATCGAGGGGGAAACGCCCCAGCCGGAGCATCACTGGACCCATGTGGGGGAGAACGATGCACGCTGGCTGAAGGCTTATCGCCATCCGCTGTGGCAGGCCTATGACGCTTTCGGCCTGCGCGGCGGGCATGACGGCATGGATTATCTGGTGCTGCGGGCGTTCATCGAGGCGATTCAGCAGCACACGCCCGTCCCGCTGGACGCTTATGACGCGGCAATGCTGCTGTCCATCACGCCCCTGAGCGAGCAGTCCATCGCCATGGGCGGCGCACAGGTGGCGATCCCGGACTTCACGGGCGGTACATGGGTGCGTGACCCGGGAGACAAGGGCGAGGGCATTTACGCGCTGTAAGGTGCGGCGCAGAAAAAGATTTCCGGCAGGGGATTACAGTAGTGTAATTCCCTGCTTTTTGATGTAAAAATTCTCTTTGCGAATGCCCTGACATATGATAAAATAGAAGAAATGACTGGAAAGAGGGAAGAACGGCATGATAAAGTGGTTGGTCCATCGTTTTATCCATGACGCAGATGATACGGAGAACCAGCGTGTGCGCGGGGCGTATGGAACGCTGGGCTCCTGCGTGGGGATCGCGGTCAATGTGCTGCTTTCCCTGATGAAGCTGCTGGTGGGCCTGCTGACCGGCTCCGTCGCCGTCATGGCGGATGCTGCCAACAATCTGTCGGACGCTGGCGGCAGCATCGTCAGTCTGCTCAGCGTTCGCATGGCGCAAAAGCCGGTGGATCGGGAGCATCCCTATGGGCATGGACGCATGGAGTACATCGGTGCGCTGGGCGTAGCGGTGCTGATCCTGCTGATGGGTGTGGAGCTGCTGAAAAGCGGCGTGACCAGCATTCTGCATGCGGAAACAGTGAACTTCGGCTGGGTGCCGCTGACCATCATGCTGGTATCCATTGCCATGAAGGGCTGGCTGTACGCCTTTTACACAGCGCTGGGGCGGAAAATCGATTCAGCGACGCTGCTGGCGGCGGCAAAGGATTCCATCAACGATGTGCTGGCAACCTCGGCCGTGGTGCTGAGCATGCTGGCGGGCCACTTCTTTGGCTGGCCCCTGGACGGGTGGATGGGTGTTGCCGTGGCGCTGGTGGTGCTGAAGGGCGGCGTGGACGTTTGTCGGGAGACCATTGACAGCCTGCTGGGCGGAAATCCCAACAAGGAGCTGGGGCAGAAGGTCATCAAGCTGCTGATGAGCTACGACCAGATTTTAGGCATACATGACCTGATGATCCACGATTACGGCCCCGGGCGCTGCGTTGCGTCCGTCCACGCGGAGGTTCCGGCGGACGGCAATCTGCTGGAACTGCATGAGATGATTGATCAGGCGGAACGGCAGATTGGCGAGGAGCTGCACTTGCCCATTTGCATCCACATGGACCCGGTCGTCAGCGGCGATGCCGACACAGCGCAGGCAGAGCAGGCCATGAAGGACTATCTGCAAAGCCTGGATCCGGAATTGAAGCTTCACGATTTCCGCCGCGTACCCGGGACGCAGCAGACGAACCTGATCTTTGACGTAGTGATTCCGGCAGGCTACCCGGATGAAGAAAAGCTGCGCGGAGAACTGGCAGCCTATGCGCGGACGCTGGATGCGCGCAATCGCTGCGTCATTCATTTTGACCTGGATTATTACAACTGCTGAGGAGGACGCATGAAACAAAAGCTGATAGCCCTGCTGCTGATTTTTGCGCTGGTGCTGCCTGCGGCGCTGGCGGAGAACAGCATGCAGGTGGAGGACGACGACCTTGAATCCCTCACCGAGGAGGAGCTGCTGGAAAAAATGGCCGATGATGACAGCGGCATGACCGTGCTGCCGGAGGACAGCGACCTGAACATCCGCTCCACCTACAACCTGCTGCTTATCGGCACGGATTCCTATTCGGAGACGACCCGGGGCCGCAGCGACACCACCATTCTGGTGCAGATGGACACGGAGAAAAAGACCATTAAGATGGTATCCTTCCTGCGGGACATGTATGTAAAGATTCCCGGGCGGGGGAGCAACCGCATCAATGCGAGTTATGCCAAGGGCGGCGCGAAGCTGTTGATCAAAACGCTGGAGCAGAACTTCGGCGTGACGGTGGACGCTTATGTAGCGGTGAACTTTGACCGGCTGGTGAACGTCATTGACGCGATCGGCGGTGTAGAGGTGGAGGTCAGCGAGGTCGAGCGGGTGCAGGTCAATTCCATTCTGCGCTTTTACAACACGAAGATCGGCGCGGATGAAAGCGACCAGCTGCTGAACGAGAGCGGCACACAGCTGCTGACGGGTAAGCAGGCGCTTTGCTTCAGCCGCATTCGCAAAATCGACAGCGACTTCAACCGCACCAGCCGTCAGCGCAAGGTGATCGAGGCGGCGTTCCACAAGGTGATGGATTTGGACATGATCAGTCTTTCCGCCCTTGTCATTCAAAACATGGATGCAGTGGAGACGGATTTAGGACTATCCGACGCGCTGGAGCTGGTGCCGATGGCGCTGGTGGCGAAGAATGCGACATTCTCATCGCTGACGATTCCCGTGGAAGGGGGCTACAGCAACCGTACCATTGACGGCATGGCGGTGCTGGTGCCGAATTTGAAGAAGAACGTACAGGCGATTCAGAAATTTTTAGGGGAATAAGAAAAAGGCTCCAAGGCCAAATGGGACTCAGGGCCTTTCTTTTATAAAAGGTAGAGAATTGATGCCAAAGAATTGCAGCGGTATTTTACTGCAATGAAAGCATCTATTTCATTTTCCATCCTCTATTTCCACGATGAAGCGGGAAGGCTCTCCCGAAAATGACATCCATACATATCGCTTGGCTCGTGTCATCGCGACAGAAAGTAAATTTGCTTCCTGCATAATAAATTCTTGCTTTGATGATTCATCTTCATATTTTACCAAGTCTCGTTGGGAAGGCATATAGTCACTTTTTAAAAAGGATATACACATAGGCATATTCCATTCCTTTTACACGGTGCATGGTTGCAATACGTACACCTTGAAGCTGAAGATCATCGCTTTGAGTACCATTACGAGTCCTGGCACTTACAACTATGCCACGGCAACTCATATCGGTGATAATAATTTCTCCGTTCTGGGATTTGCCACCCCCAACTGGAACTAACCCATCTTGCAAAAAGCCGCTGCTCTGATTCGTCAGGGCAGCGTGCTTTTTTATAAAAGAACTTTTTCGGTGGTTCGGTTATTCAATGGTGGTGATGTATATCGATCCCATCCTGACACCCTCTACCTCACCGGTGATCATTTTTCCTGCTTGCATCAGGCTTCCATCCTCCGTCAGGAAGAAGCGAGTATACAAAGCTGTTGTTACAGAACCTGCCAAATATCCTGCACGCTCTGTTACTCCATCTGGGTATACTGATACGATGTAGGTCTGCATTATATCCGTTGCGTAATCCGATGCGAAAGCATAGCACCCTTCTGCATTAGGAAGCGAGAGCCAGAAATAGCTCGCAATATCCGGATAGACTTGTTCCCAGCGCTTATTCCCAAGCTGATCGAAGCAGAGCAGTATGCCCTTTTGATCAATCAAAAGGTTGCCATATTCGTCCATTTCTCCGGTTAGACCTGCCAAGTAAAGCATTCCATGGGAAGCGGCAATATCCCGGATGGAAAGCGTATCGGGAAGCTCCACCTCCCATACGGTTTCACCCTGGTTGTTCTTGCAGATCAGCCTTTCCTGCGCGGATTGGGTCATACCGGCACGGCTCTGGGAAAGGATGTAATGGTAATCCTCATCAGAGCATATGCTTGAGTTGATGCCATAGTGTTCAGAGTCCGATTGTTTTGCTTCCAAGGACTCGAATACATGGCGGCCCTGACCATCAATCAGGGTAAGATAAAGCTGACTGGTATAGTCATCGCCCTCTTTTTCTTCAAGGATGCCTGCAAACAAAATGCCCTGTTGGCTTGGAACCATCGGGTCAAAAAGTAATGGAGCGACCATACCGCTGATAGCGTCGGTAATAGAGGTTCTTGCCAGTTCTTCATGGGCGTTGCTGAAGATAACGATCTCAACATAGTTCGTTGCGAAGTCACGATAGCCGATCATCAGCCGATCGTCCACGCGCTGGATGCACGCAATGCTCACATCATCTCCCCGCATGCGCAGCAGTTCATAAGAAATCGTGTCCATCATCGTTCCTTGCAGATCAAAGCGGACCAGCTCCCCGTTTGTGCCCTCCTGCGGAAAATCGAACCAGATTTCCTGGTCAGAAAGATAAAACGTATGAGCAAGATAGGCTGTTTCATCATAAGAAAACGGTTGGGGATTTGATTGGACAAACGGCCTCTGTTCCTCTTTCACAGTAGCTTGTGCCATGGCAGATGGCCAGCATAACCCCATGATGGTTAGCATAACCAATAAGAAGCATGCCCACGGATGAAGAAGATAAGGCGTGAACCGGTTGGCTTGACCATGCCGGGGAGTTAGACTGAAAGCAGCTGTGAGTACACGATACATGAAATTCTCCTCCGTTTGATTGAGTATTCTCTATATATAGACGAGAGATCGTCGTTCTTTCTTGCCAAAAAATTGAAGAAACGACTGAAAGAACCATGAGCATCTTCCAAAGAAAGTATGACCTGCCGATGATGGCTTGTTCATATTTCCGCAGTTTGCTTTCATCACCAGTATACTACACTCGGTATATCCGTGCAACCTGCAAATATGTGTCTAGCCCCACTGAGGAAAAAGTTACAGGGAATAACATCCTCTCAGGCTCCCGTCAAGGGCAAGTAAACATCGGCTTCGCCGCCGCCCTTGACGGATGCTTGAGAGGATGTTGAAAGACAGGTAGTAAGCATCAGTCAAAGCTGAAGCCTCCGCCTTTGGTCATAATAATGGGGGTGTATTCAACACGGAGAACATTTC
>CAKTYE010000027.1 GCA_934631985.1 uncultured Clostridia bacterium | reverse complement strand
CTGATGCTGCTGGCTCCCTTCTCTGCTTTCGGCACGGATGAAAAGACCGTGAGCTTTGTTGCCAAGTATCAGGAGAAGTACGGCGAGACCCCCAACCAGTTCGCCGCGGATGCTTATGACGGCATCTATGCCCTGTACAACGCTGCGGTTGCTGCCGGCATCACCACCGACACCTCCGCTGAGGACGCCTGCGACAAGATGATTGACCAGTTCCAGACCCTGACGGTGGATGGCCTGACCGGTGTTTCCACCTGGTCTGCCAGCGGCGAAGTCAACAAGGAGCCGAAGGTATACATCATCAAGAATGGCGCTTACGAGTTGATGGACTAAATGAATGGATAAAGGCCGCCCAACTTCTGCTTAGGCGGAGATTGGGCGGCTTTTGTCGTCATCGTCAAAGAAATGTGAGCGCAGTGCAAGGTAATCAACATCAGTCAAGCGCGCGTGACGGCTGATTGATGCTGATTACCTTCTGTGTATATTTCCATAAGGTACGCAGGATCCAAAAAACAAACGACGAGGGAGAGGTTGTGGAGTATGATCTCGCTGCTTTCTTATCTGTGCAACGGTATCAGCCTGGGCAGCGTCTACGCCATCATCGCGCTGGGGTACACCATGGTGTACGGCATTGCGAAGATGCTGAACTTTGCCCATGGCGACGTCATTATGATCGGCGCATACGTTACCTTCTGCTGCATGAACTATGTAGGACTGCCCCCCTATGTAGCCATTCTGGCTGCCATCGTCGTTTGCACACTGCTGGGTGTTGTGATTGAGCGGCTGGCTTATAAGCCGCTGCGGCAGGCCTCCTCGCTGGCGGTGCTGATCACCGCCATCGGCATGAGCTACCTTTTGCAGAACACCGCGCTGCTGCTGTGGGGTTCCAACCCCAAAAGCTTCCCCACGGTGGTGGATCTGGGCAGCGTGTCCCTGTTTGACGGTCAGCTGCAGATCAGCGGCACCACCATTCTGACGGTGGCAGTGAGCGTCGTCATCATGGTGGCGCTGACGCTGTTCACCAACAAGACCAAGATGGGCAAGGCCATGCGCGGCGTGGCGGAGGACAAGGGCGCTGCGGAGTTGATGGGCATCAACGTGAACGCCACCATTTCCATTACCTTTGCCATCGGCTCGGCGCTGGCGGCGATCGCAGGCGTGCTGCTCTGCTCCGCGTATCCGACGCTGATGCCTACCACCGGCTCCATGCCCGGCATTAAGGCCTTTACCGCGGCTGTGTTCGGCGGCATCGGCTCCATCCCCGGCGCCATGATCGGCGGTATTCTGCTGGGCATCATTGAGATTCTGGGTAAGGCCTATGTTTCCACAGAGCTGGGCGACGCTATCGTGTTCGCGGTGCTGATTGTGGTGCTGCTGGTGAAGCCGCAGGGGCTGCTGGGCAAGCCCATGCGTGAGAAAGTGTGAGGTGGCGCACATGAAAAAGACAAGAAAAACCCTGGTGAGCAATCTTATCACCTACGGGATCGTGATTGCCGCCTTCCTCTTTTGTCAAATGATGATTCAAAACGGGCAGATGACCCGCTCCTTCAAGGGGCAGCTGGTGCCGATCTGCGTGTATGTGGTCATGGCGGTTTCCCTGAATCTGACGGTTGGCATTTCGGGTGAGCTGAGCCTGGGTCACGCGGGCTTCATGAGCGTTGGCGCGTTTACGGGCGCGATCGTCTCTACCTGGCTGCTGGCGGCGTTCCAGTTGGAAAACACCGTGGTGCGGCTGATTATTGCCATGCTGTGCGGCGGCGTGACGGCGGGCATTGCGGGCGTGCTGATCGGCATCCCCGTGCTGCGGCTGCGCGGCGACTATCTGGCCATTGTTACGCTGGCCTTTGGCGAGATCATCCGCAACGTGCTGAACTGCCTGTATGTTTCGCTGGACGGCGGCGCACTGCATGTGGGCTTCCTGAATCCCAACCTGCCGGGTACGCTGATTGTCAACGGCCCCATCGGCGCAACGGGCATTGCGAAGATCGCCACCTTCGGCATGGGCTTCGCGCTGATCCTGTTCACGCTGTTTGTGGTGCTGAATCTGATCAACAGCCGGGCGGGCCGCGCCATTATGGCCTGCCGCGACAATCGCATTGCGGCGGAGTCCGTGGGCATTCCGGTGACGAAGTACAAGATGATAGCCTTTGTGGTGTCCGCGGTGCTGGCAGGCATGGCGGGCGCGCTGTTTGGCCTGAACTTCTCCACCGTCACGGCAAGCAAATTTAAGTTTGATACCTCCATTCTGGTGCTGGTGTTTGTGGTGCTGGGCGGCATCGGCAACATCCGTGGCTCGGTCATTGCGGCAACAGTGCTGACGGTGCTGCCAGAGCTGCTGCGCGCTTTTGCAGATTACCGCATGCTGGTTTACGCCATCGTGCTGATCCTGGTGATGCTGCTGACCAACAGCCCCATCCTGACCAACATCACCACCAAGCTGTACCCGAAGTTCCGTAAGGGTCCGAAGGCGAAGGGAGGAGAAGCTGCATGAGTCCCGTCAAGCGTATGCTGGATACCAAGATGGTGCCCGTTCCCAGCGAGGGTATTGTGCCTGAGCGCGACCTGGGCAAGCAGCCCGTGCTGGAGGCCCGCCACCTGGGCATTGAGTTCGGCGGCCTGAAGGCCGTAGAGGACTTCGACCTGACCATCGGCAAAACGGAGATTGCAGGCCTGATCGGCCCCAACGGCGCAGGCAAGACTACTGTGTTCAACCTGCTGACCAAGGTGTACCAGCCCACTACGGGTACGGTGCTGATCAACGGCAAGGACACGGCGGGCATGAACACCATTCAGGCCAACCGGCTGGGCATTGCCCGTACCTTCCAGAACATTCGCCTGTTCAACAACATGACCGTGGAGGACAATGTGCGCATTGGCCTGCACAATCAGGTGAAATACAACATGATGACGGGCATCTTCCGCCTGCCGGCATACTGGCGGCAGGAGAAGGTGCAGCATGAAAAGTCCCTGGAGCTGCTTTCCATCTTCAACATGCAGGACATGGCAAACGTCAAGGCCGGTTCCCTGCCCTATGGTGCGCAGCGCCGGCTGGAGATCGTCCGCGCACTGGCGACGAATCCCTCCCTGCTGCTGCTGGACGAGCCGGCGGCGGGCATGAACCCCCATGAGACAGAGGAGCTGATGCATAACATCATCAAGATTCGCGATCAGTTCCAGATCGCCGTGATGCTCATCGAGCATGACATGAATCTGGTCATGGGCATCTGCGAGGGCATCTGCGTGCTGAACTACGGCAAGGTGATTGCTAAGGGAACGGCGGCGGAAATCCAGCGCAACCCGGTGGTCATTGAGGCCTATCTGGGCAAGCAGAAGGAGGAAGCGAAATGAGCGAGAACGTCAAGCCGCTTCTGAAGGTCGAGGACCTCAACGTTTATTACGGAGCCATCCACGCCATCAAGGGCATCAGCTTTGAGGTGTATCCCGACGAGATCGTGACGCTGATCGGCGCGAACGGCGCGGGTAAGTCCACCACGCTGAACACCGTGGCAGGTCTGCTGCATCCCCGGACGGGCAGCATCGTCTTTGACGGTGTGAACCTGACCACCATTCCCTCCAGCAAGATCGTTTCCCATGGCATGGCGCTGTGTCCCGAGGGCCGCCGCGTGTTCCAGCAGATGACTGTGCGCGAGAATCTGGAAATGGGCGGCTATACCCGCCCCGCCAGTGAAATTCCCGGCTCCATGGAGGAGATGTTTACCCGCTTTCCCCGCCTGAAGGAGCGCGAAAAGCAGGTAGCAGGCACGCTTTCCGGCGGCGAGCAGCAGATGCTTGCCATGGCCCGCGCCCTGATGAGCAAGCCCAAGCTGCTGATGCTGGACGAGCCGTCCATGGGTCTGGCCCCCATTCTGGTGGAGCAGATCTTCGACATTGTGAAAGAGCTGCACCGGGCGGGCGTGACCGTGCTGCTGGTGGAGCAGAATGCGCAGATGGCCCTGTCCATTGCCGACCGTGCCTATGTGCTGGAAACGGGCCGCATTTCCATGGAAGGCCCCGCGCAGGAGCTGCTGACCAACGATGATGTGCGTAAGGCATATCTGGGAAGCTGATATATTTTGATGAAACGGCAAGCCCCTCGGGCCATGCACAGCGGCATGGTGCGAGGGGCTTGCTTTTTGCGCAGCATCATGCTAAAAGTCAACAGCTTTCAAGGTCAGCATTGTTCTTTCCATGTCTTTGCCTTGACATTCCCTGCCCGGGCTGTTACGATACGCTTGCATATTGTATACAAAACCCTGGGCGGCTCAATGACGAGACAATGCTTTGGAGGACATCATACATGAATTTGACGCAAAAGATTCTTGCGGATCACCTGGTCAGCGGACAGCTGATCTCTGGCGAGGAGATCGCCATCCGCATCGACCAGACCCTTACCCAGGATTCCACCGGCACCATGGCCTATCTGCAATTCGAAGCCATGGGCGTGGAGCGGGTGCGCACCCGGCGCTCAGTGGCCTATATCGACCACAACACCCTGCAAACGGGCTTTGAAAACGCTGACGATCAGCAGTATATCCAGACGGTCACCCGCAAGCATGGCATTTGGTGTTCCAAGCCCGGCAACGGCATCTGCCACCAAGTGCATTTGGAGCGTTACGGTATCCCCGGCTGGACGCTGTTGGGCAGCGACAGCCACACGCCCACCGGCGGCGGCATCGGCATGCTGGCCATCGGTGCAGGCGGACTGGATGTAGCCGTAGCCATGGGCGGCGGCGCATATTACCTACCCTGCCCCAAGGTGGTGAACGTTCACCTGACGGGCAAGCTATCCCATGGGGTGGCGGCAAAGGACATTATTTTGGAGCTGCTTCGCCGCCTGACCGTGAAGGGCGGCGTGGGCCGTGTGATGGAATATACCGGCCCCGGCGTGGAAACGCTGACCGTCCCGGAACGCGCCACCATTGCCAACATGGGCGCGGAGTTGGGCGCGACCACCTCGGTTTTCCCCAGCGACGAGGTGACCCGCGCATTCCTTCGTGCGCAGGAGCGTGAAGCGGATTGGCGCGCCCTTGCCGCCGACCCGGACGCAACGTATGACGAGACAATCGAGATCGACCTGAGCGCCCTGGAGCCGCTGGTGGCCCGTCCTCATATGCCGGACAACGTTGTGACGGTGACGGAGGCCGGCCCCATTCGCGTGGATCAGGTGTTTATCGGCTCCTGCACCAATTCCAGCTATCAGGACATGATGCGCGTGGCCCGCATTTTGAAGGGCAAGCGCGTTCATCCGGAGGTGTCCCTGGTCATTGGCCCCGGCAGCCGTCAGGTGCTGACCATGCTGGCCCGCAACGGTGCGCTGGCGGACATGATGACGGCAGGCGCGCGCATTTTGGAAACGGCCTGCGGCCCTTGCATCGGTATGGGGCAAAGCCCCCGCACGGGCGCGGTGTCCCTGCGCACCAATAACCGCAACTTCTATGCCCGCAGCGGAACCGCTTCCGCAGGCATTTATCTGGTGAGCTGCGAAACGGCGGCGATCTCCGCCCTGACAGGTGTGCTGACCGATCCTCGCACGCTGGACATAGACCTGACCATTCCTCAGCCCGAGCATTTTGAGATCAACGACAACCTGACCATTCCGCCGGTGGAGCCGGGGCATGAGGCCGAGGTGGAGGTGGTACGCGGCCCGAACATCCAGCCCTTCCCCATGGGCAAGGCCCTTGCGCCCGAGGTCTCCGGCAAGGTGCTGGTGAAGATGGAGGACAACATCACCACAGATCACATCATGCCCTCCAATGCCAAGCTGCTGCCCTTCCGCAGCAATATCCCGTATTTGAGCGATTATTGCCTGAGTCCCGTAGACCCCACGTTCCCGGCCCGCGCCCGCGCGGAAAAGGGCGGTATGCTGGTCGCGGGGCAGAACTACGGGCAGGGCTCCAGCCGGGAGCATGCGGCGCTGGTGCCGCTGTATCTGGGCATCCGCGCGGTGATCGCGAAATCCTTCGCCCGCATCCATCAGGCAAACCTGATCAATAACGGCATTCTGCCGCTGACCTTTGCTCAGGAGGCGGACTATGATGACATTGCGCCCATGGATGAGCTGACGCTGCCCCGGGTGCGGGAGGCCATTGCCGCAGGGGAAGAACGGCTGACCGTACGCAACGTCACCAAGGGGCATGACTATGAGGTGCTGCTGCCGCTGACTGAGCGTCAGCGCGGCATGCTGCTGGCGGGCGGTCTGCTGAACTACACCCGCGAACAGCAGGGGAAGAAGTAAGCAGAAAATCGCGTATTAGGAAACGGGAGCGTGTGTCGAAGGGATGCACGCTCCCGTTTTGTATGGGTGGAGATGGGGTGACCTCATCCGTTCCTTCGGGACACCTTCTCCAGCGGGGGAAGGCTTTTCTGCCTGGCTTTTAGGCTTCCAGCAGGAGCTTTTCGGCTTCTTGCAGGGAATGCACCGTGTACGTTGCGCTTGCGTCGGCTTTGCCCTCGGGAGCCAGCCAAATGCTGTCAATGCCTGCGGCGCGGGCGCAGGCAATATCTGCGGTTAAGCTGTCGCCAAGAAAGACGGCCTCCCGCTTGTCCGTGCAGCCCAGCGCTGCCAGCGCAAGCTCCGCCATGCGCGGGTCGGGCTTGGAAATATGATGCTCCTCGGAAATGATGATGGCGGAAAGCAAGGGTGTGATGGGGCTGTTTTGCAGTCGTCCCCGCTGAATGCGGCTGACGCCGTTGGTCACCAGCGCAATGGACATGCGCTCCTTCACATGGCGCAGAAATTCCTCTGCGCCGGGCAGCAGAAAGCCGCACTTGCTCAGCTCGTTTTCATAGCCGCGGCTGACGGCGGCGGGGTCCAGGTCATCCCTGCCCAGGGCGGCAAGAAAGTGCTCGAAGCGCAAGGACTTCAGCCGCTCCAGGGTGATCTCGCCGCGCTCCAGCGCCGCCCAGCATTCCGCATTCAGCCTGCGGTAGAGGACGGCGGCTTCCTCTGCATTCGGAATAGACCAGCTTGCCAGATAGGTTAGCAGCGCGTGATGCTCTGCGGCGGTAAAATCCATCAGGGTGTTGTCGTTGTCTGTCAGTAAATAGCGATACAAAGCCCTTACTCCTTTGGTGTGTGATGCTGGACATTTCGCCGCGCGGGAGCCGCTTTCCTGCCTGCAAAACGGGTGCAAAAAACCGCAGCCCCCGGATGCAGAAGGGGGACTGCGGCTCTTTTTACAGCTTGACGATCTGATAATATTTCTTTGCGGTGAGCAGGTAGACCACGGTGTACACCAGCGCGGAGATTAGGAACGTCGCCAGTGTGCAGAGAAGGAACAACTGCTGATTGTTCAGCCCGAAAAGCAGCAGCAGCTTCGAGATCATGGGGAAAGCAAAGGCCACATGCACCGCTGCCACCAGCAGCGGCAGGAAGAAGATCATCAGCACCTGGGTGCGGATGGTGGCCCGCACCTCTGCGCGGCTCATGCCCACCTTTTGCAGAATGATGAACCGCTGCCGATCCTCAAAGCCCTCGGAGATCTGCTTGTAGTAGATCATCAGCACGGCGGCGATCAGGAAGGCCAGCCCCAGGAAAAGTCCAAGGAACAGGAAGCCGCCGTTCATGCCGTAGTAATCCGCCCTGGCGGTGGAACGGCAGGAGAAGGAGCAGGCGTAGTCTGTGGCGTTGAGAATTGCTTTGCGCAGGCTGGGATACGCGGCTTCGAGCTGCGCGTCCGGCACATCGGGGTTCAGGGCCAGAAAATAATCCAGCGTGCTTGCGCCTGTGCCGTAGGCCTCGGCCTGCGCCTGGTAAAGCTCCATCAGCGCGGCTTCGTCCGGCAGCACCAGATAGATGATGCCCTTGCTCAGGGTGACAAGGCTGTTATGCCCGGTGTGCAGCGGCATTTCGGGCAGCAGGCCCTGAATGTGCAGCGTGAGGCCGTCCAACTGGAGGTCATCGCCCAGGGTGATGCCGGTGGTCAGGAAGGCGTAGGCGGAGCCAGGCTCCAGCGTCAGATTTGCGCCCGTGAAGCGATTGTAGTCCGAAAGCAGGCTGCAATGCAGGATGTACAGGTTGGCAACGCTGATGTTGCCGTAGCCGTTGCCGACGTTCAGGTCCATGGTGAAGCCGTCGCCGGACTTCAGCACCGTGAAATCCAGCTGAAGGCAGTCCTGTAGCGTATCGGTGGGCAGGTCGTTTTCCTCGGCCCAGGCGGTGAAGGCGTCTCGAAGGAGGGGCAGATCGGCCTGTTCCAGCTCCTCGGGGGTCATCAGGATGCTTGCGGAAACGCTGTCGGGATACATGGCGTTCAGTGCGCTTTCCGAGCCTGCATACAGGCAGAAGGTGGTGGAGACCGTCACCAGCAGCATGGTCATCAGAATGCAGATGTTGTGCATGCCCTTGGCGTTCTGCTTCATGCGGTACAGCAGGCCGGACACGGCGGTGAAGTGCCGGGGCTGATAGTAAAAGCGTTTATCCCGGCGCAGGGATTTCAGCACCGCAACGGACACCGCCGTAAACAGGCAGTAGGTGCCGAGGATGACCAGGATCACCGCGCCGAAGAAGGTGCTGAGGGCCACCAGCGGGTTTTGGATGGTCACGGCAAGGCCGTAGCCCGTGCCCAGACACACAATGCCCAGCAGCGCCATCAGGTTGCGGCTGCGGGGCTCTGTTTCGCCTACATTGCCGCTGTGCAGCAGATCGACCGGGCGGGAGATGTGAAGGAGCCACAGGTTGCGCAGGATCAGCAGCAGGAACACCGCGCCCACCATTTCCACCGTTTCCGTCAGGGCGGGAACGGAGACGCTGAAGCCCAGCGGAATGTCGAATTGCAGCAGCCGAAGCAGCCCCATCAGCGCCAGCTTGGAAAACAGGATGCCCGTGCCAAGGCCCAGCACGATGCTCAGCATGGCCAGAAAAAGGGATTCCAGGATCAGCACATGGCCAACCTGCCGCTTTTCCATGCCGAGGATGTTGTACAGCCCCAGCTCCTTCTGGCGGCGCTTCATAATGAAGCCGTTGGCGTAGATGAGGATGCTCAGCACCATCAGCGCCAGCACAAAGGTACCCATGGACAGCATGAAGCCGATGGTGGCGGCGCCGCGCTCCACGATCTTAGCATAGGTCAGGTAGCGGATGATGTATAGCAGCGCCGTGCACAGGCTGCAGACCAGCAGGTTCGGGCCGTAAAAGATGCTGTTCTTGCGCAGATTCTGCGCCGCCAGCCGGGCGTAGAACGTCAGCTTACGCATGTAGCTCACCGCCCGTGGTCAGGATGGTCAGAGTATCGGAAATTTTGGCGAACATCTCCTCATAGCTCATGCCGCCGCGGTACAGCTGATGATACACCTCGCCGTCCCGCAGAAAAAGCACCCGGCCTGCATGGCTTGCCGCCTTCACGCTGTGGGTGACCATCAGCAGCGTCTGTCCGCCCTCGTTAATGTCGCTGAACAGGGCCAGCAGGCTGTCCGTGGCGTGGGAGTCAAGCGCGCCGGTGGGTTCGTCCGCCAGGATGAGCCGGGGCATGGTGATGAGCGCACGGGCCACGGCGGCGCGCTGCTTCTGTCCGCCGGAGACCTCGTAGGGATACTTGTCCAACAGCTCGGTGATGCCCAGCTTTTCCGCAATGGGCTTCAGCCGGGCGTTCATGTCCTGATAGGGCTTGCCTGCCAGCACCAGCGGCAGAAAAATGTTATCCCGCAGGGAAAAGGTGTCCAGCAGGTTGAAATCCTGAAACACAAAGCCCAGATGATCCCGGCGGAAGGCGCTGAGGGCCTTGTCGCTCAGCTGGGTGACGTCGTGTCCGTCCAGCAGCACCTCGCCGGAGGTGGGCTTGTCCAGCGCGGCAAGAATGTTGAGCAGCGTGGTCTT
Organism: uncultured Clostridia bacterium; assembly: GCA_934631985.1. Taxonomy (GTDB): domain Bacteria; phylum Bacillota; class Clostridia; order Christensenellales; family Aristaeellaceae; genus Egerieenecus. The sequence continues at coordinate 20,235 of CAKTYE010000027.1, read as the reverse complement.
GCCCGCGCCGCTCTCGCCCATAATGGCGACATATTCGCCGTCCTCCACGGCAAAATTCACATCCCGCAGGGCGGTCACCTGATTGCCGCCGAAGCGGGTGGTATAAATCTTCTTTACATGACGAATTTCCAGCAGTGCCATAAATGGCGGTACCTCCTTCATTGCCTTGGGATGGTCTTATTGTAGCAGATCGGGAGGCGCCGTGCCATCGAATCAGCTTACAAATTCGGGCCGTAGCTTACATTTCTGTAAGGTGGAGGGCCTGCTCCATCAGCTGCACGTTGCTTTGCAGCCGCGCGTCCCCAGGGGAAAGGGCGAGCGCCTGCCGCGCCTGCTCCAGGGCTTCCTCCCTGCGGCCCGTGTAGTACAGTCCCAGGCTGCGCAGGTCGGCGGGAAGGCTGCCCCAGCATGCGCCGTCGGAAATATACGTCTGGGGCCGCGCAGTGATGGCAAGGGCGCGGCCTGCGGCAAAGCAGACCCCCTCCCAGTCCTTGTGCTGATAGCAGAGGGAGGCCAGCTCCACCCAGGGCTCCCGCAGGTGGGGCGCTTCGGCGGCGGCGCGCAGCAGCCAGCGCTCCGCCTGATCGGGCTGATGCAGCGCCGTATAGCACCGGGCGATATAGCGCATGGAGGCGCAGCGCTCATCTGCCCACACGGCCCGGGGCAGAGCCAGGTGGCGCTTCAGCGTGTCGATGGCCTTGCGCCATGCGCCGTGAAACATGTATTCCCGGCCCAGGTAGTGCATGCTGCGGTCGTCCTCGGGGGTCTCCTGCACGGCAAGCTCCAGCAGGGGAAGATACTGCCCGCGGGATTTCGCAGGGTCGGCATGGTGATCCAGCTGCATGCCTGCCACCACAATGCGCTTTTCCGTCAGCCCCGGCTCGGGGGTCAGCACCTCATGCACCGGGTGCGTCCAGCGGTAGCCGTGGCGGGCATGGATCTTGTCTGCGAAAAAGACGTGGCCCTCCTGCCCGTCCGGGAGAAAATTCCACACATAGCGATAGGCGGCTCGGGTGGTTCCGGGCTGCCAGGCTTCTTCCAGCAGTCTGCGCCAGCCGGGCTGCCACACCTCGTCCAGATCGGTGCAGACGCAGACGTCTGCATCCTCCGGGACAAGCGCCAGGGAGCGGTTCCGCGCCGTGTCGAAGCGCCAGGGTTCGATACGCTCCGTTGTCACAGCTGCGCCCAGCTCGGTCAGCAGCGCCGCGGAATCATCTGTGGAGCCTGTATCCAGCACATAAACGCCGTCCGCCTCGCTCATGGAGGCCATCCACCGTCGGACAAAGGCGCTTTCGTTTTTGCAAATGGCATAGACAAGAATGCGCATGGGCCTGCCTCCTTTTCTTCAAGCCAAAAGGGCCGGGAGGAGAAGCGCTCCCGGCCCCGGGGTAAGCCGTCAGGTGGCAAGCAGGCCAGCAGCGCGCAGATTCGCCAGCAGCGCGTTGAACTGCTCTACCACATTCTCCAGGCTTTCCGCATTCGCGACGGCTGCGGCGGGGGTAATGGTCGCAGCGGGGCCGGTGGGGCCAGTCGGCCCGGTGGGACCCTGCGTGCCGTCTGCGCCGATCAGACCTTGCGGCCCGGTGGGGCCGGTCGGGCCGGTTGCGCCTGTGGCGCCTGTCGTACCCGTGGCACCCTGTGGCCCAGTGGGGCCAGTCGCACCCGTAGCACCCGTTGCGCCAGTCGCGCCCATCGTACCCGCAGCGCCTTGCGGCCCAGTGGGGCCAGTCGGTCCAGTCGGCCCGGTGGGGCCAGTCGCACCTGTTGCACCCGTCGCGCCTGTTGCGCCTGTGGTTCCAGCAAGACCCTGAACGCCCTGCGGCCCCGTAGGTCCCATGGATCCGGCAACGCCCTGTACGCCCTGCGGGCCTTGAATGCCCTGCGGCCCGGTGGGACCCGTAGGCCCCATGGCCCCGGTAGCGCCCGCTACGCCCTGCGGCCCCTGCGCACCCTGCGGTCCGGGGATGCCCTGCGGCCCCGTGGGGCCGGTCGGCCCGGTAGGCCCCATAAAGGGCGGCGTGGGCGGCTGCGGCGGTACAGGCGGGCAGGGACGGGGACAGGGGCAGCAGGGATTTGCCGCCGGGGGAACGGGGATAAACCCATCCTGATAAGAAGCATCATAGGAAGAACAACGCATCATTCATGCACTCCTTGCTTTGCTTGCGGTTCAAAGACTGTGTAGGGGAAAATCCGTGCGCGGGGCCGATTTTTTCGGCTCCGCTGGTATCTTATGAAGCGAAACAGAGAAAGGTGCGGCGAAAAAACAGTCTGCTTGTGAAAGAAATCGCGGAAAGGCAAAAATTGTATGTACCCGGGGCAAAACGGGCGCTGGCAACGGTTTGACGCGCATGCGCATGGGCAAAAGTTCGACGTTTTTTGCCGGGAACGACAACTATTTCATGAAAAAGGCTTTTCCTTCCATTGAAACCATGGTACAATAGATATTGCAGAGTAGCGCCGCTCCCAAGCGGGGCGGTCAGAGGGAGGGAACTTATTTTGGAATCCGACATCATCATCGTGGGCGCCGGCGTAGTTGGCTGCGGTCTGGCGCGGGTGCTGAGCCGCTACGATTGCCGGGTCACGGTGCTTGAAAAGGCAGACGACGTGGCCGAGGGCGCGAGCAAGGCGAACAGCGGCATCGTACACGCGGGTTTCGACGCGCATCCCGGTACCTTAAAGGCGCGCCTGAATGTGGAAGGCGCAAACATGTATCCCGAGCTGTGCAAGGAGCTGGGCGTTCCGTACAGCCGCCCCGGCGCGCTGGTGCTGGGCTTCAGCGAGGAAGACCGCGCCACCCTGGAAAACCTGGTGAAGCAGGGCGAGGCAAATGGCGTTCCCGGCGTGCGCCTTGTGGAGCATGACGAGATCCTGAAGATGGAGCCGAATGTGAACCCCGCGGTGGTCTGCGCCCTGTATGCGCCCACCAGCGGCCTCACCAGCCCCTATGAAATGACCTTTGCCCTGGCGGATCACGCTGCGCTGAACGGCGTGAAATTTGAGCGGGACGCTGAGGTCACGGGCGTGAAGCGCGAGGGGGGCGTGTGGCATGTGCAGACCGGCAAGGGCGAGTATACCGCCAAGGTGCTGGTCAACTGCGCGGGCGTATTCTCCGCCAAGCTGCACAACATGATCTCCGACACCAAGCTGAACATCATCAACCGCCGCGGCCAGTATTATCTGCTGGACCGTGTGACCCCCCTGCCCTTCACCATGACCATGTTCCAGTGTCCCACCAAGATGGGCAAGGGCGTGCTGGTCTCCCCCACGGTGCATGGCAACACGCTGTTGGGCCCCAGTGCCGAGGATATTCCCGACGGCACGGATGTGTCCACCACCGCCGAGGGTCTGAAGTTTGTGCTGGAAAAGGCCAAGCTGACCTGGCCCACGGTGAACGTGCGCGGCTCCATCACCAACTTCTCGGGCATTCGCGCCCATGAGGAGAAGGGCGACTTCGTGATCGGCAAGGTATCCGGGGCGGAGGACGCCTTTGAGACGGTGGGCATTGAAAGCCCCGGCCTGTCCGCTGCCCCCGCCATTGCGGAGATGCTGGGCGGTCAGATCGCCGAGGCTATGGGCCTGAGCAAGAAGGCGGACTACAAGGCCGCACAGCCGCAGCCCAAGCCCTTCTACGCCATGACCAACGAGGAGCGCAAGGCCGCTGTGACGGAGAATCCTCTGTATGGCCGCATGGTGTGCCGCTGCGAGACCGTCACCGAGGCGGAGATTCGCGCGGCGATCCGCCGTCCTGTGGGCGCGCGGAGCATCGACGGCGTGAAGCGCCGCACCCGTGCGGGCATGGGCCGCTGCCAGGGCGGCTTCTGCAGTCCCCGCGTGGCGGAGCTGATCGCAGAGGAACTGCATATTCCCATGACCGACGTGACCAAGTGCGGCGGCAACAGTTATCTGCTCACCGGCACCATTCTGGACGCGCTGAAGGAGGAGAAGTAACATGACGCAGCAAGGAAACGGCGTGCAATGGGTGGACGTGCTGGTGGTCGGCGGCGGCCCCGCCGGTCTGGCGGCGGCCATTGCCGCCCGTGAAGACGGCATTGAAAACCTGCTGGTGCTGGAGCGTGAGCATACGCCCGGCGGCATCCTGCGCCAGTGCATCCACAACGGCTTTGGTCTGCACCGCTTTAAGGAGGAGCTGACCGGCCCCGAGTATGCGCAGCGCGACATCAACCGCGCCCGCGAATTGAACATTCCGATTCAGTGCGACACCACGGTGCTGTCCGTGGAGGGCAACCACCGCGTCACCTGCGTCAGTGCCGAGCATGGCCTGCAGGTGTTTGAGGCGGGCGCGATCGTGCTGGCCATGGGCTGCCGCGAGCGTCCCCGCGGAGCGCTGGGAACCCCCGGCACCCGCTGCGCCGGCATTTATTCCGCCGGCACGGCCCAGAAGTTCGTCAACCTGGAGGGCTTCATGCCCGGCAAGCGCGTGGTCATTCTGGGCAGCGGCGACATTGGCCTGATTATGGCCCGCCGCATGACCCTGCAGGGCGCGAAGGTGCTGGCCTGCGTGGAGCTGATGCCTTATTCCTCCGGCCTGAACCGCAACATTGTGCAGTGCCTGAATGACTATGACATTCCGCTGTATCTGAGCCACACGGTCATCGACATTCAGGGCAAGGAGCGCCTGACGGGCGTGACCGTGGCAGAGGTGGACGCGAAGCGTCAGCCTATCCCCGGCACGGAGATCCACTTCGACTGCGATACGCTGCTGCTGTCCGTGGGTCTGATCCCCGAAAACGAGCTGTCCGTGGGCGCGGGCGTGGAGATCTCTCACCTGACCTCCGGCGCGACGGTGGACGATCAGCTGCAAACCAGCGTGCCTGGCATTTTTGCCTGCGGCAACGTGCTGCATGTGCATGACCTGGTGGATCATGTGAGCAACGAGAGTTTCAAGGCGGGCCATGCCGCGGCGGCATATGCCCGTGACCAGAAGAACACCGCGCCCACCGCGCAGGTGAAGGACGGCGACGGCGTTCGCGGCGTTGTGCCGCAGCGCATCCATCTCTCCGGCGACAAGAGCCAGAGCGTGGATCTGATGTTCCGTCCCAGCGGCGTGTTCAAGAACGCCACGGTGGTTGTGCGCAGCGGCGACAAGGAAATCGCCCGCAAGAAGGCGCCCATCTTCACCCCCGGCGAAATGGCCGTTGTTACCTTGAAGCCTGAGGTGGTGGCTGCGCTGGACGGCTCCGACATCACCGTGACCATGGAAAGGAACTGATGCAAAATGGAACAGACCATTACCTGCATTAACTGCCCCATGGGCTGCCGCATGACCGTCACCCTGGAAAATGGCCAGGTGACGGCAGTGACCGGCAACTCCTGCAAGCGGGGCGAAAAGTACGCGCATCAGGAGTGCATTGCGCCTGAGCGCATGGTGACCGCGGTCGTTCCCGTGGAGGGCCGCTCCATGCCCGTCAGCGTGAAGACCCGCACGCCGATCCCGAAGAAGGAGATCGCACACTGCATGCAGCAGCTGTCTCAGGCCCATGTAGTCGCTCCCGTTCACGCGGGCGACGTGGTGGTTGCCAACATCTGCAACAGCGGTGTGGACGTTATTGCCACGAAGACGGTAGAGTAAGGGACGGAAGTACGCCTGGGGAGAGGCTTCTGTGCCAGAAGCCTCTCCCCAGGATCCCCTCCTGAAGACCAGTGTTTTATGGAAAAGAAAGGCTGCGCCTGCGGATGAAGGTTCGGGGGAGTGCAGCTGGAGGGGAAAAGTGCTTGCACAGTCTGCGTTTTGTGGTAGAATGGAAGCGGTTCCTGCGGGGGCCGCTTCTTTTGTTCAGTTGAGATTTATGAAAGAAGCAAAGGATCAAACAATATAAGGCAACAGGAGGTCATCAAAATGGATGCAAAGCTGGAAACACTCCTGAACGGCATGGAGCCGGAGCTGGTCTCCCTGCTGGAACGCTGGATCGCAATTCCCTCGGTCAAGGATCAGCCTGCGGAAAACGCACCCTTCGGCAAGGAGGTGCGCAGAATGCTGGACACCGCCATGACGGACCTGCGCGGCATGGGCTTCCCGGTGCGCGACTTTGACGGTTACGCCTGCGACGCGGAGATCGGCGAGGGCGAGGAGACCATCGCGGTGCTGGGCCACCTGGATGTGGTGCCTGCGGGCGATGGCTGGAAGACCGATCCCTTCACCCCTGTGCGCGAGGGGGATCGCATTTATGGTCGCGGCGCCAGTGACGACAAGGGCCCGGTGATCGCGGCAGCGCTGGCGATGAAGGCCATCAAGGATGCGGGTATTCCACTGAAGCGGAAGATTCGCCTGATCCTGGGCTGCGATGAGGAAAGCGGCTGGGAGGACATGGCTTATTACACAGCCCATGCCAACATGCCCCGCATCGGCTTCTCCCCGGACGCCAGCTTCCCGTGCATCAACACGGAAAAGGGTATGCTGGAATATGACGTACACGGCAAGACCTCCGCAGAGGGCTTGCAGGTAAAGCATTGGGTGACCGGTGAGCGGCGCAACGTGATCCCCGGCTATGCGGAAGCGCTGCTGGCGGGAGACGAAGCACTGGCAGAGCAGGTGCGCGCCTATGCGGCGGAGACGGGCCTGCCCTATACGGCAAAGGTCACGTCTGAGGGCGTTGTGGTGACGGCGGAGGGCATCCCCGGTCACTCGGCGTATCCCGAAGGGCGGCGCAACGCCATTGGCATGCTGTTGTGTCTGATGAAACATCTGGGCGTGGCGGGCGACCTGAAGACCCTTGCGGAGGCGGTGGGCATGGAGCATGACGGCGCGTCCCTGGGCTGCGCCTGTGAGGATGCGGTATCCGGCCCGCTGACCTGCAACATGGGCATTATGCGCGTGGAGAACGGAGAGATTTACTGCACGCTGGACTATCGCTGCCCGGTGACGGCGGATCAGGAGAAGCTGATCGCGGCAACGCGGGCGCACCTGTCCGGGCTGACCGTGACGGTGACGGAACAGAAGGAGCCGCACCATGTGCCTGCGGAAAGCGAGCTGGTGAGCAAGCTGCTGGCGGCGTATCATGAGGAAACGGGCCTGCCGGCGGAGGCATGCTCCACGGGCGGCGGCACCTATGCTAAGGTGCTGGAGCAGGGCGTGGCCTTCGGTGCGGCGTTCCCGGATGATGAGGATCTGGCACATCAGGCGGGCGAATACGCGAAGGTGTCCGGGCTGATGAAGAGCCTGCACATTTACGCTAACGCACTGGTGCGGCTGGCTGGAAAGTAACATCGTCAGGGCGCGAAGGATTTGCGCGTGTACTGCAAAATGTAACAAGGAAGAAACAGGCAGAGCTGAGAAAAAGGCTCTGCCTGTTTTGATTAGAAGAAACGTGCATACGCTGGTGCGGGGCAGCAAGGTCACAGTGGGCTCGGTGACGAAGGTCATGGGCAGCTTTGTCACCGATCTGTTCAGCGCCAACACCACGGACATGGACGTGCGCGACATGCTGCACGGCTACAGCACCGTGGCGATCACCGGCAGCACCTATGCGGTGAACGAAAGCGCGGTGACGCTGGAAACTGCGCTGGAGGATGGCAACGGCAACAAGCTCTATCAGTTTAAGGTGAAGGACGGCCTGTGCTACAACGACGGTACGCCTATCACTGCGAAGGATTACGTCTTCAGTGTGCTGATGCAGGCCAGTCCCGCCATGGCGGAGTTGGGCGGCAATACATCTCTGTATTGGCAGGTTTACGGCTACGACAACTACAACAGCGGAAAGCAAGCCATGTTGACGGGTCTGCGGCTGGTGGATGACATGACCTTTGGCATCACCCTGCGCAGCAATGCGCTGCCGAACTTCTATGAGCTGATGCTGGTCAATGTAACGCCCTATCCCATCAGCGTGATTGCGCAGGACTGCCAGGTGATGGATGATGGCAGGGGTGCGTACATTCAGGGGGACTTCACGGCGGCGTTGCTGGAAAAGACCTTCCTGGACCCGGAAACGGGCTATGCCAGCCATCCCATGGTGACCTCCGGCCCCTATCAGCTGGTCAGCTATGACGCGGCGGCGGGAACGGTGGTCATGCAGGCCAATGAGAACTATCGCGGCAATTATGAGGGACAGCGCCCGCTGATCGAAACGGTCACGCTGGTGGAGACCACCAACGTCGCGGCGGTGGATGCGCTGCTGGACGGCACGCTGGACATTGTGAACAAGCTCAGCGATGCGCAGGCCATTGACGCGGGCCGCGCACAGCTTGCAGATGGCAAGCTGCAGGTATCGCAGTATCTGCGCTCGGGCCTGGGCTTTATGTCCTTTGCCTGCGAGCAGGGACCCACGGCCTCGGAAAACGTGCGCAAGGCGGTCAGCTATTGCCTGGATCAGGAAAGCTTTGTAGGCTGGAATGCCCCATCGGCGAGAAAAACGCTGATGGGGCATTTTATGATGGCGCTTGAAAAAAACGGAAAGGGCTTTGCTGCGGCGTTCCCCCGTCATCTTTCTGTTCCCCCGCGCATACGTTTACCCTGCAAAGGAGGGGGACGGCATGCGGGAGGAAGCGGCGCAGCAGCCCAGCTATGGCTTGATGCTCGATCGGCGGGAGCGGGCCACGCTCACGGGGGTCACGGAGGTGGAGAGCTTCGACGACACGCAGGTGGTACTCAGCACCCATGGCGGGCGGCTGGTGCTGACTGGGGCAGGGCTGCATGTTTCCAGCCTGGTGCTGGAGGAGGGCAAGCTGTCCCTGGAGGGAACCATCGACGGCCTGCATTATGAGGGCGGTGGCCCCAAACGCGGCGGTTTTCTGCGCCGCGCCCTGCGCTGACGGATGAGCAAGCTGTTTTTGATCCCCCATCAGGGGGATGTGTTTCTGACGCTGCTGTGCGTGGGGCTGGCGCTGGGGGGCGTCTGGCAGCTGCTGACCTGCCTGCGCCGCCATTATCCCCGCGCGGCGCTGCTGTCGGATGCGCTGTTTGCACTTTCTCTGCTGGGGGCGCTGCTGGCAACGCTGCTGAAATGGCGGGAGGAACAGCTGCGGCTGTATGCGCTGCTGGGGCTGTGCCTGGGCAGCGCCCTGTATCTGGCGGGGCCGGGAAGCCTGATCCGTGCGATTTGCCGCAGAATAAAAAATTCCCGCGCGATGCAGGAAAAGCCTGGGGAAAAGGCGAATTAAACACGATAAGTTTAGCAGGCGGACGGCGCATGCCGTTTCCTGCGCCGAAGGATCAACGAAGAAGGGGGAGCATCGCCCATGGAACGCATGGAGCGCACAGAGATGCGCTGGACCCGCATGGCGGCAATTTGTGCTGCCGCATTGCTGGTGTTTTTTGTGGGGGTGCGCCAGGTAGAGCGGCATACGGCGGAGCTTCGTGTGCAGGAGGAGACCCTGACCGGGCAATTGAGCAACCTGAAGCGTCAGCGCGAGGAGCTGATGGAGGACACGGAGCAGGTAGGCACCGAGAGCTACATCATCAGCCGCGCCCGCACGGATTACCAGTATGTCAAGCCCGGAGAGCTGCGCTTTGAGATCATCAATCCTGGTGCGCTGTATGCCGCCACGGATACGGCGCAGGCTTCGTCTGCGGACACGACCCCTTCCGACAATGCGCCCTAAATACCGTCCCCTTGCCTGTGGGCAGGGGATGGTTTTTTTGTAATTTCATCTACAAAGGAGGACAACGGCATGAAGGCTGCTGTCATCGGGATCGGTTCCAATTCGGTGCGAATGCTGCTGGCGGAGATCCAGGGCGACCATGGGCGCAGGCTGATGCGCGACCGGGAGGGTACACGCCTGTTTGCGGGCCTGGACGCGCAGGGCAACCTGAGTCAGGACAGCATGAACGCCGCCATCACCGCAGTGGGGCGCATGGCGGACAACGCCAGAGCGCAGGGCGCAGAGGCGGTGCATCTTTTTGCCACCAGCGCCACCCGGGATGCGGCGAATCAGGCGGCGTTTTCCTCTATGCTGCTGGCCCAGACCGGGCTGCCGCTTGAAATTTGCTCCGGCGAGGAGGAAGCGTCCCTGTCCTTTCTGGGGGCCACGGACGGCGAATATTGCGGCGTGATCGACATTGGCGGCGGCTCCACTGAGCTGGTGGTGGGGGAGGGCGCGCGCATTGACTGCGCGTTCAGCTGTCAGATGGGTGCGGTTCGCCTGTTCCAGCGCCTGCCCATTGCATCCGCCGCAGACCTGCCCGCTGTGTGCGCCCTGGCCCGCGATATTTTAGAGGAGGAGTTGCGCAAGCACCCCGAGCTGGTGATGCCGGAACGCTTCATTGGCGTGGGCGGCACCTTTACCACGCTGGCGGCGATGGTCAAGGCCGTCCCGTGGACGGAACGTGCGGGCATTCAAGGCACCGTCCTCACCCGCGAAAGCGTGCAGGGCTGGGCGGCGCGTCTGGCAGATATGCCCCTTGCCCAGCGCCTGACGCTGCCCGGGCTTCAGCCGCACCGCGCGGATATTGTGGTGCATGGCATCTGCATTTTGCTGAGCATGATGGAGCGGTTGAGCATTTCCTGTCTGACTGTGAGCGAATATGGCAATTTGGATGGGTATTTGAAGCAGAAGTACCATCTGCGGGGGGAAATTAAGGCGTAAGGGGAGCGGAAGTTATACATCGAAATGGACTGAACTGGCAGCAAGGAGATAGAGTTGTGTGGCAAATATGTTATGGAGGATTGGCTTCTTTGATTCTGGGCGTATTTGTTTTTTTGAAGCCGGATTTGATATGGAAAGCAAAAGAGCGCTGGAGACCTTATCGTGCAAAAGAGCCATCTGACTTACATGTGATAAGCATAAAATTTGGAGGCGTTTTATTTGCCATATCTGGAATTATCATGATAATTCTTCCATTTGTTTTAGCATGACAGCTTTCGGTTTGTGGCGTGGAACTGCACACGGAGTATTCTCAGGTTTACATGTTGAGAGGTATCGTCGGTCAGTTAAGGAACAAGGTTGCGGCTTTTCTTTGTACAAAGCGGCGGCCTTGACATGGTGGTTCTTGTTTGCTATACGCAAATAGGACTTCATAAATTGAAATTTGTAGGAGAAAAATTTAGTGAAACATAAAGTCAGAGTAACAGTATTGGATAAAAAAATATATCCCGAATTGCAGAAGCAATATTGTGCAGATCCTAATTCAGGTGCTTGTCCCTGCTATAATATAGGCGATGAGTTTGTGTTCTATCGGGATGATGAACGGGATGATTTCTGGCACATGGGACTGAACACACTGGTCAAGACCATCGGTGATGCAGATGCTGTTGCAGGCGGCCCCAAGATACCGTTTTGTTCTGAGGCATGGGATGCAATCTCACGCTACATCTATACGGGCTTGCAAGGCGGCTCCATTATGAAAGGCTGGATGCAGCGTGAAAACGAGATGATTACCTGCTGTTCGGATGGTACGCGTCCTGTGATCTTTAAAATTGAGAGAATTGATTACGAATAAGAAATCGACAATTTCTATCTTATTAAAGAAAGACACAAGTAGGCTGTCCCTGCAAAATCCCCACCCATATGCTGCACATAAAAAAACTTCCCCCTGCCGCATCATCCAGCTATGCGGCAGGGGGACTTCTTTTGTATGCAACTGTTCAGGTCTTACTTCAGGAAGTAGGTGCTGACGTACCCGGTCACGCCGTCGATCTCGACCTTGGACCAGTTTTCACCCTTTTCCAGCACCTTCACCTCCGTACCCACGGGATAGGTGCGGATCACGGTGGTGTTCATCCCCGGGGCCTTGCGGAAATTCACCACAGAGCCGCCGTTGATGTTGATGAGCTTCGCCGTGTAGGGAGTCTGCGTGGTGTCGCCCGTTTCGCTCGTCACCTTCAGGTACTTCGCCATCATGTAGCCGACCTTGCCGTCCGCGGTCTTGACCTTGTACCAGGCGCCGGTGCTGGAAAGGATCGTCACCTTCGCGCCGTTGCGGTAGTAGCTCAGCACGCGCGCGTCCAGGCTGGCAGTCTCACGCAGGTTCAGCACCTGGGTGGCCTTGGGGTTGTTCACCACCGCCACCTTGCCGGCAACAGAGGTGTTCTGGCTGCCGCCGAAGTTCAGATACGCCGTGGACATGAAGCCCATCTTGCCGTCCACCTGCACACGGCTCCAGCTGTGACCCTTTTGCAGCACCGTCACCTGGGTGCCGGGCTTGTAGCTGGTCAGGATGGTGCCGCTCAGGCTGGGTTCTTCCCGCAGGTTCAGGCCGATGCCGGTGTTGGTGCGCACGGTGGCGGTCACGTTCTTTTCACTGTTGCTCAGGTAGCGGGTCATCATGTAGCCGCTCTTGCCGTTGACGGTGACCTTGCTCCACTCATTGCCCTTTTCGTGGATCTCCACCAGGGTGCCGGTGGGATACTGGCCCAGCACCTTCGCATCCAGGCTGGCGGTTTCGCGCAGGTTCAGCGCACCGCCGATGACAAGCGCACTGTCCGCCGTCGCGGCCTGGGACAGCACAGGGGTCAGGCACAGGCTGGCTGCCGCCGCCGCGCCCAGCGCCCGGCGGGTCAAAGATTGCATGGTTTCCTTCTTCATGGTAGGTTCCTCCTTTGTTATCAAGCCCCGTTTCCCGGGCGCTTTCACCCTTTCAAACGGACGCTTGCAGGCCCTTCTTGCCGTAGGAGCCTGACAGCTTCTTCCAGCGCGGGGCGGATTTTGCCCGCATTGGAAGGATATGCAAGGGACGTGCGTTGAGTGTGTTGAGGGGCTTGACTTCCTGAAAAACAGCCTGGGCGATTTTTCTAGTGGTCTATTTTGCTGAGACGGGCCGTATGCTGAACCGAACGCAGCCGTTCCATGCCACGGCGCGGCGCACTTTCTTTGTCGAATCCCGTCATGTGCCAAAGGTTGACTTCTTTCGCACATGCGCATCGTCATAGAATAGGTAAAGGAGGCGGAAGCTCATGTCCCAGTCGCCCATCCATCTTCGGCCCAAGGCCAAACGCACCTTTCATTGGGAGGAACCAACCTCCTCCGGGAAGCCCCGCCCGCCCCGGCGGCAGGGGAAGAAGCTCAGGCCGTGGATGCGCCAGACAGCGCTGGCATTGGCCCTGTGCCTGCTTACCGGGTGCTATGCCATGCTGCCCCCGGAAAGCGCAGCGACGGCCGTGGCGGCCCCCAAGCGGGAGTTGCCCGTGTACAGCGTGGAGCGCAGCGATGACGTGATCGCCGTCACCTTTGACGCAAGCTGGGGGGCGGACAACACGCCGAAGCTGCTGGACATTCTGGATGAGTACAATGCGAAATGCACCTTCTTCCTGGTGGGCATCTGGGTGGATAAGTATCCCGAGATGGTGAAGGCCATTGTGGAGCGGGGGCATGAGATCGGCAACCATTCCGCTACGCACCCGCACATGAGCCAGATCTCCGAGGCAAAAAACCTGGAAGAACTGCGCATCATGAGCGACAAAGTGGAAAACCTAACGGGTGTGCGGCCCACACTGTTCCGTCCGCCCTATGGGGACTATAACAACAAGGTCATCCGCACGGCGCGGGGCGCGGGCTACGAGGCTGTGCAGTGGAGCGTGGACTCGCTGGATTGGAAGAACATCAGCCCGCAGGACATGATCCGCCGGGCCGGCAAGGTGGGACGGGGGGACATCATCCTGTTCCATAACGATTCACAATACCTGCTGGACGCGCTGCCTACGCTGCTGCAAAGCTATCAGGATCAGGGGCTTCAAATGGTGAAGGTCTCCGACCTGCTGCTGACAGGGGAGACGACCATTGATGTGCAAGGGAAGCAGCACCCAATTGCTGCAAAGGAGTAACCAAGGAGAGGTGATACGTCATGGAGGAAATGGGGAACTACTTGCGCTTGAGCGGCGTCATCAGCCAAAGCCCGACCTATGGTCACGAGGTGTTTGGCGAAAAGTTTTACTATGCGACGCTTTCCGTCCCACGGCTGTCCGGGGCGGAGGACCTGCTGCCCATTACCCTGAGCGAGCGGCTGATGGAGGGCATCCCCCTGGGCGAGGGCATGCCGCTGACGCTGGAGGGACAGCTGCGCAGCTATAACAAGGTGATCGAAGGCGCAGGGCGGCTGCTGATCACGGCCTTTGCCCAGCGGATATTGCCCAGCGAGGGGGAAGAAAACCCAAATCAGGTACAATTGCAGGGGGCGCTGTGCAAGCCCCCGAGCTATCGCACCACGCCCTTCGGGCGGGAAATTGCCGACCTGATGCTGGCGGTGAACCGGGCCTATGGCAAGAGCGATTACATTCCCTGCATCACCTGGGGCCGCACGGCTCGGTTTGCATCGCACCTGCATGTGGGGGATAAGGTGGTGCTGATGGGGCGGTTCCAGAGCCGCGCTTATCAGAAGCAGCTGGCAGACGGCTCCGTCATCAGCAAAATGGCATATGAGGTGAGCGTGGGTCGGCTGACCATGGCGAACGAGGCGGAGCGGCCCCTGGGCTATCATGAGCCGCTGGCGGAGCAGTCACAGCCGTATTTGGGAACCCCGCAGTAAGGGCGCGGGCAAGCTCGGCAGGCAGGTCATCCGTCTGAATCCTCGGGCGCACATCCTTTTCAAGCAGGAAATTCCCCCAATAAAAGCAGCCCGACGCGCGGTTTTCCACCGTGCGTCGGGCTTTTGTGGATAACTTTTTTATTTGGTCTTGCCATGCTCCTTGGCGTAGATCGCCATGGCGCATTCCAGACGCTTGCGCTCCATCTGGCATTCCAGGTCGTAGGGCTTGGAAATGTCGCCGTGGAAGGCGTGGGCGTTGGCGGCGCAGCCGCCGCTGCAGAAGAAGCGCGCCCAGCAGTCGCGGCACTTTTCCTTGCTCAGCACATTGTTGGCGGCAAACTTCTTCTGAATGTCCCGGTCAAAGGTGCCGTCCAGCACGCTGCCCATGCGGAAGCCCTCGCGGCCCACAAACTGATGGCAGGGGTAAATGTCGCCATCTGGGGTCACGGCAACGTACTCGTTGCCCGCGCCGCAGCCGGTCAGACGCTTGCGCAGGCAGGGGCCGCCCTCCAGGTCCACCATGAAGTGGAAGAAGTTGAACCACTTGCCATTGGCGCGGCGATCCAGATAGATCTGCGCCAGACGGTCATATTCCTGCATGATCTCGGGCAGGTCTTCTTCCTTCAGCGCATATTCGCAGCTGGGATCGGTGACCACAGGCTCCACAGAGAGCTGCTCGAATCCCTCGTCCGCCAGGAACAGCACATCGTTGCCGAAATCCTTGTTGTAGCCGGTGAAGGTGCCGCGGACATAGTACTGCTTCTGACCGCGCTTCTCGGCAAACTTCTTGGCCTTTTCCGCGATCAGCTGATAGCTGCCCTTGCCGTTGGCGGTGGGGCGCATGCGGTCATGCACCTCGGGCCGACCATCCATGGAGATGACCACGTTGTCCATTTCCTTGTTCAGGAAATCCATGATTTCCTCAGTCATGGCAACGCAGTTGGTAGTGATGGTGAACTTGAAGTGCTTGTTCTTTTCCTTTTCGAGGCTGCGCCCGTATTCCACCAGACGCTTCACCACGGGGAAGTTCATCAGCGGCTCGCCGCCGAAGAAGTCCACCTCCAGGTTCACGCGCTTGCCGCTTTTTTCCACCAGCCAGTCCAGCGCCGCCTTGCCTACCTCATAGGGCAGCAGCTTGCGCTCGCCCATGCAGAAATCGCCCGTGGCGGCGAAGCAGTATTTGCAGCGCAGGTTGCAGTCGTGGGCCGCATGCAGGCACATGGCCTTCACCACGCCCGGCTCGTGCAGCTCAATGTTGCTGTAGTCGTCCGGGGCGTTCAGCGCGCCGATCTCCTCCAGCTGATGCAGCTCCCCGACGACCTCCTCCAGCTCCTCACGGCTGTATTTCTCCGAAAGGGCCTCGATGATCTCCTCGGGCTTCTTGTCGTTCCACAGGGAAAGCACGTCGTAGGCGGTCTCATCGATGGCATGCACCGCGCCGCTGCCGACGTCCAGCATCATGGGCTGGCCCACGGCCTTGAACGTATGAATCAAAATATATTCCTCCGATTCGATTCCATGAAAAAAGGCAGGAGCGTCAAAACCCCTGCCACGGACTGTCGAAAAAACAGCTGAGGCCGCTTTTTCGAGAAAGGCTTTGCAGCCGCAGGCGACCAGAGGATCGCCAGCGGCTGTACGAAATCGATTTTGCAAGGCAAAATCGACGACCCGCGTCCCCGGCAAAGCCGGGCTACACGATTTCGGTCCTGCGGACGGCAAAGGACTGACGCCGCCCAAGCCTTAGGAACAGTCTACAGCAGAAGCATCAAGCCCCCTGCCAGGTGTACCAGGGTTGCTTACTTGCCGAAGGAGCGGTTCAGCTTGCCCTCGTTGCCGGCTAGCACAGCGCTGTTCTCCTTGTTGGCGCAGGACTGGTTTGCTACGGTGCAGCTGGTCTTGCAGGCGCTCTGGCAGGAGGCCTGGCACTCGCCGCAGCCGCCATGGGCCAGGGACTGCTTCAGGCAGGGATTCTGGATGGTTTCAATATGCTTCATAAAAGCATTCCTCCTCTAGTTTGGGGTATAGAGCTATTATACATCGTTTCAGCGTATCTTGCAATCACTTCGCTGAAATATTCGACAAAATCATGCCGACGATGCCGCCGCCCGCAATGCCCATGGCCAGGTCCGCCAGGTAGGAGGAGAACGCCGCCTGCTGCCCGGAAAGCAGCGCATAGGTCGCCACACCCAGGCCCATATACAGCAGGCCCACAGCGGCCCCGCGCAGCAGCCCCTTCTCGCCGCCGCGGCCTACGGCGGCCCAGGTTCCCAGCGTGATGGACAGCAGCTTCAGCAGCTGATTAAACACGCGGATGACCCCATCAGAGGGCCGCAGCCACTGCATCAGCAGCGAGAACAGCGCCACGCCGATGAGCGTGACCAGCAGGCTGACGCCCAGTCCGCGCAGCAGGCGAAATGCCAGCCCGCTGGTGCGGCGGGTCGTTCGTTTGCGATGGGTCAAGGTTTGCGTTGTCATAGGCACTGACCTCCCTGCGGATTTCTTTCTGCAAGAGTATATGCGGGGGAGGGCGGCGGCTATGACGGAAGGCTGCACATAGAAAAAGCGCCGCCAGCCTTTTCCGGGACAAGCGGCGCTTCAAAAACGGCGATTTACTTCAGGGTCTTCATCACGTCCAGGCAGTCGTCATCGGTGAGGATCTGCAGCAGCACGTTCATCAGGCGAACGACCTTGTCGCCGTCGGTACCGTCAGCATAAATGTCATTTTCCACGGAAATGGTGCTGTCGCTGGTATCCAGAATGAACTTGGCGTACTTGTAATCCTTGTTCAGCTTGTTGACAGCCGTCGCGGCGTAGCTTTCGCCTGCAGAGACATCAATCAGGTTCCAAATGCGAATGGATACCTTGTCTTCATCCTCATCGAAGAAGAAGCGGACAGCAATGGTGTCATAGTAGTCGTCGGAGAAAGAAACAATGACCTGCTCATTCTTGTCGCTGTCGATGCCCTTGTAAGTGTACTTGAAGCCTTTGTCCTCCAGGGCGCGGATGAAATCCTTGGTGGTGGCATACTGCGCATTCTCGGCGAAGCAGTTGGCAACGTTCAGCGTCAGCACCAGGGCAAGCAGCAGCGTGAGCAGACGACGTATTTCGGTTTTACGCATGGGAAAAACCTCCTTTTTCTTTGCGCTCAGCATAGCATATATGCGCGGAAATGTCAATCCAGAATCGAGAACCAATCAAAATTGCGGCGAATATGCGCATGCAAAAGGAGCCGCGCAAGCGCACGGCTCCTGCAAGGAAGCGAGAGGTTATTTCGCGTTCTTGACCTCCTGCCACAGGGCGTTGTACACCGCTAGGAAGGCCTCGTCAATGTCGTTGAAATATTCGCAGTTGGCAACGTCGGCTTCATCGGGGTTCATCACGCGGTTGTCCGTGTAGTCCGTACCCATCAGCTCAATCGCGCCGGTGTTGGGGCTGGAATACCAGATGGCCTCGCAGTTCTTCTGCGCAATGTCGGGGCGGCACAGGAAGTCGATGAACTTCTCGGCGTTTTCCTTGTTCTTCGCGTCCTTCGGAATGACCATGCAGTCCACCCATACGTTGCTGCCTTCCTTCGGGATGGCATAGGCCAGATCGGGATTCAGGTCGATGGCATACTGCGCGTCGCCGGACCACATCACCGCCAGCGCAGCCTCGCCCGCAACCATCTTGTCCTTCGTCTCGTCCACCTGATACGCCTTGACCGTGCCGATGTGCTTCTGCTCGATCAGCTTTTCCTTGGCAGCTTCCAGCGCAACGATGTCGCGGGTGTTCATGGAATAGCCCAGGTATTTCAGCGTCACACCCATGGAATCACGGATGGAGTCCAGCATGAACACGTTGTTGACATACTTTTCATCCCACAGGATGCTCCAGGAATCCACAGGCTTCGTGACCTTGGTGGTGTTGTACAGAATGCCCACCGTACCCCACATGTACGGCACGGAGTGTGCATTGTTGGGGTCGTAGCTGGGATCGCGCAGGTTGTCCAGCGTGTACTGCATGTTGAGAACGTTGGCATAGTCGATTTCCGCCAGCAGGCCCTTTTGCAGCATGCGTTCCACAATGTATTCCGAGGGGAAGCATACGTCGAACGCGCCGGGGTTGGCTTCCACCTGCACCATCATTTCCTCGTTGGTGGTGAAGTACATGGCGTTGACCTTGATGCCGGTCTCCTCGGTGAACTGCGCGAATACGCTTTCATCAATGTAGTCATACCAGTTGAAGATGTTGACGACCTCATCCGCCAGCGCAAAGGTGGGGACGAGCATCAGGGCCACCAGAACCAGGGCAAGCAACTTCTTCATGAAAACATCCTCCTTGTGGGCGAAGTATTTGCGGCAATCCATGCGTGGGGGACAGTGCATAGCAGGTGGAAAACCTAAAAGTTTATCATGCGCAGAAGATGATTCGAAGCGCACATTATCATAGGGGAACAATAGTTTTCGGGAGGGGGACCGGGGGAGGGAAAGTCGGGCATAGCCGCCAGTGGCGGCTGAGCATGCCCGGCTTTCTCACCCGAAACAAGCGGCCAAAAGCCGCGCCGATTGAGGGTGCGGGGCTGGCGGCACAGAAGCTGCCTCCCCCGGAGTACCCTTTGCCCGTTATTTTGCGTTCTTTACGTCGGCCCACAGGGCGTTGTAGATCAGCAGCAGGGTGTCGGAGAGATAGTGAATGGTGTCGCAGTTGGCAACATCCTCGTCTGCGGGGTTCATGACAGGGTTGTCCTGGTAGTCCGCACCCATCAGCTCGATCGCACCCGCATTGGGGGAGGAGTAGCCGATGGCTTCGCAGTTCAGCTTCGCAATGTCGGGACGGCACAGGAAGTCAATGAACTTCTCTGCGTTGGTCTTGTTCTTCGCAGCCTTCGGGATGACCATGCAGTCCACCCATACGTTGCTGCCTTCCTTGGGAATGACATACGCCAGATCGGGGTTCTGCGTAATGGCATATTGCGCATCGCCGGACCACATCACACCCATGGCGGCCTCGCCTGCAATCATCTTGTCCTTCGTCTCATCCACCTGATACGCCTTGACAATGCCCTGGGTTTTCTGGGAGATCAGCAGATCCTTGGCGGCCTCCAGTGCGGCAATATCATCCGTGTTCATGGAATAGCCCAGATACTTCAGGGCAATGCCCATGGTGTTGCGGATGGAGTCCAGCATGATCACATCCCCGGCATACTGCGTGTCCCACAGCGCACCCCAGGAGTCAATGGGCTCCGTGACCTTGGTGGTGTTGTACACAATGCCCGTGGTACCCCACATGTAAGGAACGGAGTGCGCGTTGCCTGCGTCATAGCTGGGATCCTTCAGGTTTTCCAGCACCTGGGACATGTTGGGAATGTTGCTGTAGTCGATCTCTGCCAAAAGATCCTCCGCCAGCAGCCGCTCCACAATGTAGTCCGAGGGGAAGCAAACATCAATGGTGCCGGGGTTGGCTTCCACCAATACCAGCATTTCCTCATTGGTGGTGAAGTACATGGGATTCACATGAATGCCCGTTTCTTCTTCAAAGCGTTGGAACACGGATTCGTCAATGTAATCATACCAGTTCAGTACATTGACGACCTCCTGCGCCAGACAAACGGAAGGAAGCGCCAGAGCCAGCGCAAGTACCAGTGCCAGAACTTTCTTCATTTGCGTTACCTCCAAAAAGTCGTTGTGGGGGAAGGTATTTATCAAAGGCGGGAGTGAGCCGCTTTGAAGCGTGGGGGGGACGGAACCTCTCCGTCCCTTCGGGACACCTCCCCTTTCAGGGGAGGCTTTTGGGGGGGGGGTGACTTAGGGATGGGGGGAGATAGCTTGTTGCGGGTCCAGGGG
>CAKTYE010000026.1 GCA_934631985.1 uncultured Clostridia bacterium | reverse complement strand
GAAGAAATGGGTCTGTACATGGCAGGCGCCAAGCGGGAGGAGCGGTAAGCAATGAAAAAAAAGACGCGCAAGAGCTTTTTGCAGCTGCCCGGCGTGCAGACCATTCTGGCATCGCTGCTGTGCATTGTGCTGGGACTGCTGGTCGGCTTTGTGGTGCTGCTGCTGATCAACCACACGGTGAACCCGGACACGGGTACGCTGTACGCATGGGAAGCCATTGTGGTGATCGTCAAAAACTTCTGGAAGTATAACAGCGAAGCGGCTCAGCTGAAGTATCTGGGCAACACGCTGGTGAAGACGGCCCCCTTGCTGATGTGCGGCCTGTCGGTGCTGTTTGCCTACAAGGTCGGCCTGTTCAACATTGGTGCTGCGGGCCAGTATGTGGTGGGCGCAGGCGCGGCGCTGTACTGTGCCTTGGCCTGGAACCTGCCCTGGTATGTGTGCCTGCTGGCGGCGGCGCTTGCCGGTGCGCTGCTGGCGTGCATCTCTGGTGCGCTGAAGGCCTATTGCAACGTGAATGAGGTCATCTCCTGCATCATGCTGAACTGGATCAGCCTGTATGCGGTCAACAGCCTGCTGATGACGGTGAAGGACGGCAACAGCCCCTACACCATCAAGCTGGCCCAGGGCAACCCCAGCGCGATGATCCCTTCCCTGGGGCTGGAAAAGCTCTTTTCCAACAACCGCTATGTGACCATCGCTATCCCCATGGCGGTGGTGATTGCCATCCTGATCTGGGTGCTGCTGAGCAAGACGAAGCTGGGCTATGAGCTGAAGGCCACGGGCCTGAACAAGAACGCGGCGAAGTATTGCGGCATGCGCGAGAAGTACAACACCATCCTGACCATGGGCATCGCGGGTGCACTGGCGGGCATCGGTGCGGGCTTCATGTTCCTTTCCGGCTTTGAGGAATGGGCGGTGTCGCAGTCCGCTGTGCCTGCCATGGGCTTCAACGGCATTGCGGCGGCCTTCCTGGGCGGCCTGCATCCGCTGGGAACCATCTTCGCTTCCTTCTTCATTCAGCACATTACCTTCGGCGGCGCGTATGTGGATCGCTCCATGTACAGCTCGCAGATTTCTGATCTGATCTCTGCGGTCATCATCTACATGTGCGGCTTCGTGCTGTTCTTCCGGCAGGTCATGACCCGTCGGGCGGCGCGGAAGGCGGACGCGACCCTGCGGAAGGAGGCCGATCAGAAATGACTCTGCTGATTCAATACATGCTGATGTTTGCCTCGGTGCTGCTGCTGGTGGCGCTGGGCGGCTGCTTCTCTGAGCATTCCGGTGTGATCAACATCGGCCTGGAGGGCATCATGGTGTTCGGCGCCCTGGGCGGCGCGCTGATGATGAAGTATCTGCCGTCGGGTACGGCGGCAGTGGTAGTGGTGCTTGGCTCCACACTGATGGCGATGCTGTTCGGCATCCTGTTCTCGCTACTGCTGGCGGTGGCTGCCATCAACTTCAAGGCGGACCAGACGCTGGTCGGCACGGCGATGAACCTGCTGGGTACGGCGGCGGCGACGGTTATCGTCAAGGCCATCAACACCTCTGAGGATGTGTCCAACGTGTCCTCTGCCATCAGCTACATCAATGTGAAAAAGGCGTTCCTGGTGGACATCAACGGCTTTGAGTTCAACTGGTTCATGCTCATGGCGCTGATCCTGCTGGTGATCTCCTATGTGCTGCTGTACAAGACCAAGTTCGGTCTGCGTTTGCAGGCCTGCGGCGAGCATCCCCAGGCGGCGGACTCCGTGGGTATCAACGTGTACAAGATGCGCTATGCGGGCGTGATGATTTCCGGCCTGCTGGGCGGTCTGGGCGGCCTGGTGTACATCACCGCAGGCGTGAGTGAGTGGAAATTCGAAAATGGCGTGGCAGGCTTCGGCTTCCTGGCGCTGGCTGTGATGATCTTCGGTCAGTGGAAGCCCATCCGCATTGCGCTGGCGGCGCTGCTGTTCGGCCTGTTCCGCAGCCTGAGCAATGTGTATACCGGCTTTGATTTCCTGGTGCAGCTCAACCTGCCCAGCACGGTGTACAACATGCTGCCGTACATCATCTCGCTGCTGGTGCTGGCGCTGACCAGCTCCAAGTCCCGCGCCCCGAAGGCTGAGGGCGTTCCCTACGACAAAGGAAGCAGATAAACAACAAGCAAAAGAGCATCCCCGCACTGTGCTGCTGAAGCATGGTGCGGGGATGTTTTTTGTAAGCACATGCAATGGTTACGGAGCGGTCGTCAGCACTGTCCCCGGGTAATAATGCGAGAGAATTTCTTCATAGCCTGCACCCTGCTCTGCCATGGCTCGCGCCCCGGCCTGGCTCATGCCCACGCCATGACCGTAGCCGCGCACGGAAAAGGTAAGGGTGTCCCCGGCGCATTCCCAGGTGAAAAGGGTGCTGCGCAGGCCCAGCGCGGCGCGTACCTCCCGGCCTGTGGCGGTGACATTGCCAACACGCATTTCCTGCACGCGGCCTGTTTCCGTCAGGGAGAGCAGCTCCAGCTGTGCGGGCAGGTCTGCGGCAGTCACGCTGCTTTCGGGAAAGGCGCAGAGAAGCTGCGCGGCAGCATCTTCCAGGGAAAAGCGCTGCACGGCGGTGAAGCCGTCATAGGATTCCTCCCCGGGGCTGGCAACGCTTTGCAGGTAGGGAACGTCGGCGGAGAAAACCGCGCGGGCGGCTTCCGTTCTGCCGCCGGACGCGGCATGATACAGCGTCTCAATAGGTTGTCCATGATAGGTGAGCAGCTGCCCCGCGGTGGCCTGCACGGCCTGACGGACACGGCGTTCGCAGGGCGCTGCGCCGTCGCCCCAGCGGGCCTTCCGCGCTTCAGGGCCAAGCCAGCCCTGGCAACAGGCGCTGTCGGTGCAAACGTCGGCCTCGGGGTGGCGGGCGCAGCCCTGACCGCCATAACGGGCGCTGCCTGCAAGGGCGCGGGTACGGGCGGCAACGGCCTGACAGGCCAGCGCGGCGGGGGGCCAGGAGGCAGGCATCTCGGCTGCCACAACGCCGATCAGATAGTCCTCCAGCGGCAGCAGGCGCACGGCGTTTACCTCTGCGTCGTACACCCGCAGCAGCGATGCGTCTGCTTCCGCCTGCGCACCGTCCGCAGCAGTGTACCACAGGCGGAAAACACGAACCGTTTGACTGGGGACGCGAAGCAGCGCCAGACGAAGCCGCTGGGGAGCCGCCGCCCATTCCTGCTCGGTGAGCGGCGCACCAAGGGCGACCCAGAGCAGCGCCAGCACAAGCAGCAGCGCCGCAATGCGCCGCCTGCCGCAGGGATACCGCATGAAAATCACCGTCCGTTTCTTCAAAATAATACAAAAAGGTTCAGTAAAATTGTTAAGAAAATATCGTTTATGCAGCGCTTCATGCAAGAAATCTCCGCTGCGCTCATCGAAGTCTATGCACGGCTGCATGGGGAAAATACCGCCTTCAAATTGTCGTTATTGTGCTTGTTTTTTACCGCATTACAACAAGTTTCGCGCAAAACGGAACGTTTGCCTTTCGAAAAAATTTGTGAAAAATGGCCTTTTTGCCTTGACGAAAACGCATGTATACGGTTACAATAGAGCATGAAAGGAACGTTTCGTTTTTTCACAGGGAAATAATCAAAACAGGAAAGCAGGTGAGTCCATGCGCTACGTGGCTCCGACCAGCAGCATACGGGAGAGCTTCCATCAGGGAGAAAACCGCCGGGCCTATGAGATGCTCGGCGCACATCCAGTGGTGCAGAATGGTCAGGAGATGTGGCATTTTGCGCTTTGGGCGCCAAACGCGCAGCGGGTGTCCCTGGTGGGGGAATTCTGCCGCTGGGATAAGGCTGCCTGCCCCATGACCAAGCAGTTTGACGGCACCTGGGAGGTGCGGCTGCCTGCCGCCACCTTTGACGTGGCCTCCGATCCCGCGCGCTATAACTACGAAAACGCGGCGGAAAAATTGTTAACGTATAAATATGCAATTCAGGGGCCGGACGGGACGTGGCACGAGAAGGCCGATCCCTATGGCTTCCGCATGCAGCTTCGCCCGAACACGGCCTCCATGCTCTGCGACCTGTCCGGGTATGCCTGGGGGGACGCGGACTGGATGGCGCAGCGCGCTGCCCGGGACGCTTATCATGCGCCCATGAATATTTACGAGGTGCATCTGGGGTCCTGGAAGCTGCATAAGGATAAGACCATGCTCAGCTATGACGAGCTGGGGGACGAGCTGATTCCTTATGTGCTGGACATGGGCTACACGCATGTGGAGTTTTTGCCGGTGATGGAGCATCCCTTTGACGGCTCCTGGGGCTATCAGGTGACCGGGTACTTCGCGGCGACCTCCCGCTTCGGCGAACCCAAGGGGCTGATGCGGCTGATCGACCGCTTCCATCAGGCGGGCATCGGTGTAATCCTTGACTGGGTGCCTGCGCATTTCCCGCGGGACGAGATCGGGCTGCGCCGCTTTGACGGCACCTGCTGCTATGAGCATCCTGACGCGCGGCGGGGCGAGATGCCCCAGTGGGGCACCTGCATGTTTGATTTTGCCCGGGGCGAGGTGCGCAGCTTTTTGCTGAGCAGCGCCTGCTTCTGGCTGGACTGGTTCCATGCCGATGGGCTGCGGGTGGATGCGGTGAGCGCCCTGCTGTATTACGACTTCTGCCGGGAGCCGGGGCAGTGGCTGCCCAATCCCTACGGCGGGCGGGAGAATCTGGACGCGATCGCGTTCCTGCGCAAGATGAACGCCACGGTGTATCATGACTTCCCGGGCGCCATGACCATCGCCGAGGAGTCCAGCGCCTTCCCCATGGTGACCAAGCCGGCCTATATGGGAGGCCTGGGCTTTGGGTTCAAGTGGAACATGGGCTGGATGAACGACATGCTGGCCTATATCAAGCTGGATCCCGTGTACCGCAAGTGGCACCACGATAAGCTGACGTTCTCGCTGTTTTATGCCTTTTCCGAAAACTTCATTCTGCCCTTCTCCCACGACGAGGTGGTGCATGGCAAGCATTCCATGCTGGATAAGCAGCCCGGCGACCTGTGGCAGAAGTTTGCGGGGCTGCGGGCGCTCTATGGCTACACCATGGCGCACCCGGGCAAAAAGCTGCTGTTCATGGGCGGCGAGTTCGGTCACTTCATCGAGTGGAAGGACGACGACCAGCTGGACTGGTTCCTGCTGCTGTATGAGCGGCACCCGGAGCTGCAAAAATGCGTCCGGCGGCTGAACCATCTGTACCGGGAAACGCCTGCGCTGTGGCAGGTGGATGATGGCTGGGACGGCTTCCAGTGGTCCTGCGCCAACGACAACGACAACAGCGTGGCGGCATTCATCCGCACGGATCGGGCGGGCAACGCACTGCTGTGCGTGACGAATTTCACCCCGGTGTTCCATCCCGTTTACAAGGTGGGCCTGCCCTTGGGCGGTACGCTGGAGGAGATCTTCAACACGGATCGCAAGGAATGGGGCGGCTCCAACCAGTACAACGCCTATGTGCTGCATGCCAAGGCGGAAAAGTGGAACGACCTGCCCTACAGCTGCGACATTTGCGTGCCTCCCCTTGCTACGGTGTACTTCCGCTATGACAAGCTGATGGAGGACGCCGCTGACAGCGACGATGCGGACGAGAAGGACGACAGCGCGGCGCTGGACGCCTAAAGGATGGCATTGTTCCCCTGCGGGGGATTGTGCATAGATGATTTTCCGCGACCCGTTCCCGCTCCCCGGCGGAGCGCCGCGGGCCGACAATCCTAACATAAAGGAGCGTGTACCCCATGCTGAGAAAAAAGAATTGTGTGGCCATGCTGCTGGCAGGCGGTCAGGGAAGCCGCCTGGGCATCCTGACCAAGAACGTCGCCAAGCCTGCCGTTCCCTACGGCGGAAAGTACCGTATCATTGACTTCCCACTGTCCAACTGCACCAACAGCGGCATCAATGTGGTGGGCGTGCTGACCCAGTATCAGCCCCTGGAGCTGAACGCCTACATCGGTAGCGGCGCACCCTGGGATCTGGACCTGACCAACGGCGGCGTGTTCGTGCTGCCCCCTTATCAGAAGGGCAAGAGCGGCGAGTGGTATCGCGGCACCGCCAATGCCATTTACCAGAACATGGCCTTCATTGAGCAGTACGACCCCGAGTATGTGCTGATCCTCAGCGGCGACCACATTTACAAGATGGACTATAACGCCATGCTGGATTTCCATATCCGTCACGGCGCGGACGCGACCATCGCCGTGCGCGAGGTGCCGTGGGCGGAGACCAGCCGCTTTGGCATCATGAACACCGATGCGGAGGACCGCATCACCGAGTTTGAGGAAAAGCCCAAGAACGCCAAGTCCAACAAGGCCTCCATGGGCGTGTATATTTTCACCTGGGCCAAGCTGCGCCAATACCTGATTGCGGATGAGGAGAACAAAAAGAGCAGCAACGACTTTGGCAAGAACATCATCCCTGCCATGCTGGCGGATAAGCAGGTGCTGTGCGCCTACAACTTCGACGGCTACTGGAAGGACGTGGGTACCATCGAGAGCCTGTGGGAGGCCAATATGGACCTGCTGGCAACGCCCATGCCCATCGACCTGCATGACAAGAAGTGGCGCATTTATGCCCGGAATCCCGGCATGGCCCCGCACTACATCGCTGATGGCGCAAAGGTCTGCGACAGCCTGATCGCCGAGGGCAGCGAGGTGTACGGCACGGTGAAGCACTCCGTGCTGTTCGCGGGCGTGACGGTGGAGGAAGGCGCGAATGTGCAGGACGGCGTGATCATGCCCGGCGCGGTGATCCACCGCGGCGCAGTGGTGCGCAGAGCCATCGTGGCGGAGAATGCCATTATCGGCCCCGGCGCATTCGTGGGCGAGGAAGCGGGCGACATTGCCGTGGTGGGTCAGAACGTGACCGTGCCGGCAGGCGCGCAGGTAAAGGCGGGCCAGCAGGTGGACGCGGCGACCTTCGCCGAGACAAAGGCCGAGTGACCTCAAACTTGACTTGAAAGGAATGAACATCATGAAAGACGTGATGGGCTTAATCTATACCGGCGAGAGCGACGCTCGCCTTCGCGAACTGACCATGACCCGCGCCATTGCCGCTCTGCCCGTGGCCGGACGGTACCGCGTGATCGACTTCTTGGTCTCCAGCATGGTGAACAGCAGCATCCGCAATGTGGGCGTCATCATGCAGAAGAACTATCACAGCCTGATGGATCACCTGGGCAGCGGCAAGGAATGGGATCTGCACGGCAAGAACAACGGCCTGGTCATTCTGCCGCCCTTCCTGACCCGTGAAAACGTGGGCGTGTACAGCGGATTGCTGGATGCGCTGCGCTCCAACGCCAGCTATCTGGGCCGCAGCAAGCAGGAGTATCTGATCCTCAGCAACTCCAACATCATCTACAACTGCGACTTTGATGACTTTGTACAGTATCATATTGACACCGGCGCAGATGTGACCATCATGTACACCAAGGATCCCTCCATGGTGCGCGATGAGTTCGGCTCCTACCTGTCGGTCAGCGAAAACGGTTTGGTGACGGACATCGAGGTGCATCCGACCCACCCCAACACCACCAATACCTCCATGGAGGTGTTTGTGCTGAAGCGGGAGCTGCTGCGCACGCTGGTGGATCGCGGCGTGGCCCATGGCCTGCATGAATTCACCAAGGATATGATTCTGAAGATGGTGCGGGATGACAACGCCCGTGTGGCGGCCTATGAGTACAAGGGCCGTTGCTGGCGCATGGACTCTGTGCAGAGCTATTTCCGCTTCAACATGGATATTCTGGACACCGCCACCCGCAAGGACTTGTTCGCCCTGCCGGTGTATACCAAGGTGCGCGACGAGATGCCTGCCCACTACGGCGAAAATGTGGATATTTCCAACAGTCTGGTGGCGGACGGCTGTGTGGTGGAGGGCAAGGTGGAAAACTCCATCCTGTTCCGCGGGGTGCGCATTGCGCCTGACGCGCATGTGAAGAACTGCGTCATCATGCAGGATGGTCAGGTGCATTCCGGCGCGTATATCGAGAATTGTATTCTGGATAAGCAGGCGGTCATCAAGCGCAACGCGCGGCTCATCGGACCGGCAGCATACCCGATCGTCATTGCTAAGAATGTGGTGATCTGACGGCTTCCAATCTTTGCAGCCTGTTGCTAGCTCCCAAGGGCTTGCAATAGCAGGCACGAAGCATTGCCTTTTAGAAGGTCTTCGGGTGGGAGCGCGAGGGATGTGCTTCTGACACAGAAGCAGCCTCCCTCGCATCCGCCCCAATCTTTGGAGGTGCTTATTATGAAAATTTTGTTTACGGCTTCTGAATGCGTGCCGTTTATCAAGACGGGCGGACTGGCAGACGTGGTGGGCGCGCTGGCCCCTGTGCTGGCGGCGCAGGGGAACGACGTGCGCGTGATGCTGCCGCTGTATTCGGCGATCCCGCAGAAATGGACGGAGCAGCTGACCCATGTGTGCGATTTTGAGGTGCAGCTGGGCTGGCGGCGGCAGTACTGCGGCATTGAAAAGCTGGAAATGAACGGCGTGACCTGGTATTTCATGGATAATAAGTTCTATTTTGGTCGGCCGTATATCTACGGACTGGGCGGGGACGAGTATGAACGGTTCGGCTTCTTCTGCCGTGCCGCACTGAACGCACTGCCTCTGCTGGGCTTCCAGCCGGACGTGATCCATGCTCACGATTGGCAGAGCGGCATGGTGCCTGCGCTGCTGAAAATTCAGTATGCCCATTTGCCCTTCTTCGCCAACATCAAGACCATCTTTACCATCCATAATCTGCAATATCAGGGCATCTTCGGCATCCGCGAGGTGCAGGATGTGCTGGGCCTGGGCGATAGCCTGTGGACGAACGACAAGCTGGAATGCTTCGGCTGCGCCAACTATATGAAGGCCGCGCTGGTGTACAGCGATGTGATCACTACCGTCAGCCCCTCCTATGCCGAGGAAATCCAGACGGCCTATTACGGCGAGCGTCTGGACGGCCTGCTCCGCGCCCGGAAGCATGACCTTTACGGCCTGCTGAACGGCATCGATGTGGTGGATTACAACCCCGCCACCGATAAGCACCTGGCAGCGAACTACACCCCCGATGACCTTTCCGGCAAGGCGGTCTGCAAAAAGGCCTTGCAGGAAAAGCTGGGCCTGAACGTTGATCCCAATGTCCCGGTGATCGGCATGGTGGGCCGCCTGAGCAACCAGAAGGGCCTCGACCTGGTGGACTATGTGATCTCCGACATCATGAAGCAGGATGTGCAGCTGGTGGTGCTGGGCATGGGCGACAGCCGCTATGTGAACCTGTTCAGCTGGGCTGAGGGCGAGTATCGCGGACGCATGGCGGCACGCTTCGCCATGGATAACGAGCTGGCGCACCAGATCTACGGCGGCTGCGACCTGTTCCTGATGCCCAGTCAGTTTGAGCCCTGCGGCCTGAGCCAGCTAATTGCCCTGCGCTATGGCACGGTGCCTGTTGTCCGGGAGACCGGCGGTCTGCGGGATACGGTGCTGAGCTATAACGACTTCACCGGCGAGGGCAACGGCTTCACCTTCTTTAACTACAACGCCCATGATATGCTCCATGTGATCGAGCGCGCCGTGAAGTATTACCATGAGAACAAGGACGTGTGGCATAAGCTGCAAATGCGCGGCATGACGGCGGATTTTAGCTGGACGCATTCGTCCCAGGCTTACTTGAAGCTGTATGAACAGCTGATTCATCCTACGGCGGCTGCGGTGACAGAGGAGAAGACGGAGGAGCCGAACCCTGTGGTCGTGCAGGAGGAACCGAAGCACTGACGAAGGGGAAATTTTAGATAATAAAATAGAGCGCGGCGGTTGGCTTGGGGCTGATGGCTGCGCTCTGTTTTTGTAAGGAAGTGCTGGGGGTGCGTGCGGGAGACGCTTGGAGGGACGGAACCTCTCCGGCCCTTCGGGCCACCTCCCCTTTCAGGGGAGGCCTTTGGGGCGGGCATCCCTGCTGCTGGATGACTTTTTCAGTACAGGTAGCTTCCCGATGCTTGCGCCAGCCCTAAGCGACAAGGCGTTCCGGCGGCTGTATACGGTCAGCCGACGGAATGCCATGGAGCGAAACTGAAGAAATGCCTGGTTGTGTCCCCCTGGGAAGGCTCCGATCCAGGCGATGGCTGGGGGCATCATGGGGTCCGGGGGCCAGCCTTAGCTGCATGGAAAATTTGGCTGGCCCCCGGGCGGCTTTGCCTACTTTGCCCGAGTGCAAAGTAGGTCGTCCGTCCGCAGACGGACGAAATGCTCTCTAGCTGGAAAACCAGCGCGGAGGTGTGCCGCCGGGACTATGCAAGTGACCGTGACTTTATAAACTATCCGATACCTCAACGGGTGAGAATATCTTCCACCACTCGCCTCAACGGTTTGCTATTCCGAACGGAATAGCAAAGTCGCCTTTAGTGACCTGCCTATTCAATCAAAGATTGAATAGGCAGCCTGGGCTGAGCGGTTCACCTCCTTCTGCGGAAGGAGGCAAGAGAAAAGTCTCACGCTGGCGCGGGATATAGCGCCATTGCATCCCTGCTGCACAATGATGTGCCGTAAAAAGCAAGCACCGTATGTTATATCTTTGCCATGCCCTTATCCCTGGACACCGCCTTCTTTTGCAAAACACAGAACGCTGCAACACAGATCATCACCGATAACAGCGACCCCGCTGCCGTTGCAAGTCCCATGGGGAACAGCGTCTCCGGGAACATCCGGGAGGTCAGGTAAACCCCGGGAACACGCACCAGCACGATCGCAATGATGTTGTGCAGGAAAGACAATACCGACTTGCCGCAGGCGCAGAAGTATCCGCTGAAGCTGAAATGAATGCCCGCAAAAAGACAATCCCAGATGTACCCGCGCAGATACGCTCCCCCGGCAGCGGCAACTGCCGTGTCTGTGGTGAACAGCGCCACCACATGCTCCGCAATGCTCTGCATCAGCACAGCAATGATCAGGCCAAAGCCTGCTGCCAGCAAAATGGCATATTTGAGCGTGTCCATGGCCCGCTTCGGCTTGCCAGCGCCAATGTTCTGCGCACCCAGTGCAGAAACGGTGGAAAGCATGGACGAGGGAACCAGAAACAGAAAGCTGATGATCTTTTCCACAATGCCTACGGCGGCAGCGTCCGTCAGACCGCGCTGGTTGGCGATAATGGTGATGATGATGAACGCCACCTGGATCAGCCCATCCTGCAAGGTGATGGGAAGGCCAATGCGCAGAATGCTGCGTAAAATGTCCCGGCGCGGACGGAAATCGTCCTTGGAGACCGTCACAGCCTTGCGCCGCAGAATGGCAATCAGCGAAACAACAACGCTCAGCGCCTGAGACAGCGTTGTGCCCAGCGCCGCACCCACGGGGCCTAAATGGAAAACGCCCATAAAGAGATAGTCCAGCGCGATGTTTGCTGCGCAGGCCACGGCAATGAAATACATGGGGCTTTTGCTGTCCCCCAGCCCGCGGAAAATGGACGCAATGATATTGTACGCCGTGATGCACGGAATGCCGATGAAGCATACCGTCAGGTACGCCGCCGTGCCAGAAACAGCCTCGGCAGGGGTGGACATCACGCGCACAATGGGCTGAACGCAGAGCAGCAGCACTGCCGTAAGCGCCACGGACAGCAGCATAAACAGCGTCACCGTGTTGCCGATGCACTGGGAAATGCGCTTGCGCTGCTTCGCGCCCACTGCCTGCCCAATGGTCACCGTGGTACCCATGGCAAGGCCCACCAGCATCACAGTGAGCATGTGCATCACCTGACTGCCGACAGAGACCGCCGTGGTGCTGGCAACGCCATCATATTGCCCAACGATAAACAGATCCGCCATGCCATAAAGCGTCTGCAAAAAGAAAGACAGCAGATAGGGCAGGGAGAATGTTACAACATTGTGGAACACGCTTCCATGGGTCAGGTCCTTTTCCACGGCATGTTCCCTCCTTTGCACAAAATACCTTTCCATTATCTAGCGGGGCGGGAAGGTGATCAAGAGAAAAAACAGCATAAAAACAAAGCATCCCCCGGGGAACGGCGCAATCCGTTTTTCCAGGGGATGCAGCAGGTCACTTCTTCGCTTTTCGCAGCTTGGCGACAAAGAAGCCCTCATACAGCTCGTTCGGCGCAACACACAGCACGCCGTCCAGCGCGGCAGGCAGCAGGGGCAGGCCCTCGAAGGGCGTCAGCGGTACCAGCTCCACACCGCCGCGGCGAAGCGCGGCGGAGACAACGTCTTCATTTTCTTTGCGCAGAATGGAACAGGTGGAATAGACCATCTCATGCCCGGGACGCAGCAGCTTCAGCGCCTTGCACAGCAGCTCGCCCTGAAGCCGTGCGGAATTGTCCACAAGCTCCTTCGAAAACTTGCTTTTCAGCTCGCCATCCTCCACATACAGCGTGCCGCTGCCGCTGCACGGCGCATCCAGCAGGATCTTGTCAAAAGAGAAAAAGTCGTCCAGCTTGCGCGCGTCCTGCACCATAATGGAAACACGGCTGGCTCCCTGACGGTTCAGGTTGAAGCGAAGCCGATCCGCGCGGATGGCGTTCTTCTCACAGGCGGTGATCATGGCCTTGCCGCCGGAAAGCGCCGCCATCTGCGTTGTTTTGCCGCCGGGTGCAGCCGCCATGTCCAGCAGATTTTCGCCCGGCTGGGGCTGCACAAACAGCGGGGGCAGCATGGAGGAAAGGCTTTGCAGATAGATTTCACCCCGCTCATACAGGGGCAGCGCCTCCAGCACATGCTCCGATCCGGCGGGCAGCACAAAGGCCTCGGCACTCCACGCCACGGGAGCGACAGACAGACCAGCCTGTGTAAGCTGCGCCAGCACCTGCGCCGGGGTGGCTTTAAGCGTATTGACCCGAAGGGTCACGGGACGGCGACAGGCGTAGCCGCGCAGAATCTCCGCCGTGCGTGCTTCGCCATATTGGGCGGTCAGCGCGTCAAGCAAAAATGCAGGAATGGATGCCATGGGAGAAGCCTCCTTGCGTGTGTTCTGCATGAGTATAGCACAGGGACGCGGCGCGGGCAAGGCTTGCTTTTGGCGGGCAAGGGGCGTATAATCAGCACAAGGGGATGAAGTTCTCCCATGGCGACAGCCAGAACCGCTTGATTGCAAGCTGATGACTTCTGCGAAAAAGGCAGAAGGCGTCAGCTTTTCTGCGTCTATGGGAGGAAAAAACATGTTGACATCCTTGGCACTGTTGTTTCTGGTGGGACTGGGATTGGCTGCCGTCTTTGAAAGGCTGAAGCTGCCGCGTATTTTGGGCATGCTGCTGGCGGGCGTCCTGCTGGGGCCCTGTGCGGTCAATGTGCTGGATGCGCCGCTGCTGGGAGTCTCAGCGGAGCTGTGGCAAATGGCATTGATCGTCATTCTGCTGCGCGCGGGGCTTTCGTTGAACATAGGAGATTTGCGCAAGGTGGGTCGCCCGGCGCTGCTGATGTCCTGCCTGCCCGCAGCCTGCGAGCTGCTGGGCTACTGTCTGCTTGCGCCGCGGCTGCTGGATGTGAGCCTGATCGAAGCGTCGCTGCTGGGGGCAGTACTCAGCGCCGTGTCTCCCGCCGTGGTGGTGCCGCGCATGCTGCATTTGATGGAGACAGGCTATGGCACGAAGCAGGGCGTACCGCAGCTCATCATGGCAGGCGCTTCCTGCGATGATATTTTTGTCATTGTGCTGTTTACTACCTTCTTGGGCATGGCGCGGGGCGGACAGGCGCAGTGGCTGGATTTTGTGAATATCCCCGTGTCCATGCTGCTGGGCGTGGCGCTGGGTTGCCTTACGGGCCTGCTGCTGGCGCTGCTTTGGCGGCGTCGGCCCATGCGCAGCAGCATCAAGCTTCTGATTTTCCTCAGCACGGCGTTTTTGATGATGGCGGCAGAGAGCCTGTGCAAGCAGAGCGGCATTGCGCTGTCGGGGCTGCTGGCGGTGATGAGTATGGCCTGCGTCTGCCGTATCAAATGTCCTGCGGAAACCACGGCGCATTTGTCGGCCAAGCTGGGCAAGGTCTGGCTGGGGGCCGAGGTGCTGCTGTTCGGGCTGCTGGGCGCGGCGGTGGATATTCGGTATACAATGGCGGCGGGGTTGCCTGCGGTGCTGGGCATTCTGCTGACCGCGCCCCTGGGCGCGATCTGCATGGATAAAAGCTATCGCCGGCTGCTGGCGCAGGCGTGACGGCGCTTGCATTCTTGCGTCGATTGCGCTATGCTGGGAGGGTGAAGGGAGGCTTGCGTCATGCAGCAGACCGAAAACACAGCCATTGTGCTGCGCTATGCCAATTACAAGGACAATGACCGCATGCTGACGCTGCTCAGCCCGACGCGGGGCAAGTTAGAGGTGCTTGCGCGTGGATGCAGGCGGCCCAAATCCCCGCTGCTGAATGCCAGCGAGCTGTTTGCGCTGGGGGATTTTCAGCTGTATTTCAAGCAGGATCGGGCGACGCTGGTGTCGGCGAACCTGTTGGAGACGTTCTACCCGCTGCGCAGCGATTTTGATCGGCTGTCCGTGGGCGTGTATCTGCTGAATTTGGCGGAGGCTGCATCCCAGCCGGGTGCGCCCTGTCAGGAGCTTTTCATGCTGCTGCTGCACACCCTCAGCCGCCTGACGTTTACTGATCAGCCGTGGAAGCCGTTGCTGTCCGGGTTCCTTTTGCACTATGCGGCTACGGCAGGCTATCAGCCGCGGCTGCATCACTGCGTCCACTGCGGCAAAAGTGTGAAGGAAGACACGGCGCTTTTCTTTGACCCAATGGAGGGCGGTGTGTGTTGCCCGGATTGCTTCCGCAAGGGCATGGCGGCCCTGTCGCCGGAGCAGACCCGCTGGATGCGCCATGCCTTACAGGTGGGAAGCGCCTCCTGGGTGGACACGGAGGAGGCTCAGGCTCCCTATCCGCTGCTGCGGGACTATGTGGAGCGGCGGCTGGACCGCCCCTTGCGCAGCGCGTCCATGCTGCCGAAATAAACGGGAGCGCAGGCGGCGCTGAAGGCCATCGTCCGCTGCTGCCTGCACATGATTTTCAGAGAGGAACAACGCCTTGCGAATTTTACTGCTGACGGATATTCACGGAAACCTTCCCGCGCTGGAGGCGGTGCTTCGCCACCCGGCGGCGCAGGGGGTGGAGCGTATCATTTCCACCGGGGATCATACGGGTTTCGGCCCCTGCCCGCGTCAGGTGACGGAACGGCTGATGGCGCAGGGGGCGGTGCTGCTGGCAGGCAACCATGAGGAACGCCTGCCCCATGCGCTGGAGCCGGAATTTGCAGGATACAACTGGACGCTGCTGCACTGGACGCGGGCGCAATTGTCGGGGCTGCCGCTGACGTGGCCCCGCACTTACACCCTGGAGGACATGCTGTTTGCCCACGGTACGCCCGAGGATCCCAATAAGCTGCTGGAAGCGTCTGAGGTGCCGGACCTGCTGGCGCAGCTCCCGGAAGGTGTACACTGGTACTTCAGCGGACATAATCATGCGCCGTGGCAGGTGACGGCCCATGGCAGGCAGGCGGTCAACCCCGGCAGTCTGGGCCTTTTGGAGGACGGCGTGGGCGGACGGGCGCCCTTTGCGGTCATTGAGCGAAATCGGGGAGCAACGAAGGTCACGCGCTATTTGGCGGACTATGACCTGAACGAGGTGCGGCGGGCCTATGTGCGCGGCGGTGCGGCGGAAGCGGCCCCAGAGATGTGTCGGGCGGCGCTGTACACCATGCAGCATGGAACGTATCAGGCCGCGCTGATTTTTGTGCGCCAGGCCATTGCGCTGGGCAAAGCCCATGGCGTAACGCTGGCGGACCCGCTGGCCTTTCAGCTGGCGGCGCAGGAGGCCCATTGGGATGGGGACCTCTTCTGCGAGGAGTATTGGAAGCAGACAGGAGCAGAAGCATGAACGATACCATTGCGGCGCTGGCGACAGCGCCCGGGCAGGGGGGCATTGCCATTGTGCGCCTGAGCGGCCCGGATACGGAGCGCATATTGCGCAAGGTTTTCCGTCCTGCGGGAAAGGGCTTTCCGCTGACCAGCCACCTGCTGACCTATGGGCATTTGGTGACGGCGGACGGCACACGGGTGGATGAGTGCATGACGGTGCTGATGTGCGCCCCACGCAGCTATACCCGGGAGGACGTGGGAGAATTGCAGCTGCACGGCGGCGTGTATGTGGCCCGCAAGGCGCTGGAGCTGTGCTTTGCAGCAGGTGCACGTCCGGCAGAGCCGGGGGAATTTACCCGCCGCGCCTTTGAGAACGGGCGCATTGATCTCTCCGAAGCCGAGGCGGTGATGGGGCTGATCTCGGCGCAGGGGGAAAAGGCGGCGCAGGCAGCCATGCGGCAGCTGGAGGGCGGTGCGTCCACGTTCATTCGTCAGGCGCTGGATCGGCTGTATGGGCTGGCGGCAGGCATCGAGGCTAGCTTGGATTATCCCGAGGAGGTGGACGAGGAGGAAGCCACATCCACCCTGCGGGAGGGGCTGTTGCAGGTGGCGGATACGCTGGAAGGGGCCTGCAACGAGCGGGCGGCGCGAATTCTGGAAAGCGGTCTGCGGGTCACGCTGTGCGGACGGCCCAATGTGGGCAAAAGCTCCCTGCTCAACGCACTGCTGGGCGAGGATCGGGCCATTGTTACGTCGGTGGCAGGCACCACGCGGGACGTGATCACCGGGGAGGTGCAGCTGGCGGGGCTGACGGTGCGCTTCTTTGACACGGCGGGCCTGCATGAAGCCGGGGATCAGGTGGAGCAGATCGGCATGGAACGGGCGGAAAAGGCGCTGGCCGAAGCGGACGTGGTGCTGCTGACGCTGGACGCAAGTCAGCCCTTGACCCCGGAGGATGAAGTGCTGCTGCGCCGCAGCTATGCGGGAACGCTGCTGGTGCTGCTGAATAAGCAGGATCTGCCAGCCTGTGTGACGGCGGCGCAGGTGCAGCAGCTTGCGCCCGCAGCGGAGGTGCTGGCGCTTTCGGCCCATGCTCCGCGCAGCCTTGCACCCTTAAAGCAGCGCCTTGCGGCCTTTGCGGAGACATGCAGTCAGCTGCCCCTGACGCAGCAGCGGCATTTGCAGGCGGCGCGGCGTGCGGCGCAGGCACTGCGGGAGGCGGCGCAGACCCTCGAACTGGGCGGCCTGGAGCTGGCGGCGGTGGATCTTCGGCAGGCCATGGCGGCGCTGGGAGAGATCACGGGCGATCAGGTGGAGGAGCGCGTGCTGGACGAGGTGTTCGGGCGCTTCTGCGTGGGCAAGTAAGCCCACTGCCCGCAGGAAACATGAAAAGTGTTTGGGGGGGTTGACAAGCGAAGAACGGTAGCTTATACTAACTCCCGTGATAGGGGAGTAGTGGGCGCATTCTGCGCTGAACTGTCAACATCCTGGCGACCTGTTCGCCTGGCGGTTCATGAAATCATGAGACTTATCCGTGCAAAAACGGCGCGGAAAAGTCTCTTTTTCTTTTCCGCTGAGAAGGAGCAGAGGGCATGAACATTTGGATCACGGTGGGGCTTTTCATTCTGGGCATTGTGATGACCGTCAAGGGCGGCGACCTGTTTGTGGACGCGGCAAGCTGGATCGCCGAGGTATCGGGCATTCCGAAATTCGTCATCGGCGCGACCATTGTGTCGCTGGCAACGACGATGCCGGAGATGCTGGTTTCCATTTTTGCGGCGGCAGAGGGCAAGGTGGACATGGCCATCGGCAACGCGGTAGGCTCGGTGACGGCGAACTGTGGCCTCATCATGGCGATTGCGCTGATCTTCATGCCCATTGTGTTTGACCGAAAGAAAAACTGGAAAAAGGCGGCGCTGCTGGTGGCGGCGATGGCCTTTCTGTGGGTGAGCAGCCTGAGCGGCACGTTCGGCTGGGTAGGAACGGTGCTGCTGATCGTTGTGGCGGTGCTGTACATTGTGGAGAGCCTGCACAGCGCCCGTCAGGACGAGGGCCGCGGGGAAAAGCAGAGCGCTACGACCAAGGAAAAGGTCATGAGCGGTGTGAAGTTCCTCATTGGTGCGGCGGCGATCGTGGCTGGCTCCCAGCTGCTGGTGAACAGCGGCAGCGACCTGGCGCTGTTCTTCGGGGTGCCGGAGCGGGTCATTGCGGTGACGCTGGTGGCAGTGGGTACGTCCCTGCCGGAGCTGGTGACCACGCTGACGGCGATTGCGAAGAAGCAGGCTTCCCTCAGCGTTGGCAACATCATTGGTGCAAACATCATCGACCTGTCGCTGATTCTGCCGCTGTGCGCGCTGGTTTCCGGCGGGCATCTGCCGGTATCTGCGCAGAGCATTGCGGTGGACTTCCCAGCCTGCATGCTGGTACTGCTGCTGGGTCTGGTGCCGCTGCTGCTTCGCCAGAAGGGTTCGAAGGTGCAGGGCATTGCGATGCTGGCGATTTATGCTGGGTATTTGGTTATGGTGATCTAAGGCAAAGTGAAAAAGATAAGGCAGCGCTCCCTCGGACAAAGGTGTCGAGGGGGCGCTTTTCTATACCTGAGGAAATCTGGGATACTTGTAACATTTTCACAGCTTTGGAAAAGTGCAGGAAGGTTTTTTCCTTTTACGGCGTTTAATGAATAGACGCTTTGAAAAAAGCTTGGTGGACAAAGGCGAGAGGGAGGAAGGAATATGTGCAGGTTTTTCCAAAGATTGTTCATGGGAATGGTGCTGCTTTTTGCGCTTGCAGCAGGCGGCAACACGACGTGTCTGGCGGAAGCCGGCAATGCTACGGTAAAGCTGAATGACGGGGCGGCAATTCCATATTTGCAAGATTACCAAAGCCGCTTTATTTGCGACCAAAGCAGCATCCAAGGGATTACGGGTGCGGCGGACATTACCTTCGCGGTAGAAAGCATTCGTCCCAAGCTACGTTATGACATCCATGTGCAGAATGTAGCATTGACGGATGATGTGCTGGTGCTTTTCTTTACCCAGCATTGCAACACTCCCATCAACTATGCGGGAGAGCTGCATGCGGCCTATAGCTCGGCTGTGTATCCGCTATATGATGTGTTTGTGGGGGATACGCGCATCGATAAGATGCTCTATCGGGAAGGCTATCCCATGGACGCGACAACGGAAGCGTGCATGATCGCTTATGCCTTGGAACGGCCTGTAGCGGCGGATGAAAACATTTGCATAAAGCAGGCGGATGGAAAAACGATTACACTGACGGTGGATAAAAGTCAGGCTGCGGATACGACCCGTGCAGTAACGCCGAAGCAGGAGGTATCTCTGCGCACTTCAGCAGCTGCGGACGGGACAGAAATAGACTTCCATTTTGTTGTAGAGCGCGTAGCACAAACACCGTTTGGCGGGCGCGTGTCCATTTCGTATGAGGCAACGGGTGAAGATAATGTACAACTGCCTTATCAGGTGATGGACGATCAGGGACAAGCGCTGCCTACTTTTACTGTAAGTCGACAAGGTGGCGGAAGCGCTGCCAGGGAACAGCCGCAATGGGTGAGAAACGACGCATGGTTCTTGGGCGGAATGGAAAGCACTGCTCTTTCCATTGTCCCGCTATCCTTTGCACAGGAAAGTGCAAATGTCAGCACACCTGTAGCGATGAACGAGTTACCTGCGCAAGTGACGCTTGCCAATGGCACAGCTATTCTGGTGGATCAATGCAAACTGACAAAAGACGGCTTTGAAATTGGTTATACGCCTGTGGATTATTTTGGACCGATCAGCTTTGAGCTTGGAGACGCGACAGGGACTGCGCTGGCATATCCCTTTGAGAGCATTGGAGGAAACACAAATGACCATGTGAAGCAGCTGCTGGGCTTTGATGCGTTGTGGAGTACAGAATATAAGGGAAGGGTGGTGCATCAGATCACAGAAGCGCAGCTGGATGCAGTGAAAACGGTGATTGTGGTTTCCAGCGAAACAGCACCGACGCTGATGACGGAGCAAGCAATTCATATAGCGATGGAGCCATAAGGGTGAAAAAGCAAGAGAGTCGGACGCATGTGACAGCATACGCCCGGCTCTTTTCATGCAGACAAGAAAATACCCCGCGCCGTCGATGCAAAACGGCGCGGGGCGACAATGGTTATGCAGAGGAGGAAGGAAAAGCGGGAAATTAGGAAATTACTTCAGGGAAGCGCCCAGGGCTTCGCAGGACGCAAGCGCGTCCGCGTCGGGGTCTTCCTGGCAGATCACGCTGTCGGCAACAAGGTTCACGCCCGCGTTGCGGCAGTCATCTTCCCAGGTGCGCATCCATTCGCCGTCACCCCAGCCGTAGGAGCCGAACAGGGCCACGCGCTTGCCCTTCAGGTCAGGCAGCAGCTTCTCAAAGAGGGGGCCGAATTCATCCTCCTCCAGGGTCTCGCTGCCCATGGCGGGGCAGCCGAAAGCGAAAGCGTCGTATTGGGCGGTCACATCGGCGGGAACCTCCGCGCAGGTGAGCAGCGTGCCTTCGGCACCCTTCGCAACAGCCTCAGCCATGGCCTCGGTGTGACCCGTGCCGCTCCAGTAAATGACAGCAACCTTACTCATTTCAAAAACTCCCTTCTAAAGCTAAAATCTGTTTCATAATGTATGCTCAGCGGCAAAGCCGCGAACAAGCGTATCAGGCAGCGACCGTCAGGCGGCTGAGTGAAAAGCCGCGGTGATAGCAGCTGAGGTAAATGCGGCGGCATTTCCGATAGAGATTGAACCGCCGCTCGGCGGCTTCCGCGTTGCCGTAGGCTTTCCAGCAGCCCAGGCAGCAGTAGTTGTCGCCATGATTGGCGATGAAGCCCAGCACATCCGCTAGGGGATAGGCCAGGAAAACGCCGATCTCATGGGGAAATTCCTTGCCGCAGCGTATCCTTTCCGAAAGAAGGCGGAAGCATCCGTCCAGGTCATCGGTGGGATAACCCAGGGTGTGGAGGAAGTCCGCCGTGTCCTTTTCCCGAAGGATGCCCGCCAGCATCCCGGGACGGTAGACATAGACCAGGCATCCATCCTGGCAGCGCTTCAGCAAGCGCACCTCCACACCCTTGGCGGTCAGAAGCGGCGCGAGGGTCGCCATGTATTGCTCGGGGCTTTCTACGGCACTCAGACGATAGGAGAACAGACTACCGGCCTTATGCCCAGCCAGCGTGGCTGCACAGTGGGCGATCATGGTTTCCTCAAAGGTTGTCCGCATCAACGCTTTGCCGCTCCTTTCCCATAAAGAAGATGGCTGATTTCGGCCTGCCCGGGACGGCCGGGTCGCGCGCCTTCATCCAAATAAGTTAAGGAGGTTTAACCTATCCGGAAAAGAAAACGGCTTCATGCCGACTGGTTAAAGTGCCTTAACCACTGACAGAATAGCATACCCTCCCGCAGGCTGTCAACCCCTGTTTGCAGAAAAATTGCGAAAAAATTTCAAAAGTTCAATGCCTCAAATTTTTTTTCAGAAAATGTCAAAAAAGGTATTGACAGAAGACCGTTAAGGGTGTTAAACTTAGCGCCAGTTAGGGGTTAATGCCTGCTAACTAAGAAATATCCCAGCGGTTAGACAGTTTGAATCTAACTGAAGGAGGATGCACATGATGCCTTTGGGAATGGCAAGCGTAGGCGATGTGAACACCATCAAGAAGATCACGGGGCGCGATGACGTCCGCCAGCACCTGGCGGAGCTGGGCTTCGTGGTGGGCGAGGAGGTTCGCGTTGTCAGCGAGCTGGGCGGCAACCTGATTCTGTCCGTCAAGGACAGCCGGGTAGCCCTGGACAAGACCATGGCCATGCGAGTCATGGTGTAAAAAACGGTTGGCAGGCTGAAGCTAAGAAAGGGAGGAAGCAGCGATGAAGACTTTGCGGGATGTGAAGGTCGGCGAGCACGCGGTCATCGAAAAGCTCCACGGCGAGGGCGCCCTCAAGCGCCGGATCATGGACATGGGGCTGACCAAGGGCACGGAAGTGTATGTGCGCAAGGTGGCGCCTTTGGGCGACCCCATGGAACTGACGGTGCGCGGATATGAGCTGTCCGTGCGCAAGGGCGACGCGGAAATGATCGAAGTGCGGTAAGCGCAAGTGTGCAAGCCGCTTTTCCTTTGACGAAAGGTTAGCGGATTCTAACATTTTGACAGGGAGGAACATCACCATGGCAATTAAGATCGCCTTGGCAGGTAACCCGAACTGTGGTAAAACCACCATGTTCAATGACCTGACGGGCAGCAATCAGTACGTTGGCAACTGGCCTGGCGTAACCGTTGAAAAGAAGGAAGGTAAGCTGAAGGGCGACAACAACATCGTCATTCAGGACCTGCCCGGCATTTACAGCCTGTCCCCCTACACCCTGGAGGAGGTTGTGGCCCGCGGCTATCTGGTCAATGAAAAGCCCGACGCGATCCTGAACATCGTCGATGCCACCAACATCGAGCGTAACCTGTATCTGACCACCCAGCTGGCCGAGCTGGGCATCCCCATGGTCATTGCCCTGAATATGATCGACGTTGTCCGCAAGAACGGCGACAAGATCGACATGAAGAAGCTGGGCGCTGAGCTGGGCTGCCAGGTGGTCGAGACCTCCGCCCTGAAGGGCGAGGGCAGCGTGTCCGCCGCGAAGCTGGCTGCGGAGACCGCGCAGAAGCATCAGGCGCATGAGCTGCCTCATGTGTTCCAGGGCAGCGTGGAGCATGCCATCGCCCACATCGAGGATCTGCTGGCGGGCGCGGGCGTGGTTGCTTCCAATCTGACCCGTTGGTACGCCATCAAGCTGTTCGAGCGTGACGAGAAGGTCGCTGCTGAGCTGAGCCTTCCCAGCGGCACCAAGAATGACATTGAAAAGGTCATTGCCGACTGCGAGAAGGAGATGGACGACGACGCGGAGTCCATCATCACCAATCAGCGCTATGCCTACATCAACAAGCTGGTTTCCACCTGCGTGAAGAAGGGCAAGCCGAAGGGCGCGCTGACCGTTTCCGATAAGATCGACCGCGTGGTGACCAACCGCTGGGCGGCACTGCCGATCTTCATCGCCATCATGTGGTTTGTGTACTACATCTCCGTGTCCACCATCGGCACCATCGTGACCGACTGGACCAACGACGTATTCGTCGGCGAGATTGTGCAGGATAATGTGCGCGCTTGGCTGGAGGGCATCGGCACGGAGGGCTGGCTGACCGGCCTGGTGGTCGATGGTATCATCGGCGGCGTTGGCGCGGTGCTGGGCTTCCTGCCCCAGATGATCGTGCTGTTCTTCCTGCTGGCCATCCTTGAAGACGTTGGCTACATGGCCCGTATCGCCTTCATCATGGACCGTATCTTCCGTAAGTTCGGCCTGTCCGGCAAGAGCTTCATCCCCATGCTGATCGGCACGGGCTGCGGCGTTCCCGGCGTCATGGCTTCCCGTACCATTGAAAACGACGTGGACCGCAAGATGACCATCATGACCACCACCTTCATCCCCTGTGGTGCGAAGATGCCCATCATCGGCCTGATCGCGGCGGCTGTGTTCGGCGGCAGCGCCTGGGTGGCGACCTCTGCTTACTTCATCGGCGTTGCGGCCATCGTTACCAGCGGTATCATCCTGAAGAAGACCAAGATGTTTGCCGGTGACCCCGCTCCCTTCGTTATGGAGCTGCCTGCTTACCACTTCCCGAGTGCGAAGAACGTTCTGCACAGCGTGTGGGAGCGTGCCTCCAGCTTTGCGAAGCGTGCCGGTACCGTCATTCTGCTGTCCTCTATCCTGATCTGGTTCACCAGCAGCTACGGCTGGGCGCCTGCCGCGGATGTGCAGCAGGAAGCTAAGGACGCTTATGCAACCGAGGTGCAGGATTACGAGACTGCCAAGGCTGAATATGATGCGAAGGCCGAGGCTGGCACCCTGGAAAAGGACGAAAAGAAACCCGCTGAACCCGAACTGGCTCCCGAAATGGACCGTGACCCCGGCACCTGGGGTGAGGTCGGCGACCTGGATTACTCCATCCTGGGCAAGATTGGCGCTCCCGT
This sequence comes from uncultured Clostridia bacterium, assembly GCA_934631985.1. Taxonomy (GTDB): domain Bacteria; phylum Bacillota; class Clostridia; order Christensenellales; family Aristaeellaceae; genus Egerieenecus. The sequence continues at coordinate 7,116 of CAKTYE010000026.1, read as the reverse complement.
GTCCACCATCTTCAAGCCCCTGGGCTTCGGCAACACTCCCTCCACGGTGGCTACTGTGATGGGTCTGGTTGCGAAGGAAGAGGTCGTTGGTGTTCTGGGCGTGCTGTACGGCGCGGATGACGCGGCGGACATCGTGGACGATGAGGACATGAGCGAGGAAGAAAAGGAAGCGGCTCTGAGCCCTGTGGCGGCGGCCTTCAACGAATCCTCCAATGGTCATGGTCGTCTGGCGGCTTACGCCTTCATGATCTTCAACCTGCTGTGCGCTCCCTGCTTCGCGGCTATCGGCGCTATCAAGCGTGAGATGAACAACGCGAAGTGGACCTGGTTCGCGATTGGCTATCAGTGCATCTTCGCCTATGTGATCGCCCTGATTGTGTATCAGCTGGGCCTGCTGTTCGCTGGCGCTGGCTTCGGCGTGGGCACTGCGGTGGCCTTCGTGCTGCTGGCTGCGCTGGTGTACCTGCTGGTTCGCAAGAACCCCTATGACGCAAACCACCTGACCCAGAAGGTCAATGTGAATGCGTAATGCAATGGTTTGAAAGGAGCTGAAAGCAATGGCAAGTTGGATTGTTGGCGGCGTTGTCCTGCTGATTGTGGTAGGTGTGATTTGGAAAATGATAAGCGACAAGAAGCATGGCAAGGGCGGCTGCGGCGGTAACTGCGCTCATTGCAAAGGCTGCCATTAAGCCTTGAGCTTCCCCGCGCAGGCGGGGAGGAGCGGCAACACACTACGCCGGGGGAACGGGGCTTGCCCCGTTCCCCCGGTTTTTATTAGGAGAAAAAACATGAACATGACCCCTTCCCTGATTCGCTGCCTGCTGGCGGTGCTGGCCCTGTCCGAAAATTATCCGCATGTGGCCTCCAAGGACGTTGCGCATCTGCTGGGCGTCAAAAAGCCCACGGTTCATCACACCCTGGAAACACTGCGCAGCCGGGAGCTGATCGACAAGGAGCTGTACGGCGACGTTCACCTGACGGAGACCGGCAGAGCGCTTGCGCTTCAGCTGGAGGAACGCCGGGACGACCTGAGCATGCTCTTTGCCAACCAGTTCCATCTGCCGCCGGAGGAATGCGTCCGCGCAGCGCTGGTGCTGATGGGTACGCTGGAGGAAGCGAGCCTTGTTCAACTGCAAAGCCTTGTAGGCAATAAGGCCTGAAAGGAGCGGATGTTATGTCTCCCGCAACAGCGATTATTTGTCTGATTTTGATTGCCATCGCGGTGTATACCGTGCGCAGCTATACCAAGAAGCTGAACCAGGGCTGCTGTGGCGGCGGCGATGCGCCGATGCGCACGCCTGTGGCGGATAAGCATGCCGATCATTATCCTTATCATTGTGTGCTGAGCATTCGCGGCATGACCTGCGACCACTGCGCGGCCCGCGTGGAAAACGCGCTGAACGCGCTGGACGGCACCTGGGCTACCGTTCATCTGAGCAAAAATGAAGCGGAGGTTCGCCTAAAGGCGCCGATGGATGAGAATCTGTTGCGCCGCACGGTGGCTGCCGCAGGCTATACGGTCACGGATGTAAAGTGAGCGGAATATAAAAAGAGGAAGGCTGAAAATGTGGCCTTCCTCTTTTCTTAATAACAAAAAAACAGCTGCTTTACGCTTCCTGCTCCCTCCAGCCCTTGCATACATCCACCCATCCCTTGGCTTGGCTGAGCTTTTCCAGCTCCGGGATGGTCACGCGCACGGCGCTGTTGTCGCTGCCGCAGGCAGGGTAGACGATCTCAAAGCGCTTGAGGGAAGCATCCAGCCACACCTCTACCGGGGCGGGAACGGCAAAGGGGCATACGCCGCCGAAATGCAGGCCGGTGAAATGTTCCAGCTCCTCGGCAGTCATCATCTTCGCCTTTTGATGAAACTGCGCCTTGTAGTGGGCGTTGTCAATGCGCGCATCGCCTGCGGCGACAAGCAGAATCGGCTGCTCGCCCACCATAAAGGATAAGGTTTTGGCAATCCAGGCCGACGGGCAGTGCAGCGCCTGCGCCGCAAGCTCCACCGTGGCGCTGGAAACGGTGAACTCCGTCACGCGGTCGCCATAGCCTGCCTGATTCAAATAGGCTTTTACTTCCTTGAATCCCATAAAGCTACGTCCTCCATCCATTGCTGAAATACATCCTGCGGCAGGGCTGCGCCCTCCTGACAGACCACCGCTGCCGACACGCGGTTGGCGCGCAGCACGGCTTCCTCCAAGCTCATCCCGGCGGCTTCACAGGCCATGATCGCACCGATGTGCGCATCGCCCGCACCGATGGTGTCCTGCACCTGCACATCCCAGGAGGGAACGCAGCGGCAGCGTTCGTTTTGAATTAAGTATGCGCCGTCGCTGCCAAGGGTCACGACCACATCGCTTTGGGTCAGCTCCGCAAGCATCGCTGCGCCCTCGGCAACGGTGGCGGCACGGGTGAACTGCTCCGTCTCCGCCGCATTGATATGCACCAGCGGATGCAGGGCCAGCACACGCGCCATGCGGTGCGGGGGAATATGGCACAACCGCGGCCCAGGGGCAAAATAAAGCCTGCGGGGCGGATGAGCTTCCAGATAATCCAGCAGCACATCTCCGGTGGGTTCCTCGACCTCCAGGCCGCACAGATAAACGCCGTCATAGTTCGTGTCACCCAGCAAAGACATCCATTCCGGGCGGAAGCGATATTCCGCACCGTGGTCGCACAGGAAGGTGCGCTCCCCAATGCCGTCTACCAGACAATAGCAGCAGCCGTTCGCTTCTGCGACACGGGGCAGCAGCGAATGTACGCCCCGAGATGCCAGCGCAGCATGAACCCAGTCGCCCCATACGCCCGTGCCAACGGGGGTGAAAAGCTGACAGTCGGCGCTTTGGAACAGCCGCGCCGCCGCAAAGGCGTTGTAGGCACAGCCGCCCAGCGCGACGGTCTGTCCCATGACGTGCAGATCATCGCCCGTGTGGGGCAGGCGGGGCAGATGCAGGATCACATCTGCGCAGGTGGAGCCGAGAAAAAGCAGCTGCGCCATGAAAGCGAACCTCCTGAAGGCAGAAAATGCAGGAACAAGAGCATTGTAGTACAAAAACCGACCTTTTGTCAATGCAGAACAGAAAATGTACGGTTTTCAAACGTGCGAATGCAGCTTTGAGACAAAAGGCCTTTTCAAGTGTGGGAAAGCGTGGTATCCTAAACCCGTCGAAAGGACAGGAAGGGAGGCCATCACATGGCACAGAAGATCACCAGTCGGACGGGTTTGTTTGGTACCACCAGTCACTATGACGAGCATGGACGCAAGGTAGGGGAGAGCCGCCCCGGTCTGTTCGGCGGCGTGAGCCACTATGACGCGAACGGACGCAAGATCGGCGAAAGCCGTCCCGGCCTGTTTGGCGGCACGGTGGATTACAACAGCCGTGGTCAGCGAGTCGGCACCAGCAGCACCGGCCTGTTTGGCAGCACCAACCATTACGATATCCATGGCCGCAAGGTGGCGGAGACGCAGGATGGGCTGTTTGGAAGCAGCACCCGCTTTAAGGACAAGAAATAGCAAACGCTGTGGCGCGGGAGTAAAATGCTCCTGCGCCTTTTAGGTGGAAAGAATTGCCATCCCGGCGCGTTTCTTCTATAATAAAAATACAGAAGCAACCGACATGCGGTGCGAATGAGGGAACGTGCAATGGGCTTTGCAAAGGATTTCCTTTGGGGTACGGCAACGTCGTCCTATCAGATCGAGGGCGGCGCGTTTGAGGACGGCAAGGGAAGCAGCATTTGGGATGATTTCAGCCGGGAACCGGGCTGTGTACTGAACGGCGACACGGGCGATGTGGCCTGCGACCATTATCACCGCTTCCGTGAGGATGTGGCGCTGATGGCAAAGCTGGGCATCAAGAACTACCGCTTCTCCATCAGCTGGCCCCGCATTCTGCCCGAGGGAACGGGGGCGGTCAATGAAGCAGGCGTGCAGTTTTATTCCGATCTGGTGGATTGCCTGCTGGAGCATGGCATCCGCCCCTTCTGCACGCTGTATCACTGGGATCTGCCCAGTGCGCTGCACCGTCATGACGGCTGGCTGAACGACGCCATGCCCGAGTGGTTTGCGAACTACACCCGCGTGGTGGCGGAACGCCTGGGCGACCGGGTAAAGGATTTTTTCACCATCAATGAACCGCAGTGCATTCTGGGCCTGGGCTATGGCAGCGGCGTTCATGCGCCCGGTGTGCGCTATCCCATCGGGGCGCAGGTGCGTATGGGCCACAACCTGCTCAAAAGTCATGGACGCGCTGTGCAGGTGCTTCGCGAATGCGTGAAGAATGTGCGCGTCGGCTATGCGCCCTGTGCAAACCCCATGATCCCTGCCACGGACAGTCCGGCGGACATTGAAGCCGCCAGGAAGGCCTATTACAGCGTCAGTGCGGATCCCGCCGATTTCCACTGGTGCCTGACCTGGTACAGCGCCCCAGTGGTGCTGGGGACGTATCCCGAGGATGGCTTGCTGGTATACGGAAAGTATCTGCCGGACAACTGGGAAGCGGACATGCAGCTGATCTGCCAGCCGCTGGATTACTACGCCCAGAATATTTATCAGGGTGAGATCGTCCGGGCCGCAGAGAATGCCCAGAGCTGGGAGAAGGTTGCCTTCCCACAGGGCAGCCCTAAGACGGCGCTCAACTGGCACATCACGCCCGATGCGCTGTACTGGGAGCCGAAGTTCATCACAGAGCGCTATCATCTGCCGCTCATCATCACCGAAAACGGCATGAGCTGTCACGACGCGGTGATGCTGGACGGCAAGGTGCATGACCCGAACCGCATTGATTTTGTGCATCGCTATTTGAAGGCCCTGAAGCGCGCGGCGGAGGATGGTGTGGCGGTGATCGGCTATTTCTATTGGAGCTTCCTGGACAATTACGAATGGAACAGCGGCTACAATGAGCGCTTTGGCCTGACCTATGTGGATTATCAGACGCAGGAGCGTATCCCGAAGGATTCTGCATACTGGTACCAGCATGTGATGGAGACCAACGGCGAGGAGTTGTAAGAAAAGAAAAACGCCTTGGACTGTTTGAAAAGAAACAGTCCGGGGCGTTTTTTGATGTCTTGTGCATAACATTCAGAAGCGCGGCAGAAATGAGCGAACTGTATATGTCCCCGCACTAAAAGCCTCCCCTGCAAGGGGAGGTGTCCCGAAGGGACGGAGAGGTTCCGTTCCCCCTCCCCAATCCCCCTTCCGCAGCACTGCATCAGCCCCTTAATTTTTCTTCGCCGCACCCTTTTCGAACCATGGCTTTTGTGGTATACTGAACTGCAAGCGCCGTTTTGTGTGGACCGGGACGGCGCACTGGCAGCTTGGACTTGCTTCGCGGAGACGTCTCCGCTTTTTTCAGGAGGAAAGAATGGGCAACTTTGTAGATCATGTAAAAATTACGGCGAAGGCTGGCAACGGCGGCAACGGCAGCGTGTCCTTCCACCGGGAAAAATTCGTCCTGGCGGGCGGTCCCGATGGCGGCGACGGCGGCTGCGGCGGCGATGTGATCCTTTTCGCCGATCCCAATATGCACACCCTGCTGGACTTCCGCTTTAAGACGAAATACACCGCGGAAAACGGCACGGATGGTTCCGGCAACCGCTGCACGGGCAAGCGGGGCGAAAATCTCATTATCAAGGTACCGGTGGGTACCGTAGTGCGGGACGAGGCTTCCGGCGGCGTGGTGGCGGATATGTTTGAGCCCGGCTCGTCCAAGACGCTGCTGCGCGGCGGCAAGGGCGGCTGGGGCAACAGTCACTTTGCTACCTCCACCCGGCAGGCCCCGAACTTCGCCAAGCCCGGCGTAAAGACGGAGATCCACACGTTCCTGATGGAACTGAAGACCATTGCGGACGTGGGCCTGGTGGGCTATCCAAACGTGGGCAAAAGCACCATCCTGTCCGTGGTGACCTCCGCCAAGCCGAAGATCGGCAATTATCACTTTACCACCCTGACCCCGAACCTGGGCATTGTGCGCCATCACGGCAAGGATTTCGTGCTGGCAGACATTCCCGGTCTGGTGGAGGGCGCAGCGGAGGGCGTTGGCCTGGGCCACGATTTTCTGCGGCATGTAGAGCGTACCCGGCTGCTGCTGCATGTGCTGGACATTGCAGGCAGCGAGGGCCGCGATCCCATTGAGGACTACGAACAGATCAACCATGAGCTGTCTGCCTATGGCGAGCTGAGTCAGCGCCCGCAGATGATCGTGTGCAATAAGATGGACCTGCCCGAGGGCGAGGAAAACCTGGCGCGGCTGCGGGAGCATCTGGCAGGGAAGGATATTCCGATCTTTGCGGTGAGCGCTGCGACCCATCAGGGCTTTGACGCGCTGCTGGATGCGGTGTCCCGCAAGCTGGAGACGCTGCCGCCCCTTGCACCCTTCGCTGAGGAGGAGGTTCCCATGCCCATGCCCGACCTTGCATCCTTCGGCGTGGTGAAGGATGGCAATGTGTATGAGGTGGGTGGCCCCGCCATGCAGCGCCTGATCGACAGCGTGAACTTCGACGATGAGGAGAGTCTGAACTGGTTCCACCGCACCCTGCGGCGCTGGGGCGTGATCGACGCCCTGCGCAAGGCGGGCGCAGGCGAGGGCAGCATAGTTCGCATCGGCGACATGGAATTTGACTTTGTAGAGTAAGAGAGGATACAGCAGATGACCAGCAAGCAGCGTGCCATGCTTCGTTCCATGGCAAACACGATGGATACCATTCTCTATGTGGGCAAGGAGGGCGTGACCCCCGGCACCGTGAAGGAAGCCTACGACGCACTGGAGGCCCGGGAGCTTATCAAGTGCGCGGTGCAACAGGGCGCACCCGTGACGGCAAGGGAAGCGCTTGACGCGCTGTGCGAGCAGACCGGCGCAGAGCCTGTGCAGTGCATCGGACGGCGGTTTGTGATGTATCGGCCCAGCCGGGAGAATCCGCGGATCGTTTTGGAGTAAGCAATAAAAGACAGGAAGCAGGATGTGCTTCCTGTCTTTTATTGCTGAAAGCATCTGTAGCAGGATTTCGCGCCTGCGGGCGCGACCAAAGGGCTTTCCGATCGCCCTTTGGAAACCTTCGGGGGCTTCTCGTTGCTATCGGATATTCCAACAGACAGCGAGCCGTTAGGGCGGAACCGGAGGC
>CAKTYE010000025.1 GCA_934631985.1 uncultured Clostridia bacterium | reverse complement strand
ATCCCGAAGGTCCAGGGCGATCGGAAAGCCCTGGTCGCCTCCGCAGAGGCGAAATCCCCCTGCAAAGATTACATTGAGATAAAAAGAAAGGTGAAACAAATGAAATTACAATACCTCGGCACCGCCGCCGCAGAAGGCTGGCCCGCCATGTTCTGCAAATGCCCCGCCTGCCAGGAGGCTACTAAGCGCGGCGGCAAAAACCTACGCACCCGTTCGCAGGCCATCGTCGATGGTACCCTGCTGCTGGACTTCTGCCCGGATACCTACATGCACATGCTGCTGTATCAGGTGGACCTGCCCAACATCAAGCATTGTCTGATCACCCACACCCATGACGATCACCTCTACATTGAGGATACCAAAATGCGCTGCCCCTGGTTCGCTAACGACATTGACGAGATTCCCTTCACCTTCTATGGCAACGATGAACTGATGCGCCGCATGGAGGAATACAAGGGCATGAAGCCCTTCGGCGATCAGTGGACGCAGGGCATTGCCTGGAAGGAACTGCAGGAATACGAAACGGTGGACATCGGCGGCTATCACGTCACCCCCACCATTGCCAACCACAACCCGAAGGAAAAGTGCTTCAACTACATCATTGAAAAGGACGGCAAGACGCTGTTCTATGCCCACGATTCCGGCCCCTTCTCGGAGGAAACTTGGGCGCACCTGAAGGATTTCCACTTCGACTATGTGTCCCTGGACAGCACCATGCTGGTGTCGGGGCTTTCCGGCGGACACATGTGCATTGACGACAATGTGAAGGTGCGGGAGCGCATGCTACGCGAGGGCATGGCAACGGACAAGACCGTGTTCTGCATCAACCACTTCTCCCATAACGGCAGCAAGAGCCCCGAGGGGAAGATTTTCCTGCATGAGGAGCTGGTGCCTTACATGGCGGAACGTGGCTTCCTGGTGTCCTATGACGGCATGACGGTGGAGATTTAAGTAAAAAACGACTGTCGGAGGAATTTCCTCCGACAGTCGTTTTGCATTCACAACGAAAGTAATTGCCTTACAGCGCCAATTCCGTGCGCAGCTCCAGCTGAATATCTTGCAAGCATTGCAGCAGCAGGGGATTGAACGCGCCGCATTCGCCCCTAAGAATCATCCGCATGGCCTTTTCGTGGGAGTAGGCTTCCTTGTAGCAGCGCTTGCTGGTCAGCGCGTCGTACACATCCGCTAGGGAAACGATCTGCGCACTGATGGGGATCTCATCGCCCTTCAGACCGTCCGGGTAACCGCGCCCGTCCCAGCGCTCATGATGCCAGCGGGCGATCTCATAGGCGGTGCGCAGCAGCGGCTCGTTCTCGAAATTGTCCAGCCGATGCAGCATGTCCGCACCCTGCACGCAGTGGGTCTTCATGATGGCGAATTCCTCCGCCGTCAGCCTGCTGAGCTTGTTGAGAATATGCTCGTCAATGGCGATTTTGCCAATGTCATGCAGCGCCGAAGCCAGAGGAATGTCTTCCTGATTAGCTTCGGCAAGGTCATCGCCGTCCACCTCCAGCAGGTGGTTGAGCAGCAGCTCGGTGATGAGCTGAATGTGCCGCACATGGGTGCCGCTTTCGCCATTGCGGAACTCCACGATCTGGCTCAGCACACCCACCAGCAGGGTGGTGTTTTTCTCCCGGGCGCGTATCTGGTCGGAAACCATGCGCACCAGCCGCCGCTGCTTGGCATAGAGCTTGATGGTATTATCAACGCGCCTGCTGACCACCCGCGCGTCAAAGGGACGGTTGATGCAGTCGGATGCACCCATCTCATAGGCCCGGCGGATGGCGGCCTCGGAATCCTCGCTAGAAATCATGATGACGGGAATATCCTCAATGGTGTGGCTGGCGTTCATCATTTTCAGCACGTCGAAGCCATCCAGCACCGGCATGTTGATGTCCAGCAGCACCAGCGCAATATCGCCGTGAAATTCCTGCATGGTGTCGATGCAGGTTTGCCCGTTCTCCGCTTCCAGAATGTGATAATCGCTTTGCAGCATTTCCGTCAGCAACTCCCGGTTCATGGCGGAGTCGTCTACGATCAGCACCCTGGGCTTGTCGGCGGCATAGTCCACGGCAATTGAAATCATCCAAGTCCATGACCACCACGAAGGAAGGGCAAGGCGTTTGGCTGGCAACCTCCTCGTAATAGCGGCAGTTGTATACGCCGATCAGCGCGTCGCGATAGAGCTTTGTGTTGTAGCCGGATAACTCCCGCATAATGCGCTCACCGTTGTCCACATCCAGCGTGGCCTGACGGGGGGAACACTGCACGGTTTCCAACACATAGGACGCGCTGCCGATCTCATAGTAGTAAGCGGTAATCTGCAAAACATCCCTGCCGCAAACCTCGATGACCGACTGCTGCTGCCTGTTTTGCAGCGCACGAACCGCAGCAGTGTCCGCAGGCATAGCAAATATTCGGCTCGGCTGCGGTATAGCCGCCCGTTACAATGCGCTGAACGTCCGCCGCTTTCAGCAGACGCACATCCGTAAAAAGCGGACGAAGCTGCCCAAGCAACGACTGCATTTCCTCCATGGTCCTCTTTTGTCACGACTCCACTCTTGCTGGCATACCAGCCTATCGATTTTGGAAGCAGTTCCATTATAGAGGATTTGGGGCGGCTTACATAGCCCCTTGTGCGGGGGATGGGGAATTTATTGATGGGAAGGTGCGGCTTGAAAGAGTATCCTCCTGCCGCCCACGGAGGCGGCTGTCCTCCTTCTGCGGAAGGAGGCTTTTGGGAGGCGGAACCTCTCCGGCCCTTTGGGCCACCTCCCCTTTCAGGGGAGGCTTTTGGTGTTGGTGCGGCTTTGACGTATCCATGTAGCATCGTAGTGCTTTCAGTGTGGGTAGTTTTCGTTGCATACGCCAGTCCTAAGCGACAAGGCGTTTCGGCGGCTGTATACGATCAGCCGCCGAAATGCCTTGGAGCGGAACTGAAGGAATGCCCGGTTGTGTCTCCCAGGGCGGTTTTGCCTACTTTGCCCGAATGCAAAGTAGGTCGTCCGTCCGCAGACGGACGAAACACTCTCTAGCCGACAAACCAACGAGGTTGTGTGGCGCCTACTCCATGGCACATGCAAACCCAACTGTAAATTCCACTCAAAAGTGGTGCAGACACTACCTCTTTTACGCAGCCTCACTCGCTGCAAACCGCTTCGTCATTTGCTTGTAAATGTGAACAAAATAGATGATCTCCGCCAGCGCCGTCAGCGTCCAGGAGAAAATATACACCAGATACAGCGACATAATGGTGTTGAAATAAGCAAAGACCGTGTAAACCCATAGCACACGGAAAACACAAGAACCAAGAATCACAATAATGGTCGGAACAACACTCTTGCCTAAACCGCGGGAGGCGGCAATGGTGCAGTCCATGAAGGCACTGAAGGCATAGCATACGCCCATCAGCTGCAAACGGGTCAGACCGGCTTCAATAACTGCTGCATCCGTGGCAAAGATGGACAGGAAGCCGCGCCCAAACAGCGCCAGCGATACCCCGAAAATCGCACCGATGCCAAAGGAATACGCAAGCGCAATCAGATAGCTGTGCAGCACCCGCTTGCGCTTGCCCGCACCGTAGTTCTGACTCATGAAGCTGGAGCATGCCGTGTAGATGGCAGCCATCACATCATAAACCAGCGAGTCCGCATTGGCGGCGGCGGCAGTCCCCTCCACAATCACCGCGTCAAAGGTGTTCACACCCGCCTGAATAAACAGGTTTGCCGTGGCGAAAATGGCGTTCTGCGCACCGGCGGCAAGGCCTAAAGGCAGAATGAGCTTCACCTTGTCTGCATGCAGGCGCAGCTCCCTGAAGTGGAAGCGGTAGGCGGCGTCGGTGCGGCATAGCAGGAAAAGCAGCAGCAGCGCGCTCAGCCATTGCGAGGCCGCACTGGCAATGGCAACGCCAGCCTCCGCCAAATGGCAGACAATGACAAAGAAAAGATTCAGCACAACGTTCAAAACACCCGCCGCAAACAGCACATACAGCGGCTTGCGCGTGTCGCCCGCGGCGCTGAATACCGCATTGCCCCAGTTGTACAGCGCGGCGGCGGGCAGACCAAGGCTGTAAATTTGCAGATAGCGAATTGCACCGTCCAGCAGAATGTCCTTCGTTCCCAGCAGCGCGAGGATGGGACGCGCACCAAAAAAGCCCAGGGCAAACATAGCCAGCCCCACAAAAAACGCCAGCAGAAACGCCGTGTGAACGGACTCCGCAACGTCCCGATCCTTCCGTGCGCCCAGAAAACGCGCCACAATAATATTGATGCCGCTGCCCATGCCGATCAAAATACCCGTCAGCAGGGTGACGAACATGGCGGTGGAGCCGACGGAACCCAGCGCATGCGAGCCTGCAAACTGGCCCACCACCGCAATGTCCGACATGTTGAACAGCACTTGCAGCACGTTGGAGGCCATCAGCGGCAGGCTGATGAGCAGCATGTTGCGCGGAAGGGAGCCTTCCGTCATGGTGGGATTTAAGTGGTGCCTTTTCTGCATACGCGCACTCCTTTGTGAACGCCTTCCGCGGCAGCGCCCGTCCGCCGCAAAAAATCAGAGGGAAAATCCAAACATGCGCGATTATAGCACAACGCGCGGGGGGAAACAAGAACCTTGCGGGAAAAAGAAAGGTGCGGATGTTTCCAAAGGCAAGACCCCTTCCAATCTGCACAAATCTCTAACAAAAGGACAAAATACGCCGAAAATGTTCGCAAAAGCCTTGACAAAGCAGAACATATTCGGTAGAATGAGGTGAATCGTTCGGAAAGAGGTGAGCGTATGCGGCGTACTGACAAGGGGCTGGGGCTGCGTGCGCGTACCGGGAACGGGACAGAAGGATGGTAAACAGAGAGCAGGGGTGCCCCCTGTTCTTTTTTCACCCGAAAGGAAGGACGCTTGCATGAAGAAAGTTGCGGTCATTATGGGCAGTGACAGCGACCTGCCGGTGCTGAAGGGCGCGTTCGACACCCTGCGGCAGTTGGACATTCCCTTTGAAGCGCATGTCTTTTCCGCGCACCGCACCCCGGCGGAGGCGGCGGCCTTTGCCGCGTCTGCCAGCGACAACGGCTTTGGTGTACTGATCGCTGCGGCGGGCAAGGCTGCGCACCTGGCAGGGGCGCTGGCGGCGCAGACTGTGCTGCCGGTCATCGGCATCCCGGTGAAGTCCTCTACGCTGGACGGACTGGACGCGCTGCTTTCCACGGTGCAGATGCCCTCCGGCATGCCTGTGGCGACCGTCGCCATTGACGGATCGGTAAACGCGGCGCTGCTGGCGGCGCAGATGCTTGCCATCGGCGATGAAGAGCTGACTGCAAAGCTGCGGGCGCTGCGAAAAAAGCAGCACGACGCGGTGGTGGAAAAGGACAGCAAACTGGTCATTGACTGACAACAGGAACCTGATAGATTTTTGAGGAGGATGAACGGCAATGAAGAAGCTGGAGCAGCTGTACGAAGGCAAGGCCAAGAAGGTTTTCGCGACGGACGATCCCAATGTGGTGCTGGTGGACTATAAGGATGACGCGACCGCGTTCAACGGCCTGAAGAAGGGTACTATTCAGGGCAAGGGCGTCATCAACAACCGCGTGACCAATTTCCTGATGCAGATGCTGGCAAAGAACGGCATTCCCACTCACTTCATTGAGGAGATCTCCGACCGGGAGACGCTGGTGAAGAAGGTTCACATCGTGCCGCTGGAGGTCATTGTGCGCAACATTGCCGCCGGCAGCCTGAGCAAGCGCCTGGGCCTGCCCGAGGGAACCAAGCTGAAGAAGACCGTGCTGGAATATTGCTACAAGAACGACGAGCTGGGTGACCCCATGGTTAATGAATACCACATTGCCGCCATGGGCTGGGTCAGCGACGAGGATCTGCAGAAGATCGCGGATTACAGCCTCAAGATCGACAAGCTGCTCAGCGCCTATTTGATGGACCTGAACATTGAACTGATCGACTTCAAGCTGGAGTTCGGCAAGACGGCGGACGGCGAGCTGGTGCTGGCGGATGAGATCTCTCCCGACACCTGCCGTTTCTGGGACAGCGTGACCCATGAGAAGCTGGACAAGGATCGCTTCCGCCGCGACCTGGGCGGCGTGGAGGATGCGTATCAGGAGATCATGAAGCGGCTGATGGGGGAATAAGATGGACGTGATGGACAAGCTCCACGAGGAGTGCGGCGTGTTCGGCATTTTCCGTCAAGCGGGCGAGGGTGTGGTAGCGGAGACCTACCACGCCCTTTACGCGCTCCAACACCGGGGGCAGGAAAGCTGCGGCATCGCGGTGAACAACGATGGCGTGATCTCCTGCTACAAGGACGTGGGCCTGGTGACCGAGGTCTTTACCCGGGACACGCTGGAGAAGATGGAGGAAGGCTCCATGGCGGTGGGCCACTGCCGCTATGCCACCACCGGCACCAAGAACCGCAGCAACGCTCAGCCCTTGCTCATCAATCACCTGAAGGGCGCTATGGCCCTGTGCCATAACGGCAACCTGACCAACGCTGCCGAGTTGCGGGAGCAGCTGGAGCTGAACGGCGCGATCTTCCACGCCACCACCGACACAGAGGTCATTGCCTATACCATCACCCAGCAGCGCATTCAAGCCGGCTCCATCGAGGAGGCCGTGCGCCGCACCATGGGTATCATCAAGGGCGCGTATTCGCTGGTCATCATGAGTCCCACCAAGCTCATTGCGGCCCGGGACCCCAACGGCTTCCGTCCCCTGTGCATGGGCAAGATCGGCAAGGATACCGTGTTTGCCAGCGAAAGCTGCGCCCTGGACGCCATCGGCGCGACCTTTGTGCGGGATATCGCCCCCGGCGAGGTGGTGGTGGTCTCCAAGGAGGGCGTAAAGAGCTTTCCGGCGGAGACAAAGGTGAAATCCTCCCTGTGCGTGTTTGAGTTCATCTACTTCGCACGGCCTGATTCCGTCATTGACGGCGCGTCGGTGCATGAGGCACGCATTCGGGCGGGCGCGTTCCTGGCGCTGGATCATCCCGTGCAGGCGGATGTGGTCATTGGTGTGCCGGACAGCGGCATTGAGGCCGCGGTGGGCTTTGCACGGCAAAGCGGCATTCCCTATGGCATCGGCTTCATTAAAAATAAGTATATCGGGCGCACGTTCATTCAGCCCGGACAGAAGCAGCGCCAAAACGCTGTGCGCATCAAGCTGAACGCTATCGCGTCCACGGTGCGTGGCAAGCGGGTGGTCATGGTGGACGACTCCATCGTCCGCGGCACCACCTCGGCGCATACCGTGGCAATTCTGCGGGAGGCCGGGGCTAAGGAGGTGCATGTGCGCTTTTCCGCGCCGCCCTTCCTGCATCCCTGCTACTTCGGCACGGATATTGATTCCACCGATAACCTGATTGCGGCGCATCATTCCGTGGAGGAGATCGGCAGGATTATCGGCGCGGACAGCATCGGCTTTTTGAGCCTGGATGCCTGCGATAAGCTGGCGGCGGGCAGCCATTGCACCTTCTGCAAGGCCTGCTTCAGCGGGGAATATCCGGTGGAGCCACCCGTTGCGACCAAAAAGCTGAAGTTCGAAACGCACCTTAGCACCAAAGAATAAAATATTCTACCTTAGCTACTCTTCGGGAGAGCGCGAGAGGGGCTTCTCTGGCGGCAGCACCGCACAATGCCACAGGACGCTAGCGGATAACTTTGCACCCTCTGCTGTGTGTCAAAATCTCGATTTACCTCCAGTAAACCTTCGATTTTGACACTTTGCATAGGGCACAAAATTCCCTCGCTATCGCCCTGCGTCATTGCGCGGCGCTGCCGCACGAAGCCGCCTCTCGCATCAACGACACGTTTATTAAGGAGGACTCCGCATGAAAAGCGAGAGCGAAAGCTATAAGGCCGCAGGCGTGGACATTACCGCAGGCTACCGCGCGGTGGAGTTGATGAAGCAGCATGTGGCGCGGACAATGATCCCCGGGGTGCTGGATGGTATCGGCGGGTTTGGCGGCATGTTTGCACTGGACTTGACGGGCGTGAAGCAGCCGGTGCTGGTCAGCGGCACGGACGGTGTGGGAACAAAGCTCAAGCTCGCCATGCTGCTGGACCGCCATGATACCATCGGCATTGATTGCGTTGCCATGTGCGTTAACGACGTGATCTGCTGCGGCGCAAAGCCCCTGCTTTTCCTGGACTACATCGCCTGCGGCAAAAACGTGCCGGAAAAGATCGCCGCTATCGTCGCGGGTGTGGCGGAGGGCTGCGTTCAGGCGGAATGCGCCCTGGTGGGCGGCGAGACCGCAGAGCATCCCGGCATGATGCCCGAGGACGATTACGACCTGGCGGGCTTCTCCGTGGGCGTGGTGGATAAGGCGAACATCATCGACCGGGAGGAAATGCAGGCCGGGGACGTGCTGCTGGCCCTGCCCTCCACGGGTGTGCATTCCAATGGCTTCTCGCTGGTGCGCAAGGTGTTTGGCATTGGCATGGGCGGTGAAAACCGTACTTATGCCGAGTTGGAACAGCCCCTGTGGGAAACCCTGCTGACCCCCACGAGGATTTACGTCAAGCCTGTTATGGCACTGCTGCGAGAGGTGCGGCCCCGAGCCATCAGCCATATCACCGGCGGCGGCTTCTATGAGAATATCCCGCGAAGCCTGAAAAAGGGCATGACCGCCCGCATTGAAAAGGCGGCGGTCAAGACCCTGCCGATCTTCGACATCATCGCCCGTGAAGGCAGCGTCCCGGAGCGCGATATGTTCAACACCTATAACATGGGCGTGGGCATGACCATCGCCGTGGCAAAGCAGGATGCGGATCGGGCGCTGGAGCTGCTGCATCAAAACGGCGAACCCGGCGCGTATGTGCTGGGCGAGATCGTCCCCGGGGAAGGCGGCGTGGAGCTATGGTAAGAACGGCGGTGCTGGTGTCCGGCGGCGGCACGAATTTGCAGGCCCTTCTGGACGCAGCGAAAGCAGGCAAGCTCCCGCATGCACACCTGGAGCTGGTGGTTTCCAGCAAGCCTGACGCTTATGCCCTGACCCGCGCGAAGCATGCAGGCCTGCCTGCCGTGGTGTTGGAAAAGCACAAGGGGCAGCCTATCGAACAATACGGCGAGGCACTGCTGGAAATCCTGCGGCAGCATGACATTCAGCTGGTGGTGCTGGCAGGTTTCTTGACCATCCTTCCGGAAAACGTCATTCGCGCGTATCCCAAGCGCATTTTGAACATTCATCCCAGCTTGATTCCCGCATTTTGCGGGGCGGGATTTTATGGCCTGAAGGTCCACAAGGCCGCGCTGGATTACGGCGTGAAGATCACCGGGGCTACCGTGCATTATGTCAACGAAATTCCCGACGGCGGCGAGATCATTGCACAAAAGGCCGTGGAGGTACAGCCCGGCGATACGCCTGAGACCCTGCAGCGCCGGGTGATGGAGCAGGCGGAATGGCTGCTGCTGCCCCAGGCGGTGGAGGATGTGGCCCGCGCCATGGAGAAGTAAACCGGGAGACCATGCGGAGAAGGAGCAAAAGCATCATGCAGACGATGGATCTGAATACCCTGCTGACAGAAAACACGTATCCCGGACGCGGCATTGTGCTGGGCCTGGACGAAACGGGCAAAAAGTCCGTGGCGGCGTATTTCATCATGGGCCGCAGCGAAAACAGCCGCAACCGCGTCTTTGTGGAAAAGGACGGCGGCATCATCACCCGCGCCTTTGACGAAAGCAAAATGGTGGACCCAAGCCTGATCATTTACGCCCCCGTTCGGGTGTTCAAGGATCAGCTGATCGTCACCAACGGCGACCAGACAGATACGGTCTACAATTACCTGAAAAAGGGCTATACCTTTGAGGCGGCGCTGCGTACCCGCTGCTTTGAGCCGGACGCGCCCAATTACACCCCCCGCATCAGCGGCCTGGTGACCAAGGATAAGGGCCATCTACTCTATAAGCTGTCCATTCTGAAAAGCGATGACGGCGACCCCTGCCAGGTGCAGCGTTTCTTCTACGAATATATCGGCACCCGGGCGGGGCTGGGCCACTTCATCCACACCTACCGCTGCGATGGCAGCCCTATCCCGTCCTTTGCCGGGGAGCCGGAAAAGGTCGCAATTTGCGGGGACATCGATACCTTCACAGAACAGACCTGGAACAGCCTGAACGCCGACAACAAAGTGTCGCTGTTCGTGCGGTACACCGATCTGGCAACAGGCGCATGCGAGACGCGCATCGTCAACAAGAACCACTAAGGAGGAAACGCCCATGGCAACGGAACTGGCGCTGAAATACGGCTGCAACCCCAATCAAAAGCCCTCCCGCATCTTTATGAAGTCCGGCGAGCTGCCCATCGAGGTGCTGAACGGCAAGCCGGGATACATCAATTTTCTGGACGCGCTGAACGGCTGGCAGCTGGTGCGCGAGCTGAAGCGCGCCACGGGCCTGCCTGCGGCGGCTTCCTTCAAGCACGTCAGCCCTGCGGGTGCGGCGGTGGGCCTGCCCCTGACCGATACCCTGCGGAAGATCTACTTCGTGGGGGATAAGAAGCTGTCTCCGCTGGCCTGTGCCTATGCCCGGGCCCGGGGCGCGGACCGTATGTCCTCCTTCGGCGACTGGATCGCCTTGAGCGATGTGTGCGACGAGGAGACGGCGCTGCTGATCAAGCCCGAGGTGTCTGACGGCATCATTGCCCCCGGCTATACCGCGGAAGCGCTGGCGATCCTGACGGCGAAGCGCAAGGGCGGCTACAACGTGGTCAAGATCGATCCGGACTATCGTCCCGCCCCGGTGGAGCAGAAGGACGTGTTCGGTGTGACCTTCGAGCAGGGCCGCAATGAGTTCGTCATTGATGATACGCTGCTGAATGAAATCGTGACCAAGAATCAGGAGCTGCCTGAAAGCGCCCGCCGTGATCTGCTGATCGCACTGATCACGCTGAAATATACTCAGTCCAATTCCGTGTGCTATGTGAAGGATGGTCAGGCCATCGGCGTGGGTGCGGGCCAGCAGAGCCGTATTCACTGCACCCGTCTGGCGGGCCAGAAGGCGGACAACTGGTGGCTGCGCCAGCATGAAAAGGTGCTGAATCTGCCCTTTGTGGACAAGATCGCCCGCCCGGATCGGGACAACACCATCGACGTGTATATCTCCGACGAGGCGGACGAGGTGCTGGCAGAGGGTCGCTGGCAGCGCTTCTTCAAGGTGAAGCCCGAAACGCTGACCAAGGAAGAAAAGCAGGCCTGGCTTGCAAAGAACACCGACGTGGCGCTGGGCAGCGATGCGTTCTTCCCCTTTGGCGATAACATTGAGCGGGCGCACCGCAGCGGCGTGAAATATGTCGCAGAACCCGGCGGATCCATTCGAGATGATAACGTGATCGCGACCTGCGACCTGTATGATATGGTTATGTGCTTCACGCACATGCGCCTGTTCCACCACTAAGAAGCACACAATGTAAACAAATTGTTTATTATTCCACAATCCCTCATCGAAGCATCCCACTGGAAAACATCCGCTGCTCTTCGGGAGGGAGCGCGAGGGAGGGGCTTCTCTTAGAGAAGCCGCCTCCCTCGCAGTCCTCTTTCACACACTACAAGGAGGTCGCTGTATGAAGGTTTTGATCGTTGGCGGGGGCGGGCGCGAACACGTTATCGCTGCGAAACTTGCAATGAATCCCCAGGTCGAGAAGCTCTATGCCGCACCGGGCAACGGGGGCATGGCAGCCATCGCGGAATGCCTGCCCATCAAGGCGACGGATATTCAAGCCATCACAGACTTCTGTGTGAAGGAAGGGATGGACTATGTGGTGGTCGCCCCAGACGATCCGCTGTGCTTGGGGCTGGTGGATCTGCTGCGGGAAAAGGGTATCCCTGCCTTTGGGCCGGAGAAGAAGGCCGCCATCATCGAGGGCAGCAAGGTCTTTGCCAAGGGGCTGATGAAGAAATACGGCATTCCTACGGCCCAGTATGAGGTGTTCGACGACTATGCCAAGGCGCTGGACTATGTGGAGAACGCAGCGCTGCCCCTGGTGGTCAAGGCGGACGGACTGGCACTGGGCAAGGGCGTGCTGATCTGTCCGACCCGCGAGGAGGCCCGGGACGCGGTGCGTTCCATGATGGTGGATAACCGCTTCGGCATGTCCGGCAGCCGCGTGGTCATCGAGGAGTTTCTGACCGGGCCGGAGGTGTCCGTGCTGACCTTTACTGACGGGACATGCGTGAAGCCCATGGTGTCCTCCATGGATCATAAGCGCGCATTGGATCACGACGAGGGCCTGAACACCGGCGGCATGGGAACCATTGCCCCGAACCCATATTATACGGCGGACATTGCGGCTCAGTGCATGGAGACAATCTTCCTGCCGACCATCCGCGCCATGAATGCCGAGGGACGTACCTTCCGCGGCTGTTTGTACTTTGGCCTGATGCTGACCCCGAAGGGACCGAAGGTCATTGAATATAACTGCCGCTTCGGCGACCCGGAAACGCAGGTGGTGCTGCCGCTGCTGGAAAGCGACCTGTTGACCATCATGCAGGCTACCACCAACGGTACCCTGGCGGAAACGCCTGTGCAGTTTGCCGATCAGGCAGCCTGCTGTGTGGTGCTGGCCTCCGGGGGATACCCGCAGCACTATGAAACGGGCTATCCCATTACCGGGCTGAAGGAAGCGGAAAAGACCGCCCATGTGTTCCATGCGGGAACACGCCGGAATGAGAAAGGCGAAATCGTTACCAGCGGCGGACGTGTGCTGGGCGTGACGGCTGTGGGGGAGAGCTTGGAAAAGGCCGTGGCGGCAGCCTACGACGCGGCGGAGAAAATTCATTTTACCGACCTGCACATGCGCCGGGACATCGGTCAGCGGGCGCTGGCGGCACTGCACTGAGGAGGAGCAAGCATGAGCGTTTATCGCATTTACGTTGAGAAAAAGACCCCCTATGCCGTGGAAGCCAAGCATCTGCTGTGGGAGCTTCGGCACATTTTGCAGATCAAGAGCGTCACGGGCCTGCGCCTGCTGAATCGTTATGACGTGGAGGGCGTTGACGCGCAGCTGTTTGAGCGCTGCCTGCCCATCGTGTTTTTTGAGCCGCAGCTGGATAGGCACTTTACGGCTCTGCCCACGGATGCGGATGTGACCTTTGCCGTGGAGTACCTGCCCGGTCAGTATGACCAGCGGGCGGCCTCCTGCGAGGAGTGCATTCAGCTGGTGGGCCAGTGTGAACGTCCCACTGTGCGCACTGCGCGGGTCTATCTGCTCAGCGGTACGCCCACGGCGGATGAACTGGCCCGCATTAAGAAGCATGTGATCAACCCCGTGGAAAGCCGCGAGGCCGAGCTTGCGGAAAAGACTACCCTGCGTCAGCAGTACGCTGCCCCGGAAACTGTGGAAACGCTGCATGGCTTCACGCAGATGAACGCGGAGCAGGTAGACGCCTTCGTCAAAAAGTACGGCCTTGCCATGGATGACGATGATCTGGCTTTCTGCCGGGATTACTTCGCCAGCGAGCATCGCGACCCCACGCTGACGGAGATCCGCATGATCGACACCTATTGGAGTGACCATTGCCGCCACACGACCTTCCTGACCACCATCGACAGCGTGGAAATCCATAAGCCTGCGGTGGAAAAGGCATTCCAGCGTTATCTGGCAGCCCGCAAGGCGGTCTACGGTGACCGTCAGAAGCCCATCAACCTGATGGACATGGCGACCATGGGCGGCAAGGCACTGAAGAAGGAGGGCTATCTGTCCAACCTGGACGAAAGCGAGGAAATCAACGCCTGCTCCATCAAGATCGATGTGGACGTGGACGGCAAAAAGGAACCCTGGCTGTTCATGTTTAAGAATGAGACGCATAACCATCCCACCGAGATTGAACCCTTCGGCGGCGCGGCGACCTGCATCGGCGGCGCGATCCGCGATCCGCTGAGCGGACGCACCTATGTGTATCAGGCCATGCGCGTCACCGGCGCGGCGGACCCGCTGACCCCGGTCTCCGAGACCCTGCCCGGCAAACTGCCCCAGCGCAAGCTGGTGACTACGGCGGCGGCGGGCTATTCCTCCTACGGCAACCAGATCGGTCTGGCAACGGGTCAGGTGGATGAAATGTATCACCCAGGCTATGCCGCCAAGCGCCTGGAGATCGGCGCAGTGGTGGGGGCGGCCCCTGCAAAGAACGTGCGCCGGGAGCAGCCTGTCCCCGGGGACAAGATCGTGCTGCTGGGCGGACGCACGGGCCGGGACGGCTGCGGCGGCGCAACGGGTTCCTCCAAGGCGCATAAGCAGGAATCCATCGAGACCTGCGGCGCAGAGGTGCAGAAGGGCAATGCCCCTACCGAGCGCAAATTGCAGCGCCTGTTCCGGGACGGCGAAGTGACGCGGCTCATCAAGCGCTGCAACGACTTCGGCGCGGGCGGTGTGAGCGTCGCCATCGGCGAATTGGCGGACGGCCTGAGCATCGATCTGGACCTGGTGCCGAAGAAATATGAGGGACTGGACGGCACGGAGCTGGCCATCTCCGAAAGTCAGGAGCGCATGGCGGTGGTGCTGGCGCCTGAGGACGTGGCGGCATTCCTGGCGGCGGCCCGTCGGGAAAACCTGGAGGCCACTGTGGTGGCAGAGGTGACGGAGGAGCCCCGCCTGCGCATGCGCTGGAAGGGCAGCGTCATTGTGGATTTGTCCCGGGCGTTTCTGAACAGCAACGGCGCGGAGAAGCACACCCGCGTACAGGTGGAGGACGATGCGGTGCGGCAGGAGCCGTTCCCCGGCAAGACCTTCGGGCGGCAGCTGGAAAGCATGGTCTCCAACCTGAACATCTGCTCCAAGAAGGGACTGAGCGAGCGGTTTGACTCCACCATTGGCGCCGGAACGGTGATGATGCCCTTCGGCGGCAAAACGCAGCTGACCCCCAGCCAAACCATGGTGGCGAAAATTCCCGTGCTGCACGGCAATACGACCACCGTCACTGGCATGGCCTGGGGCTTCCACCCGGAGGTCATGGCGCAAAGCCCCTATGAGGGCGCGTATCTGGCGGTGGTGGAATCCGTCAGCAAACTGGTGGCGGCGGGCTTCGACTATCATCAGGCCTACCTGACCTTCCAGGAATATTTTGAGCGCATGACCGCCGAGCCTACCAGGTGGGGCCAGCCCTTTGCGGCGCTGCTGGGCGCGTTTGATGCGCAGATGGATTTGAAGCTGGCGGCGATCGGCGGCAAGGACAGCATGTCCGGCACCTTTGAGCAGATGGACGTGCCGCCTACGCTGGTATCCTTTGCGGTTGCGCCTGGGGAAAACGCCCGGATGATCTCGCCGGAGTTCAAGGCGGCAGGACATACTGTGCGTCTGCTGGCCTGCGACGCGCATGATACGGCAGCACTGAAAAAGAACTGGGACGCGGCGCGGACAGCCATGGCGGCAGGCCAGGTGGTATCTGCCTGGGCGCTGGGCCTGGGCGGCGTTGCAGAGGGCCTGTTCAAAATGGCGTTGGGCAACCGCCTGGGCGTAAGGATGCTGGACAGCTATACGGCTGATCCCTTTGCATGGCACTTTGGCGGGCTGCTGCTGGAATGCACGGATGACTGCACGCTGGGCGAGGCGGTGGCAGAGACCACGGCGGACTATACCTTTGTGCGCGGCGGCGAGGTGCTGGACATGGCGACCTTGCAGGAGATGTATGAGGGCAAGCTCGACAAGGTGTTCAGCTATCGCGGTCATGCGGGGGAGACCACGGAGAAGTTCACTTATGCGGCGGAAAAGCGGGCCGCGCCTGCGGTGAAGACCCTGAAGCCCCTGGCCTTTATCCCTGTGTTCCCCGGCACCAACTGCGAGTATGACACCCTTCGTGCGGTGGAGCGCGCGGGCGGCGCGGCAGAGGTGCTGGTCATCAACAACCTGACCCCTGCGGACATTACCGCCAGCATTGCGCAGGCGGCGGAGATCATTCGCCACAGCCAGATGATCGTGCTGCCCGGCGGCTTCAGCGGCGGCGATGAGCCGGACGGTTCTGCGAAGTTCATCACGGCCTTCTTCCGCAACCCGCAGATGAAGGATGCAGTGAGCGAGCTGCTGGAAAAGCGGGACGGTCTGATGCTGGGCATCTGCAACGGCTTCCAGGCGCTGATCAAGCTGGGGCTGGTTCCCTTTGGAAAGATCGTGGATACGGATGAAAGCTGTCCCACGCTGACCTTTAATGAAATTGGTCGTCACCAGTCCATGCTGGTGCGCACCCGCATTGCCTCCAATAAGAGTCCCTGGCTCAGCCGCACGCAGGTGGATGACACCTATATCGTGGCGATTTCCCACGGCGAGGGACGCTTCGTCGGCCCGGAAGGCATGATTCGCGACCTGGCGGCGAACGGACAGATCGCCACCCAGTATGTGGACTTGGACGGCGCGCCCACCATGGACACCCGCTATAACCCCAACGCCAGCTATTTCGCCATTGAGGGCATTACCTCGCCGGATGGACGGGTGCTGGGCAAGATGGGTCACACGGAGCGCAGCGGCGAGGGCCTGTACATGAACGTTCCCGGCAATAAATATCAGCCGCTGTTTGAGGGCGGCGTGGACTACTTCAAATAAGGAGCGCTTATGCTGCTGGAAGAATTCGATCCTGTATCGCCGGAGGTGCTATTGCCTGCAAAACTGTATCAGCGCGTTCCCGGCATGCCGAGGGTGGCGGTGAGCTGCTTTTCCCATACGACCTTTCAGCGCATGGTGGAACGGCTGAATGCAGTGCAGATCGCTGAGATCCACTCGGCAAATATGACCTTTCCCATCTACAAGGCACAATGGGGCGGCGCGGAGCTGGCGCTGATGATGGCGGCGGTGGGCGCACCCCTGTGTACGGGACAAATGGAGGAGCTGTATGCCCTGGGCGTGGAGAGCCTTGTGGTCTTCGGCACCTGCGGCGTGCTGAATAAGGACATTGCGGACTGCTCCATCATTTTGCCGACGCACGCCCTGCGGGATGAGGGAACCAGCTATCATTACGCCCCGGCAGGGGATGACATTGCCGTCAACACGGCGCATCGGGCGCTGTTCGAGGGCCTGCTGGACGAGCTGAAGATCCACTACACCACGGGCAAGACCTGGACCACGGACGCCATTTACCGGGAGACCCGGGAAAAGGTGCGCCGCCGCCGGGAAGCCGGCTGCATCTGCGTGGAAATGGAGTGCGCGGCGCTGGCAGCCATGGCGCAGTTTCGCGGCAGGGAGCTGCTTACGTTCTTCTATGCCGCCGATAACCTGGACCGGGAGGAATGGGATCCGCGCAGCTTGTCCAACCACGCGCGGCTGGATGACAAGGATCGGGTGTGCGACATTGCGCTGGAGCTTGCGGGGCGCATCGCCGCGCAGAAGGCGTGACGGTTGCAATTCCTGCGGCCTTGCGGTATACTGCTGAAGCAACATTACATCAGACATCGGAGGTAAGCATCATGCCCCACGATAACTATATCAGCCCATTTTCCACCCGCTATGCCAGCAAGGAGATGCAGTTTGTCTTCTCCGAGGATCACAAGTTTCGCACCTGGCGCAGGCTGTGGATCGCTCTGGCGAAGGCCGAGCAGAAGCAGGGGCTGGACATCACGGATGAACAGATTGCCGAGCTGGAGGCCCATCGGGACGACATCAATTATGAGGACGCGCAGCGCCGGGAGCGGGAGTGCCGCCACGACGTGATGAGCCATGTGTACGCCTATGGCCTGCAATGCCCCAAGGCGGCGGGCATCATCCATCTGGGTGCGACCTCCTGCTATGTGGGCGACAACACGGACGTGATCCTTATGCGGGAGGGACTGGAAATTGTCCGCCGCAAGCTGCTGAACGTCATGAATCTGCTGGCTCGCTTCGCGGACAAGTATAAGGGCCTGCCCTGCCTGGCCTATACCCATTTGCAGCCCGCGCAGCTGACCACCGTGGGCAAGCGGGCCACCCTGTGGCTCAACGAGCTGTACATGGACTATCTGGAGGTGGAGCATCGCCTGGATTCTCTGGCGCTGCTGGGCAGCAAGGGGACTACCGGCACCCAGGCCAGCTTCATGGAGCTTTTCGGCGGGGACAGCGCGAAGATCCAGGCTGTGGAGCAGGACATTGCCAAGGCCGTGGGCTTTGAGAAGGTCGTTCCCGTTTCCGGGCAGACCTATTCCCGGAAGATGGACTACTTCGTGGTCAGCACCCTGAGCGGTATCGCACAGTCCGCCAGCAAGTTCAGCTATGACATGCGGCTGCTGCAAAGCTTCAAGGAGATGGAGGAGCCCTTTGAAAAGAGCCAGATCGGCTCTTCTGCCATGCCCTACAAGCGCAATCCCATGCGCTCTGAGCGGGTCAGCTCCCTGAGCCGCTATGTGATGGTGGATACCCTGAACACCGCCGTGACCGCGGGAACCCAGTGGTTTGAACGCACCCTTGATGACAGCGCCAACAAGCGCATCGCCGTGGCAGAGGCCTTCCTGGGGGTGGACGCGATCCTGAATATTCTGATGAATGTCACCGATGGGCTGGTGGTCTATGAAAAGGTGATACGTCAGCGGGTGATGAACGAGCTGCCCTTTATGGCAACGGAGAACATCATGATGGACGCAGTGAAGAAGGGCGGCAACCGACAGGAACTGCATGAGAAGCTGCGCGTACATTCCCAGGCCGCAGCCCGCGTGGTCAAGGAAGAAGGCGGCAAGAACGACCTGGTGGAGCGTATTGCGAACGACCCGGCCTTTATGGTCACCCGGGAGGAGATCGAAGCCATTTTGCAGCCGGAAAAGTTCATCGGCCGCAGCGTGGAGCAGGTGGACGCATTCCTGGGAGATGTGATTCAGCCGCTGCTGAAGGAGCATGCCGAGGTGCTGGGCGAAAAGCAGGAGCTTACGGTGTAATTGGGGATATATACAGAAGAAGGGGAGTGTGCAGAGGTGCATGCTCCCTTTTGCGTGTGCTTATGTGCAAAAAGTTGTTCGAATGAACGGCTGGGGGGTCGGCGGGGGAGTTTATCCTGCACCACTCGCCTTTGGCGAGCGGTCCCCCTCCTTCTGCGGAAGGAGGCAAGGGGATGTGCCTTGATGTGGGGCACGGGGGAATGCGGCTTGTGAGAATATCCTCCTGCCGCCCACGAGGGCGGCTGTCCTCTCTCTGCGGAGGGAGGCTTTGGGGCGTGGGGGACGGAACCTCTCCGCCCCTTGCAGGGGAGGCTTTTGGTATGGGGCGGCATGCGGCTTTCAGTGAGGGTAACTTTCCGATGCTTACGCCTTGCCTAAGCGACAAGGCGTTCCGGCGGCTGTATACGGTCAGCCGCCGGAATGCCTTGGAGCGGAACCGAAGGCGGCTCGGGTTGTGTCCCCCTGGGAAGGCTCCGATCCAAACGATGGCTGGGGGCAACCATGGGGTCCGGGGACCAGCCTTAGTTACATGGAAATTTTGGCTGGCCTCCGGGCGGTTTTGCCTACTTTGCCCGAGTGCAAAGTAGGTCGTCCGTCCGCAAACGGACGAAACGCTCTCTAGCTGGAAAACCAGCGCGGATGTATGTCGCAAAACCTCCAACTGGTCATCAAATCCATCGTACCTCATGCCAATGATGAACATTCTATGAACATTCCTTCACAAAGTGAAGATTCCCCCTCCGTCCTTCGTTGCTATGACTGTATCCCTTTGCGGCAGGTGGAGAATTTTTCTTGCAAAAATGGAAATTTCACTGCGCAGGGGGATTCATAGTTGACAGGAAATGTTGTATAATAAAAATCAGGAAGCCAACTACACGGATACGAAAGTGGGGTCGAGGTCCGTTGACAGCGCTGTGGGAGACCATACAGACCGCGTTGTGGAACGTGTTTCATAGACCGGGACTCAGCGATCTGTTTGATATTCTGATCGTTGCGGTGATTATTTATTATTTGCTGATGATGACGCGGCAGACCCGCGCCAGCGCCGTGCTGAAGGGCCTGGTGCTGCTGTTTGCCGCAACCTTTGTGTCCGACCTGCTGGGCCTGACGGCTTTGAACTGGCTGCTGATGAGCGTGGTGAATAACGGCGCGATCGTGCTGGTGATTCTGTTTCAGCCAGAGCTGCGAAAGGCACTGGAGCAGATCGGACGCGGCGCGATCCGCGAAAGCAGCCGCAGCGACAGCGAGGACCACGAACGGGTGATCGACGAGATCATCCAGTGCATGACTGACCTCAGCCGCCGCCGGGTGGGCGCACTGATCGTGTTTGAGCAGAAAACAGGCCTGAAGGACGTTATCGAAACGGGTACGGCTGTGGACGGCAAGATTTCCGCACCGCTGCTGGAAAACATTTTTGAGCCGAATACCCCCCTGCATGACGGCGCTGTGGTGGTGCGCGGCACCCGCGTGGTGGCGGCGGCCTGCATTTTGACCCTGACGGAGGGTCGGGGCATCAGCCGCGAGCTGGGAACCCGGCATCGTGCTGCCATCGGCATCAGCGAAACGACGGACGCGGTGGTGCTGATCGTCTCGGAGGAGACGGGCATCATGTCCATGGCCCGCAACGGGCGCATTACCCGCCACCTGGACAGCAAGTCCCTGCGTACCATTCTGGAGGGCATCTATACGCCCACGCATACGCACCGGCTGGCTTCCCTGCTGGGACGCAAGCGGGAGAAGGAGGCGGGCAAATGACCAAGCTGCCGGAAAAAACGCCTGAAAATCAGGTGGACAAGTCCCCTGTGGAGCCGAAGCAGGAAAGCAGACTGCAAAGCCTTGGCAAATCGGCGCTGCATCTGCTGGTGAACAACTGGCCCTTTAAGCTCATTTCCGTGTTGCTGGCTCTTGTGCTGTGGTCCGGGCTGATTACTCAGGACCCGACGCTGACGCGGGAAAAGAACTTCACCGATGTAAACATTTCCGTCACCGGCGAGGAAAGCATGAAGCGCAACGGCTACATTGTTGTTAGCGACCTGAGCCAGGTGACGCAGGGGGCGCGGGTGTCCGTGGACGTGCCGCAAATGCAGTATGCCAACGCCTCCGCCAATAATTACAGTGTGCGCATTGACCTGAGCCGCATTCGGGAGACCGGCGTGCAGCAGGTGAAGGTGCAGT
The DNA here is from genome assembly GCA_934631985.1 of uncultured Clostridia bacterium. Lineage (GTDB taxonomy): Bacteria > Bacillota > Clostridia > Christensenellales > Aristaeellaceae > Egerieenecus. Next base: position 11,667 of record CAKTYE010000025.1, on the reverse strand, counting down.
CCACCTCCAGCTCCACCTGGGGAACGGTGACGGAGATCTATCCCGAAACGGTGGAGATCGAAGTCGAGGAGTTTATCACCCGGTACCGTATCCCCGTGTCCATTGTGACAACGGGCAGCGCGCCGGAGGGCTATTACGCCGCATCGCCGTCCCTTGACCCGCCGCTGGTGGCGGTGAGCGGCCCGCGCTCTGTGGTGGAGAAGGTGGCCCGCGCAGAAGCAACGCTGGAGCTGAATACCCTGCCTGCCCGGGAGGGCCTGGTGCGCACCTCGGTGCCGTTCAGGCTGCTGGACAGCAATGGCGACCCAATCGAAAGCGATTTGATCGAGGTCACCAGCGAGTCCGTGCTGGTGGACAGCGTAGTGGTGGAGCAGTATCTGTACGCCGAGCGGGAGATCGACATGAACACCCTCGGCCTGATCACCGGCACGCCTGCAACGGGCTATGCCATCAAGTCGGTGACAGTGACCCCCGCGACCATTACGGCGGCGGGCTGGTCTGAAAATCTGGATGTGCTGGATACGCTGTATACGGACAGCGCCGTGGATGTGACGGGAGCCAGCAGCTCCTTCACCGCGCAGATTCGTGTGCGTCAGCCCTCGGAGCTGACGTATCTGAGCAGCACCACGGTGACGGTTGCGGTGGAGATCGGCCCGGTGATCCGCGGCAAGACCTTTGAGGATGTGAAGGTGACCACGGAGAACGTCGGTACAGGCTATGAGGCGGTGCTGGCGCAGAAGACGGCAGGCGTGACGATCTCCGGCCCGCAGCTGTGGGTGGAAAAGCTGCGCAAGGCGAACCTGACGCTGACCTGCGACGCTTCCGGGCTGACGGAAGGCACCTATGACCTGCCGATTTTGTGCAAGGTAGAGGACAGCGAGGACGTGGACTACGACGTGGAGGTGCTGCCCGGCACGGTGCAGGTGGTCATCCGCAAGAAATAAGCGCAATGGATCGCCCTTCCGCAGGGAGGGGCGATCGGCAAAAGGAGGGGCTGCATGGGCAGCTTTGCCAATTCGATCTTCAGCGTGCTGCTGGGCTGGATCCGCGGAGCGGTGAATCAGCTTTGGGCGCTGCTGAACAGCGACAGCGGCGGCGGCTTTCTGGCGTGGATCGGGGAAAACTGGAAGGTACTGACGCTGCTGCTGTGCGGCATAGGCGTGGTGGTGGATCTGGTGGTCTACCTGTTCCGCTGGCGGCCGCTGCGCGTGTGGGCCAGCTTCTTCCGCCGCCTGCGCGGCAAGGGCGTGGAGGCGGACGAGTGGCAGGAGGAAACGCCGCCGCCCGCACCTGCTCCCAGAGAACCCGCACCGCAGCCTGTATCGCCTGTGCGGCAGGAATCGGGGCGCACCTGGGTCTACCCGGACGGCACAGCGCGCATGGCGGAGCCGTATGATCCGCCTGCTGCACAGCCGGTGGAGCCAATGCAGCCGCAGACGGCGCAGGACTATTATCAGCAGTTTGCTCGCCCGGAGCCTGCGGCTGCACCCATGCAGTTTGCCAGCATGGGCCGCGCATACCGCCGTCCCCGGGCTGCCAGCAACCTGTATGTGCCGGAGGAGCGCCCTCACACAGCGCCCAGCATGACGGGCCTGGAGGACTATCCGCAGCCGCAGGAGCAGCTGATGCCCTATGAGCCGCCCATGGCGGAGGTCGTGGAGCCTGCCGCGCAGGAGGCGCCCGTGGACCGTTCGCCTCGGCGCATGCTGCAAAGGGTGGCGAAAAATCTGCGGGATGACGAGGACGAGCTGAATTACCGCTATACGCCGCCTGCGCCTGCGGTGGACAAACAGCAGGCCTATCATCAGCCGGTGTATCCGCCAAGCTGGCAGCCGCCGCAGGGCGCGGAGAACGCCAATGTGAAGCCCCGCTGGCGGCAGGGGCAATGAACAGGAAATGGATGGTTGAAGCATGAGCGAGACGATCCCGCAGGCATTTTTAGAACGCATGGCAGTGCAGCTGGGCGACGAGCTGCCTGCTTTTTTGCGTTCATACACGCAGCCTTACTGCCGGGGCATTCGCATGAATCCCTTAAAGCCTGTGACGCAGGCGGACTGGCCCGCAGGGGTGCTGGAGGCGGTTCCGTGGGAGCCGAGCGCCTTTTATCTGACGCTGGAAAGCGATGCGGGCGCAGAGATTCTGCATGAAGCGGGCGCATGGTATTTGCAGGAGCCGAGCGCCATGGCGGCGGTAGCAGCGTTGGACCCCAAGCCCGGGGAGCGGGTGCTGGACCTGTGCGCAGCTCCCGGCGGCAAATCCACACAGATCGCGGGGCGCATGGGCGGCGCAGGACTGCTGGTGAGTAATGAGCCGGTTCCCAAGCGCGCGGCGATTCTGGCGCGGAACATGGAGCGCATGGGTGTGACTAATGCGCTGACCGTTTCCGCCATGCCCGAGGCACTGTGCAAGCGCTGGCCGGAAGCCTTTGACGCGGTGCTGGTGGATGCGCCCTGCTCCGGCGAGGGGATGTTCCGCCGTCACCCGGAGACCCGGGACGAGTGGTCGCCCGAGGCCCCTGCGGGCTGCGCCAAGCGGCAGCGGGAGATCATGCAAAGCGCGGCGGAGATGGTGCGTCCCGGCGGGCGGCTGACCTATTCCACCTGTACGCTGAACCCCACGGAAAACGAGGAGAACATCGCCTGGTTTCTGGAAACGCACCTGGATTTTGTCTTGCAGCCCTTCGCACTGCCGGGAATCGGGGGCTGTGACGGCTTCATGACGCTGTACCCGCACCGTGTTCGCGGAGAGGGTCACTTTGTGGCGCTGCTCCATCGGCAGGGAGAAGCGCCATGCAATGTGCAGCCCTTTACGGGGCTGAAGCAGGCGGATAAGGCTGCCGTTAAGGCTGCGGAGGACTTTGCCGGGGAACGGCTGGGCCTGCTGCATCTGCTGGGCGAAACGCTGGTGTGTCTGCCGGAGGATTGTCCCCCGGTGCAGGGCCTGAAGGTGCTGCGGGCGGGCCTGCATGTGGGGCAGGTGCGGGGAAAGCTGTTTTTCCCAGATCATGCCTGGGCGCTAGCGGCAACGCCCCCGAAGGTGCTACGTATCCCGCTGAGCCGTGCGGATGCGGCGCACTATCAGGCAGGGGAGGAGCTGCCGTGTGAAACGGGGGCGGGCTTTGTGCTGCCCTGCTATGGCGGACTGGCGCTGGGCTGGGGCAAGGTCTCCGGCGGGCGCATGAAGAATCATTATCCCAAGGGGTTGCGGCGAAACGCGACCTGAACCTACGAAAGGACGTGCGGAACGTTATGAAGCTGTTTTCGGAATCGTTGCCCTTTTATCGCGGAAATCTCCACACCCATACCACTTGCAGCGACGGCAAGAAAACGCCGAAGGAGTGCATGGAGCTGTATCGCTCGCTGGGGTATGACTTTCTGTCCCTGACGGATCACCGGGCCGTGACGGTGCCTGACCCTGCGGAAATTCCCGAGGGGCTGGTGATGATCCCCGGCATTGAGCTGGACTACATGCTGGAGAATCAGTGCGTGCATTTGCAGGGCCTTGGCATGGGTATCACGGCGGAGAACATGAAGGCGTATAATCGCCAGGGCGATCCCCAGGACGGCATTGACCTGATCCGTGCCGGCGGCAGCCTTGCCATGTTGAACCATCCCGCCTGGTCGCTGAACGATCCGCAGTATATTTGTTCTCTGCACGGTCTTTTCGGCGTGGAGGTGTGGAACTCGGTGTCCACGCTGCCGTATAACCCCATCCGCGCAGATTCGTCCTCTCTGCTGGACGTTGTTGCCTGCAACGGGGTGCTGCTGCCCATGCTGGCAAACGACGACACCCACTTCTATGGCTCTGAGGTGGCGCAGGGCTGGAACATGGTGCAGGCGGAAGAAAAGACCCCGGAAGCCATTTTGCAGGCGCTGGCGGCGGGCAAATTCTACGCCACGCAAGGCCCGGAGATCCATCAGGTGGAGATCACCGACACGGAGGTTCGGGTGAACTGCTCGCCGGCTTCGGCGGTGGTGTTCTTCAGCAATCTGCCCTGGGCCCCGGCGCGCGGCATTGTGGGCGACGGCCTGACCGAAGCGGTGTATAAGCTGCATGCGGGGGAAAAGTTCGTCCGGGCGCAGGTGTTGGACGCGAAGGGAAAGTCTGCTTGGATGAGTCCCGTGAAGGTGCCGATTGCGTGAGTGCGGGGCGCTGGGGTATCCTACGGGGCGTAGTGATTTGAAATAAAAAATGAGGACTGCTTCTGAATTGATGAGAAGCAGTCCTCGATTTTTTTGTGGGGGGAATGAACGGCGTGGTGTTGCGGCGCGGTCATACCCTCCTGCCGCCTTGGGGCGGCTGTCCTCCCTCTGCAGAGGGAGGCAAGAAGGTGATGCGGCATGTCAGGGGTGGGACTTTTTGGCTTATGCGGTCAGCTTTCCGTTTTCTTTGCGGCGATGAAACAGCCAAATCGTCAGGGCTAGCATGCCTGCGGCCCAGAGTACCGTGACCAGCAAATGCGGGCGCATGGACGCCCAGTCACCTGCATAGGCGGCGCGGGCCGTATCCACAGCAGGAGCGAAGGGCAGGGCGTACAGAACCTTCTGCATGGTGTCGCTGAACATGCGAAGATCAAACCAGATGCCGCCTGCAAGGCTGGTCAGCGTCACAAGCAGCCCACCGCTGATGCTGCCAACTTGCTTATCATTGAGCAGCGTTCCCAGCAGCAGCCCCGTTGCGATGGCAAGCACCGCATAGGGGAGCAGTGCAAGCTCCACCGCGAAGATGCGCCAGGAAAAGGTCAGACCGAACAGCAACCCCGCAAACAGACAGACAAGTCCCTGCACCAGCGCGACCAGCAGCATGGGCAGCAGATAGCCAAGAATATAAGCGGACGCGCGCAGGGGCGAAGCGCAAATGCGGCTGAGAAAGGCACTGGTGCGATCTTTTGCCAGCAGCAGGCCACTGAAAAGCGTCATGAACGCCAGGCTGAACACGGCCATGGCAGGGACAAAGTTTTCCGGGAGAAACTGCCACACGGTGACAGGCACGGCGCTGTTGATAAACGCCATCATGCCCAGCATCAGGATCGGCAGGCCAACACCGAAGATCAGCGTCAGCGGGTCGCGGAGAAATTCACGGGCATTTCGCCCCATCCAGGCCTTCATGCGGATACACCTCCCTGTGCGGCAAGGGCGACAAAGGCTTCCTCAAAGGTGGAGCAGCCTGTTTGTGCTATCAGCTCCTGCGCAGTACCCAGCGCCGTCAGGCGGCCTTGGGCCATCACGCCGATGCGGTCTGCCAGCGCTTCCGCTTCCTCCAGATAGTGGGTCGTCAGCACAATGGTCACCTTGCCGTGCAGGGCGTGAATCTGCTGCCACAGTTCCCGACGTGCCAGCACGTCCAGTCCCAGCGTCGGCTCATCCAGAAAGAGAATTTTCGGTTCGCTGATCAGCGCCATGGCGATGGAAAGGCGGCGCTGCTGTCCGCCGGAAAGGGTCTTGGCACGTTTTTCAGCCTTATCAACAAGGGAGAAGTCGTCGATCATGGCCTGCGCCTTGGTCTTTGCGGCGGCTTTATCTGCGCCATAAAGCTGGGCGATGAAGATGAGGTTCTCCCGAACGGTCAGGTTGGGGGCAACGGCAGTTTCCTGTGGGGAGACGTTCAGCAGGGCCTTGGTGGCGGCGGGTTCCCTGGTGATGCTGTGACCAAGCAGCAGCGCATCCCCCGCGTCCGGGCGCAGCAGCCCGCACAGCATGCGGATGGTGGTGGTCTTGCCTGCGCCGTTCACGCCCAGCAGGGCGAAAAGCTCCCCTTCATGGATGGTGAGGTCAACATGATCCACCGCGGTTTTTTCCTTGAAGCAGCGGGTCAGTCCTTGTAATTCAATGGCTTTCATGCGGCTCCTCCTGCTGCCCCAGCTGTATGCGGTGCAGCATCTCCAGGGCGCGCTCCTCCGTCAGAAGCGCAAGGCCCTGCTCCTCGTCGCCCAGCATCAGCAGACTGTCGCCGGGCTTAATGCCAAAGGTCTTTCGCGCATCGGCGGGAATGACGATCTGTCCCTTCTCGCCGACCTTGACCATGCCATACAAATGCTTTCCAGGCGGTGCGCCTATCATGAAGATTCCTCCTTAACGTAGGAAAAGTATAATATTTCCTACTTCGTGGCATGAAGTATACGCCTTCTGCCGGAAAAATGCAAGGAGGCAGGCTCAAAAACATACAAAAGCTGCCGGAAATGTCAGAGAGAGCAGACATAAAGGCACAAAAAAGGAGCTGCCAGACAGCAGCTCCCTTGAAAACGCACGGCTTACTTGTTCAGGATTGCCAGCGCACGGTCGGGATAGTTCGTGATGATACGGTCCGCACCGGCGGCGATGACGGTCTGCAGGTCTTCCTCAGTGTTGACGGTCCAGGGGTTGACCTCGATGCCGCGGCGATGTGCGCAGGTGATCTCATCGGAGATGCGCAGCGGCTCGGCAAAGTGCGGATGCAGCGCGTCCACGCCCATGTTCACGGCATAGGCCCACGGCTCATACAGCAGCACGCCGCCGTACAGCAGACCCGCGCGGGCCTTGCAGTCCAGCTGCTTGACACGCCGCATGCTGTAATGGTTGAAGGAGGAGTAGAGCAGACGGTCGCTCATGCCGGTCTTGGCAGCCATTTCCATGGCTTCGGCTTCCAGGTTTTCATAGAAGATGACGCTGTTCTTCAGCTCGGCGTTGCAGTACAGCCCGCGGTCATGCAGCAGGGTGTACACCTCCTCCAGGGTGGGGATGACCTGATCGGTCACCTCGGGGAAGGGCTTGCAGACACGCAGCTTGCGCAGCTCCGCCAGGGTCATGTCGGCGATGCGGCCGTGACCGTCGGTGACGCGATCCACCGTCTCGTCATGGAAAACGACCAGCACACCGTCGCGGGTGCGCTGCACGTCCAGTTCCACGCCATAGGCGTGCATGTCAGCTGCCAGATCAAAGGCCTTCAGGGTATTCTCGGGCGCATAACCGGAAGCGCCGCGATGCGCATAAACGTATTGCATAGTTTTTTCCTCCTTAGAGAGATTAGTAAAATACTTCGCTTTTTTTTCAGCTTCTCCTGCGATGGTGGGCAGAAAAACCTGGAAAAATTTCTGAAAGCATTTTATCGGCGGCAGGCGCAAGGATGCACAGCCTCCTGCACCGTATGACTTTATCCTACTTTATTTGACAAAATACCACTGGAATGCTATACTAAAATCCAAGAAAATGCAGGAAACCGATCGGAAACGCATCGTTATAAGCGAAAGGGAGTGTTTGCATGCTGGCAGCCGCTGTTTTGGATGCCCGCGCGGAGGAACTGGAGGTCATTCAAACCAGCCTGCGGCGCTTTTTAGAAAGCCACCCGCTGCCCATGCAGATGTTCACCTTCGCCACGCCGGAGGCCTTCTGGGCGGCGCGCAGGGAGCAGTATTTCGAGCTGATCCTTCTGGCGGTGCGCCGGGAAAACAGGCTGGGCATCGAGCTGGCGCACAAGTTGCGGGAGCGCGATCAGGAGACGCTGCTGGTGCTGGTCAGCCCGGACGCGCAGTGGGCGGTGGAAAGCTACCGTGTCCGCGCCCATGATTACCTGATGTGGCCCTTTGATGATGCGCAGTTTGACGAGGTGATGGGCCTGTGCTATACGACGCTTCAGCGCCGCAGGCCCTTCATTGAGATCAAGGAGGGGCGGCTGACCACGCGCGTGCTGCTGGAGGAAATTCTCTACACAGATTATCACAACCATTACGTCCAGCTGCACCTGAAGGACCGCGTGATCCGCACCTACATGCCCTTCCAGGCCTTTGCCGAGCGCATGGCGCCGCACCCGCGCTTCCTGAACTGCTACCGCAATGTGATGGTGAACATGGATCGCGTGGAAGCGACGGATGATAAGGACTTTGTGCTGAACGATGGAAGCCGCATCCCCATTTCGCGCACGGAACGGCTGGAAATCCTTCAGCGGTATCAGGACTACTGCTTCGAAAAGAAAAACTTCACCTGAAATGCTGCGCATGGCTTCGAAAAGAGGTCATGCGCATTTTGTTACATCTATGAATGTAACAACTGCGGCGCAAGCCTTGGAAGCGGTGGGGGAATATGGTAGAATCAGGGAAAAAGGAGGATGTGCGGGGTCATGAGGTGTGGGAAACGCAGCCTGCTTGCCTTGCTTGCGGCATGGTGCCTGCTGCCCGCGGCTGGCAGCGCACAGGTGCTTCTCCGCGCAGCAGATGCAGTGCCGGGCATGACGGCGGAGCAGGTGGAGCAGCTTGCCTATGCGGCGGCGCGGCAGCAGGGAGATTTTCTGGAACGCTATCCTTTTCTGGATACAACCGTGACGCTGGCGCAGGATGCAGACACCCGACAGTCCGTCTGGGTGGTGAGTATCTTTCTGGATTGCGGCGATGAGCCGGCCTATACCGTAACGGTGGACGACGCGGCGGGGGCGGTGCTTTCGCAGGCCGTAGGAGTGTTCCTTGATACACCGGGGTATGACGCACAGATGCGTCAACAGGGGACGCTGGCGCAGCGGCTTCAGGCGCAGTGGGAAGCGGAGTTAGGCGTACCGTATGCGCAGTGGTCGCTGGAACAGAAATACCTGTTTGGGCAGTGCTATCGGTATCACAGTGATGCGGCGCTGCCGACTGCGGAGGACATTTCGCAGGCACAGGCCGAGAAACTGGCGTGCCGTGCGCTGGTGGAACGCTATGGTGTGCCTGCGGCAGAACTGCGGGGGATGACCATCACCTATGGGTTCTGGGAGCGGACCACCGGGCGAGTCTGGGCCGTGCGCTTCGCGGACGAAGCAGGGGCGCGGTATCAGGTGAATCTGGATGCAGGGGACGGCACGGTGCTGCTTGTGGTGGACGCGGCGAGGGATACATCGCTGGGATGAAAAAATAAGGAGGAGACGGGGAGTGAGGGGAAAGAAGTTTGTTTGTGCGATACTCGTGGCTTTGCTGGTTGCGGGGAACACAACCGTCGGCTTTTGCAAAAATCTGTTTGACCAATACTGGAAGCCCGGGCAATATCCTGTTGAGGTATCGGCGGAAGAAATTTCGACCTACACAGGTATTCTGGAAACTGCATTGAAAAATGCAGAAGGAACGTATACCAGGCAGTATTATGAAACGGCCACCTATGAGGATGCCTATCAGAATTATTTGTACATGACTGCGGATGGGCCATTGCCGGAATATGAATTTGACGACGTTGGACACTATGGATGTGATATAGGTTTGCCGGACGATAAGTCAATTTCACAAGAACAGGCACTATTCATAGCTTATCATGCCGTGCAGGAACAATATAATGTGACGTATGAAGAATTAACTCACTACTTGCCATTCTATATCTATCGCACTTACGATGCAGAAAATCCAACGTGGGATATTAGCCTACAATGCTATGATGGGTCACGGCATACGCTGCATATATTCATTTACGCCTATGATGGCTGTGTACAAGGCGTTTATAGGACAACTGGTTCTAACGGATAATGCAGAAAGGGGAATATACTGTCATGAAACGAGCAACGGCCTTGCTGCTTACTATCCTGCTCATGCTGGCCCCATGCCTTGCCCAGGCTAGCGAGTATGATTCGAGCGAGGATGAAAAGAAATATCTCAAAGAAGTCACCGCTGAATGGGAATGGGCGTTTGGCCCAACTGCAATATGGGATTATCGAACCCGTGGCATGTTTAGCTATCTGTATGGGAACCTTCCAAACGTGGAAAGCCGAGTAGCATCTGAAATGCTGCCTACCATTCCGGATGAAGAAGTCAAAGTTTCTTATGAAGAAGCGGTTGCAAAGGCTAAAGCGTTTTTAATTGGCTGCGATAACAGAATAACAGACGCCTATTTGGAATCGTTAGCAATGGGAACAAGGTTTCTCAATATAAGCTCGGGCGTAGACCAAGCAGCGTCTGCATACTGTGACCGTATATGGCTCATTCAGTTCCTTGAACATATGGATAATGGCGAATATGTGTTGAAATGCGACTGCTACATAGATGCAGTAACAGGAACGGTCTTTATGATTGATCTAAATCTGAATGGAAAAGATAGTCACGATTTTAGCGATTATGAGGTCATAGAAATTCCTGATCTCCAGCTTGTCGAGGTAAAATAGGCGAAAGTGGGAGATAAAACTCAGTTCATTATCATTTGGCTGTCCAGTCCACTGGATGATTTGTTATCATGATCTCGAAAGGAGCTTGACACTATGAAAAAAGTAATCGCCTTGCTGCTTGCCATTCTGCTCATGCTGGCCCCATGCCTTGCCCAGGCTAGCGAGTATGATTTGAGCGAGGATGAAAAGAAATATCTCAAAGAAGTCACCGCTGAATGGGAATGGGCGTTTGGCCCAACTGCAATATGGGATTATCGAACCCGTGGCTTGTTTAGCTATCTGTATGGGAACCTTCCAAATGTGGACTGGCAAGTAGCAACTGAAGTGCTGCCGACCATTCCGGATGAGGAGGTCAAATTTTCTTATGAGGAAGCGGTTGCAAAGGCCAAAGCATTTTTAATTGGATACGATGAGAGAATAACAGACGCCTATTTGGAATCGTTAGCAATGGGAACAAGGTTTCTCAATTTAAGCGCAGACCCATCATCGTCCGCATACTGTGATCGCATATGGATTATTCAATTCCTTGAACATATGGATACTGACGAATACCTGTTGCGGTGCGATTGCTATATAGACGCGGTAACAGGAAAAGTCTTTATGATTGATCTAAACCTGAAGGGAAAAAATCTTCAAGATTTTGATGATTATAAGGTCATAGAAATTCCTGATCTGCAACTTGTCGAGGTAAAATAAGCGGAAGAAAACCTCTGACAAAAATGTTGTTTTAAGCAAAACATCAAATGAAAGTGGTGAAAACGATGAAGAAAAAGGTTGGTTTTCTCGTTGGCTTGCTTATGGCATTGATTTGCCTAAGCACTGCTGTCGCTGAAGAAACAGTCACCCCAGCCGATCAGCCGTTTCAGAATACAGCAGTTGAACAGGCACACCTGATTGCGCAGGAAAAGCTGAACAAAGACTATGTATATGATCCTCGATTGTTCACTTGCATACTACAGGCTGAAACGGACGAAGCCTTTGAGTTTGCTTTCAATTGGGTGTATTCCACCGTTGCTATTTATACTGTATCTGTTCCAGCAGACTTGGATGCAGACCGTATTGAAGTGACCTACAACACAGACTACTCCATGGACTTCTATACCGAATTGTGCGCTTACTTCTGCCCGGAAGGCGGATTGTTTGGAGACTGGACGATTGAGCAAAAGGCGTGGCTTTCGTCGATCATTGACGCGCATTGGGAACTGGAAGTTTTCAGAACGTATTCTATTAACCCGGAATATTTGCCCTATAAAAATTTGTTCTTTGAACGCCTTCTTGAACGCGAACAATGTGGGCTTCCTGATGAAAACAGCATTTCAGAAGAAGCCGCTGTGTCTATTGCCACACAGTACGCAGAACAGGATAGAACATTATCTTCTATCAAACCATGGAAGAAAATTCAGAGATTTTACTTCATTAACGATCCAAACAAACCTGTATGGTGTATTCGTTTTTGGAAGAATATAGACAATGTTTATGATGTAACAATCAATGCGTACACTGGCGAAATACAAAAAGTTTCGGAGATGGAGCAATAAGCCATCTCCGGTTTTTGTTGTGCACTGTTTGAATCGCGGTACC
>CAKTYE010000024.1 GCA_934631985.1 uncultured Clostridia bacterium | reverse complement strand
TGGCGGAGGAGGGCGCGATCCAGACCTTCATCCGCACCGAGACGGGCCGCGAGGAATTCATGGTCGGCGTGGTCGGCGTGCTTCAGTTTGAAGTATTGGAGCATCGCCTGAAGACCGAATACCAGACGGAGATCGTCATGGAGAGCATGCCCTTCCACTACGTCCGCTGGGTGGTCAAGACCCCCAAGGATGTGAAGGATCTGAAGCTGACCTCCTCCTCGGGCCGCGCGCAGGACAGCCGCGGACGGGATGTGCTGCTGTTTGAAAACGAGTGGAGCATCCGCCTGGCCTGTGAGAACAACGAGGGCCTGGAGCTGGCGGAGACCGCTAATCGACTGTAATTTTTCCCTTTTTCCGACATTGAAACGAGGTTTGAATACATATGGTTCGTAATGACATTCGCAACATCGCCATCATCGCCCACGTTGACCACGGCAAGACCACCCTGGTGGACCAGATGCTGAAGCAGGGCGGCGTGTACCGTGAGAATCAACAGGTGGTGGATCGCGTGATGGACTCCAACGACATTGAGCGCGAGCGCGGCATCACCATTCTTTCCAAGAACACCGCCGTGCATTACAACGGCACGAAAATCAACATTGTGGACACCCCCGGTCACGCGGACTTCGGCGGCGAGGTGGAGCGTGTGCTGAAGATGGTGGACGGTGTGCTGCTGCTGGTGGACAGCTTTGAAGGCCCCATGCCCCAGACACGCTTCGTGCTGAAGAAGGCGCTGGAGCTGAAGCTGAAGGTGCTGATCGTTATCAACAAGATCGACCGTCCCGATGCGCGGTGCGATGAGGTGGTCAATGAGATTCTCGATCTGCTGATCGACCTGGAGGCGGACGAGACCACCATTGAGAACCCCATCCTTTACGTCAGCGCCCGCAAGGGCACCGCGACCCTCGATCTGGAGCAGCCCGGCACCGACCTGCGTCCCCTGTTCGACGCGATCCTGAAGTACATTCCCGCGCCCGAGGGCGATGCGGAAGGCCCCGCCCAGGTGCTGATCTCCACCATCGACTACAACGAGTATGTGGGCCGCATCGGCGTGGGCCGCGTGACACGCGGCACCTTCAAGTCGGGCATGAACGTCATTCACACCAATCTGGAAACGGGCGTGACCAGCCCCATGTGGCGCCTGAGCGGTCTGTTCCAATATGACGGGCTGAAGCGTGTGCCTGCCGAGAGCGTGAGCATGGGCGACATTGTGGCGCTGTGCGGCATGGAGGACATCTCCATCGGCGACACGGTATGCGACCCCAGCAAGGTGGAGGGTCTGCCCTTTGTGAAGATTTCCGAGCCGACGGTGACCATGACCTTCCAGGTGAACGACAGTCCCTTTGCGGGTCGCGAGGGCACCTATGTAACCAGCCGTCACCTGCGCGCCCGTCTGATGCGCGAATTGCAGACGGACGTTTCCCTGCGGGTGAATGACACGGACTCCACCGACGCCTTTGAGGTATGCGGACGCGGCGAGCTGCATCTGTCCATTCTGATCGAGAACATGCGCCGTCAGGGCTATGAGTTTGCGGTCAGCAAGCCCCGGGTCATTTATCAGGAGATCAACGGCGTGAAGTGCGAGCCTATCGAGCGCCTGGTGGTGGACACGCCCCAGGCGACGGCGGGTGCGGTCATTGAGAAGATCGGCCGCCGCCGCGGTACGCTGGAGCATATGAGCGGTCTGGATCGGGTGCGCTTGGAGTTCCTGGTTCCTTCGCGCGGTCTGTTCGGCTATCGCAGCGAGTTCATGACGGACACCCGCGGCGAGGGCATCATGTCCGCGACCTTTGAGCGCTATGAGCCTGTGAAGGGCGACATTCCGCACCGCAATGTGGGTGCGCTGGTGGCGCATGAGACGGGCGTCAGCACTTCTTACGGTCTGTTCTATGCGCAGGAGCGCGGCACGCTGTTTGTCGGCGCTGGTCAGAACATTTACGAGGGCCAAATCGTGGGTCAGAACGCCCGCCCGGACGATCTGGTGGTCAATGTGTGCAAGCAGAAGCACGTCACCAACATGCGCAACGCTTCCGCTTCCGAGGATGCGATGCGTCTGATCTCCGTGCATCCCATGACGCTGGAGGAGTGCCTGGAATTCATTGATGATGACGAGCTGCTGGAGATCACCCCCAAGAACCTGCGCATGCGCAAAAAGATTCTGAACGCCGGCGACCGCGCCCGTCTGTGGAGAACGAATAATAACAACTAAGGTAAGCGATGCGAGGGAGGAGGCTTCTGTGCCAGAAGCCCCCTCCCTCGCGCTCCCTCCCGAAGAGCAGCTGAGAAAATGAGAATATCGGCCTTCGGTTAGACTTTTTGATAAATAAACGCGCCGCCCGGACGCTGACAGAGCGTCCGGGCGGCATTTTTGTAGGCTGGCCTGCTTCTTTTTACTTGCTCTTGTGGAACAGCAGGCGCTCATAGCGTTCTACGTCGGCATTACGCACCATGATCTCCAATTCCTCATCGCCCATGACCGTGTTGCGGCCCTGTTCGTAGAGCTTATCCACCTGAGCGCGAACATCGCGCACTAGCGGGTCATCCTTCGCGACAACGTTCTCACCCTTCAGGCGGAAGTAGCCGTTCATCCAGTGCGCCACGCCTGCCAGGCCGCTGTGAGAATCCACCGCGACCGTTGCGGGACGGTTCAAGATCTTGGCGGTATCGAAGATATTGTAAATTTCCTCGTTTTTCAGCATGCCGTCCGCGTGGATGCCTGCACGGGTCTCGTTGAAGTGACGGCCCACAAAGGGCTGGCGAGGGCTGATCTCAATGCCAATCTCACGCTCCATATAGTCGGCGATCTCCGTCACGGCACTCAGATCCATGCCATCATCTGTGCCGCGCAGGGATTGGTATTCTATTGCCATGGCCTCCAGCGGACAGTTGCCCGTCCGCTCGCCGATGCCCAGCAGGGAGCAGTTCACGCTGGAGCAGCCGTACATCCATGCCGCGCCCGCGTTGGAAACGACCTTATAGAAGTCGTTGTGTCCATGCCATTCCAGCTGACTGGAAGGCACCTCGGCGTAGTGGCGCAGGCCGTAAATGATGCCCGGAACGCTGCGGGGCAGGGCCGCGCCATAATACGTCACGCCATAGCCCATGGTGTCGCAGGCGCGAATCTTGATGGGCAGGCCACTCTCCTTGGACAGCGCCATCAGCTCCTCTGCGAAGGGAACCACAAAGCCGTAGAAATCCGCGCGGGTAATGTCCTCAAAATGGCACCTGGGCGTGATGCCCTGGGCCAGTGCTTCCTTAATGATGCCAAGATATTTGTCCAAGGCCTGGGCACGGTTGAGGTGCATCTTTTTGAAAATGTGATAGTCGCTGCATGACACCAAGATGCCCGTTTCCTTCACACCTGCGGCCTTGACCAGCTCGAAGTCCTTCTCATTGGCGCGTATCCAGGTGGTGATCTCCGGGAAGGGCAGGCCCAGATCCTGACAGCGGCGCAGGGCTTCCTTATCTTTGTCAGTATACAGGAAAAACTCGCTTTGGCGGACAATGCCCTTGGGGCCGCCCAAGCGGCTCATCAGCTTGAACAGATGCACGATCTGATCGGGCGTGAAGGGGCTGACGGACTGCTGACCATCACGGAACGTCGTATCCGTGATCCAAATTTCTTCAGGCATATCCTCGGGTACATGGCGCATGTTGAACGCGATCTTCGGGATATGCTCATAGTCATAAATTTCCCGATAGAGATTTGGTTCCTCCACGTTTTGCAGGCTATACTTATATTTCGCCTGCGTGATCAGATTCAGTTTCTTGTCAAATTCCAGCATAAGGGGCGGCCTCCTTTCAAAAATTTCAATACGTCCTGCGGAAAACGGGCAGGGCTGGGAATGCGTTATTTTAGCATGCGGCTGTGCCACAGTAAAGCAAAAGGCTCCCGTATAAAAGGGAGCCTTTCGGCAGGCTTTCCCCCTTTGGAAAGCAACCCATGCTATTCATTTACCTAATACGGCACGTTTTTTTGCAACAGCTCCCCACCTTTGGGGTATCCCTAGCGTGCGGCTTTTCACTAACGTTCAGCCGCACCACTATCGCGCTGCAAAGATGCCATATTTATCGAAAATAACACTGCTCTTCGGGAGGGAGCGCGAGGGAGGAGCTTTTAGGGAAGCACCGCACCATGACGTGATGCAATGGCGAGGGGATTTTGTGCCAGTTGCAAAGTGTAAAAATCGAAGGTTTACTGGATGTAAATCGAGATTTTTACACAAAGCAGATGGTGCAAAAGCACCCGCCAGCGCTGCCACGGCATGGTGCGGTGCTTCCCTAACACAGAAGCTGCCTCCCTCGCATCACTCGCAAGCTCCATCAGCTCAATTCGTTGACGAATGCGGCGATGCGATCCAGACCTTCCAGGATGTTTTCCATGCTGACGGCGTAGGAGAGACGGCAGTAGCCCTCGGCTTCAAAGGCAATGCCGGGTACAACAGCAACCTGCTTCTCGGCAAGGAGCAGCTCGGCAAAGTCCATGGAATCCTCAATAACACGT
This sequence comes from uncultured Clostridia bacterium, assembly GCA_934631985.1. Lineage (GTDB taxonomy): Bacteria > Bacillota > Clostridia > Christensenellales > Aristaeellaceae > Egerieenecus. Next base: position 28,380 of record CAKTYE010000024.1, on the reverse strand, counting down.
CCGTTGTAATGACGGCCCAGGATCTCCTTGATGTTCATCATCACATAGAACGCGCCCTGGGGCTTGCGGCAGCTCAGGCCAGAGATCGCATTGATGCCCTCGTAGATCACATCGCGGCGCTTCTGGAATTCCGCCACCATCTCGTCCACACAGCTCTGATCACCCTGAAGCGCCTTCATTGCCGCATACTGGGCAATGCTGTTGGGGTTGCTGGTGGCCTGGGACTGGAAGCTCGACATGGCGGAGATCACACTGCGCGGCCCCGCCACATAGCCAATGCGCCAGCCCGTCATGGCATACGCCTTGCTCACACCATTCACAATGAACGTCTGGCTCTTGATCTGCTCGCCCAGCTGTGCAATGGACAGGTGCTTCTGCCCATCGTAGATCAGCTTTTCGTAAATCTCATCGCTGACCACAAAGAAGGGATGGCTCACCGCCAGATCGGCCACAAATTGCAGCTGCTCCTGACTCCATACGCTGCCGTTGGGATTGGAGGGGCTGGTGATAATGATCGCCTTGGTGCGGCGGGTGACGCGGCTGGCAATGTCCTTGTTGGTGGGAATGAAGTTCGTCTCCTCGGTGGCGGGAATGAACACGGGTACACCGCCCGCCATGCGCACCATCTCGGGATAGGATACCCAGCAGGGCGAGGGGATCAGCACCTCGTCGCCAGGATCGATGATCGCCTGAAAAATATTATACAGGGAATGCTTCGCACCGTTGGAAACAATGATGTCACCATAGGTGTACGTCATGTCGTTATCCCGGCGCAGCTTTTCCACGATCGCCTTGCGCAGCTCCTTTGTGCCTGCGGCAGGGGTATACCGGGTCATGCCCTTGTCAATGGCCTCCTTGGCTGCGTCGCAAATATGCTTGGGGGTGGGAAAATCCGGCTCACCCACGCCGAAGCCGATGACGTTCAGCCCGGCGGCGCGCATTTCTTTGGCCCGCGCGTCAATGCTCAGGGTCATGGAGGGAGTAATATTCTGGCAACGGTGAGAAACGGTCAAAGCCATGGGAAGCATCCTCCTCTTGCATGTCCAAGTGCCGTCTGCTGCATTTTTCGGCTGCTTTGGATATTTCTTCTTTGAAATATGCAGCTTTTGCAGCGGCAAAAACCATTATATAGGTTTCCTGGTATTTTTGCAAGTCTTTCTGAGAAAAAATGCAAATTTTGCTTTACTGCACCCTGTTTTCCGCCCCGCGATGCAGGATTTGGAGTTTCAATTCCCTTTCTGAAATATTTTGCGTGCTGCAAACTTTTCGCGCCGCTGCGCCGTCTTAAGGGTATAAGGAAACTGCCTGGAGGGATTCGCCATGCGAAAGCTGCTGTGTGTGCTGCTGTGCCTGCTGTTTGCCTTTCCTGCCCTGGGAGAGGAGACTTGCCTGACCCTGACGGTAGGCGGCGACTGCGTACTTGCCACCCGCGAGGAATGGCAGGACGATGCGGACACCTTTCTCACCGCCGTGGAAGCGAACGGCATGGGCTGGCCCTTTCAGCACCTGGCCCCCATTTTTCAGGCGGACGACATGACGCTGCTGAACCTGGAATGCGTGCTGCAAGAGGGCAATAAGGGGCATGACTACACCCGGCAGCATAATTTCCGCGGCAAGCCTGCCTATGCGCAAATGCTGGTAGACGCGGGCGTGGAGCAGGTCAACGTGGCAAACAACCACTTTGTGGATTACCGCACCAGCGGCAAGCGCTCCACCCTGGCGGCGCTGGACGCGGCAGGCGTGGGCTACAGCGGCTACGGGCATTTGTACATTTGGGAAAAGGATGGCGTCAAGATCGGTTTCGGCGGCTGTCGGGAAACCGTGTGGAAAAAGAGCCGCACCACCATCCGCAAGGACATTCAGGCCTTGAAAAAGGCCGGGTGCGATTTGATCGTCTATTCCTGCCACTGGGGCCGGGAATACAGTCCCACCCACAACCGCGCGCAGGAGCGCATGGCGGACTACGCCATTAAGTGCGGCGCAAACATTCTCATTGGCAGCCACCCGCATGTAGTGCAGGGCGTAGAGGTACGCAGCGGCGCGCTGGTGCTGTGGAGCCTGGGCAACCTGGTGTTTGGCGGTACGCATGATCTGACTGCCTTTGATGGGCTGTTGGCCCAGTTGGAGCTGCACTTCGAGGGAAAGAAATACCTCGGTGCGCAGGTGACGCTGCTGCCCGTGCTGACTTCCGGCTCCGCCCCGGAAAACGACTTTGCGCCCGTGTTGGCAGAGGGTGCGGACAAGGAGCGCATTCTGGCGCTGATCGAGGCGGATTCCCCTGAAGCTGTGCAGGAAAGCATGTGGATCCCCGCGCCTGTCAAACCCGCCAAGCAAAAGAAAAAGTGAGCCGAAGCTCACCTTCTCCATGCAATTGCCTGCGTAAGATTTACTTTTCTTCCTGCCAGAAGGCCCGGAAGCATTCCGGGCGATGGTAATCCGGCTTAGGCGCCTGCACCGGGGCCCAGCAGGCGTAATGCTCCCGATCCGCCACCGCGCCGCACTTGTAGAAATTGCCGCGCATGTTCTCCGGCATGATCGGCGCGTCCGTGCCATAGATCGCCTGCACAAAGGCCACCGGCACCTCCACCTGTACGCCCCAACCGTCCGCCGTTTCAAAAGCCTGTGCCTTCGGGAAGGGAACGCCCGGGAAATCCTCCGGCATGGGATAGCTTCTGTCACCCCGCCGCGTTCCCTGCTCCATGAGCATCGTTCCTGCGCGATTCACCTCAAAATTCAGGTACTTCGTCTCGTTCGGATAGAAAATGACGAAGGTCTCCAGACAGCTGTCCTGCGAAACAGGGTCGTTCGCGTGATGATACTGCGGCACATCCCGGTCATCCTCCTGACACCACAGGCGAAAGACCACCTTGTCCGCATCCATCCCGCACTGCACCCACGCGGCAGGGCGATAGTCCCCGCCCCAGGGATACAGCGCAATGGGCAGTACGGCGCTTCTGCGCGCCGTGTTCAGCGTTTCCTGTCTCATTTTGCTTGCCTTCTTTCTGTATGTCGTTCGCTTACAGCTTCTTCCCGCATTTTGCACAATAAGCGTCGTCCTTGCCGACCTTCGCGCCGCAGGCAGGACAATCGTGCTTCTCCAGCTTCTCGCCGTATTTCTCCTGCAAGGGATCCGGCTCCTCACCCTCCTCGGTAATGTCCAGCTCGGAATAGCGATTTTTCGCCGTGGCGTTGCGGAAATGATACACTGCTCCCGCAATGGCGCCCACGGTGAACACCACCCCAAGCAGTGGGAAGATCGTCCCCGCCGCGCCGAAGCCGCCGAAATCCGCTGCTGCGCCCTGCATCATGCTGGCGCTGAGAATCGTCCAAAGAACGCCGAACACCGCAGCAATGATATAGCCAACTCCGTTTTGCATGGACGGCCCCCGTCCGCGCTTGATGCTCTTCACGAGAATGCCTCCTTACATCACCTGTTCCAGCAGCCACAGCAGCGCCAAATGCGCCGGGTACAGGCCGTAGCCCACCCATTTGGGCAGCTTCACACGTTCCTTCCACCTTGGCAAAATAAACGGCAGGGCCAGCACCGCCAGCGCCTGAATGCGCAGCCAGGGGGCCAGCAGAGACAGTGCCGTTCCCTGCAAGCGCTGAATGGGCAGGCCGAACAGCCGCGCCACCGTGCTGGTATTTGCACCCCAGAACAGGCAGAACGCCACCATCACCGCCGCGACGCCCTTGCTGCTGTCCCGCACAGCATACAGCAGCACCACCAGCAGCACGCCCCGCCAGCCGTAATCGCATTTCAGCATATCCGTCAGTGCCAGACAAGCTAACAGGCCCACCGCCGCCAGACACCGTCCGCCGATGTGCAGGGCGGTACTTTGCTTTTCCCACGGCTTCTCCGACACCGCCATCAGCGCCAGCAGCGCCATAAAAAGCGTCAGGAAAATGTTGGGCTGCTGCCAGGTATGGTCCAGCGCCGCCATATACAGCGGCTGGGATACGATGCCCACCAGCAGCACCCGCATGGCATAACGCAGCGGATCGCGGGTGTAATGGAAGCCCACCACCATGCACCAGGCATAGATGGGAAAGGCGATGCGGCCCAGTATGCGCATTTCCGGCACCGCCGGGAAAAGCATTTTTCCCGCATGGTCTGCAAACATAAACAGCAGGGCCACCAGCTTCAGCGTCCCGGTGGCCTGATTGCCCGCCAGCTGCGCAGGTTCCCGCGCGGTTCTCTGCATGCGGCGTTTCCTCCTCTCACAAATTCAAACAGCTTTCAACACGTATTCATCTATTCTTCACTTTTCTTTATTATCCTTTTTTCATCAACCGAAGGGAGACGGAACGCATGGCAAGGTCATCCAAACACACCGGAACGCTGGCAAAGCTGCACAGGCGGTGGCTTATTGCCTGCGTCACGCTGGCAGTGCTGGCCCTTGTGCCGCTGCTGGTGCTGAACCTTCCGCAAGCTGCGCCCCCCGATCCGCCGACCTCCTGGCCCCTGCAGGCTGCATCGCTGGGCATGGTGCTGCGCGACACCCGCGAGGACAGGGTCTATGTACTGGCAGTGATGCAGGACAGCCCTGCGGAAAAGGCGGGCATTCAGGTAGGCGATCAGCTATTGAGCCTAAACGGCACTGCCTTAAGTGCCGCCTCGGACGTGGACACGCTGCTGGCCTCCGCCACAGAAGCCTTGCCGCTGTCCTTTGAGCTGATGCGGCAGGGCATGGAGGAGCAGGTCTCCTTCCGCAGCCCCGGAACGGTGTAAATATGGGAATCTCGCGCCTGCGGACGCTTTGATATAGAAGCCCACATCAAATGAAAGGAAGTGGTAGGATGGCCTGAGGGAGACGCTGATGCGCACTCCGAAACCAAAGATGACGCCATAACAACAGAAACCTTCTTCATCCTTAATCCCTAATTCCTTGCTCCGTCGTCCATGCTGGCGGCGGAGTTTTTTCTTGAACATCCCGGTGCATGCGCGTATACTGTGCGTATGCTTTTCATCAGAGAAAGGAGATTTGTCATGCATCTGCTGGTAGTGGACGATGAAGCGCGTATTCGGGAGCTGATCCGAAAATACGCGGCCTTTGAACAATACGAAGTCACGGAAGCTGAAAATGGCATGCAGGCGGTGGAACTGTGCCGTCAGCATACCTACGATCTGGTCATCATGGACGTGATGATGCCCGACCTGGACGGCTTTTCCGCCTGCCGGGAGATCCGCAAAACCAGCAGCGTCCCCATCCTGATGCTCAGCGCCCGGGGCGAGGAATATGACAAGCTCCACGGCTTTGAACTGGGCATTGATGATTATGTGGTCAAGCCCTTCTCCCCCAAGGAGCTGATGATGCGGGTCGCCGCCATTTTGAAGCGCAGCGGCGTCAAGCAGGAGACGCGGGAGCTGGTGGAGATCGGCGGCGTGACGGTGGACTTCACCGCCCGCCGGGTGACCCTGGACGGCAAGCCCCTGGACCTCAGCCCCAAGGAATACGACCTGCTGTTTTATCTGGTGCGCAACCGCGGCATTGCCCTGACGCGTGAAAAGCTGCTGGCGGAAATTTGGGGCTATGATTTTTATGGCGATGACCGCACGCTGGATACGCACATCAAGCTGCTGCGCCGTCAGCTGGGGCCGTATGCAGACCGCATTACGACCCTGCGGGGAGTGGGGTATCGCTTTGAAAAGGAATAAAGCACGCCGCGCACCACGCATTCAGCATCAGGTGATGCTGTATCTGGCGCTTTTCGTGGTACTGGTCATCAGTCTGCTGTGGGTGTTTCAGGTGGTGCTGCTGAACGATTTCTATCGTTTTTTCAAGACCCGCATGATCCAGTCCACCGGGGAAACGCTGGTGCAGAACATCGACAATGAGGAGCTAGACGCGCTGGCAGAGCGCCTGTCCACGCAAAACTCCGTCTGCGTACTGGTGCTGGATGCGGACGGCAACACCCTGCTTTCCTATGATGCAACAAATTTCTGCATCCTGCACAAGGTCGGCGACCATGGCCTGCACTTTTTCTGTCATCTGGCAGATGAGGCAGACGGCCCCGTGCTGCGCTTTTTTAATCAGGAACGCACCCGAAACGAACAATTCGATCAGGATCGCTTTGTAGGCCGCGTTCCCCCTGCCGTTGGTCCATCGCAGACCAGCCTGCTGTACAGCCGCCGGGTCGCCCTAAAGGACGGCACCGTGCGCTACATCCTGCTCAGCGCAGTCATCACGCCCCTGGACGCTACGGTCAGCACTCTGCGCTCGCAGCTGGTGATGGTGACGGTCATTGTGCTGATCCTCGCCATGCTGCTGGCAGTGCTGATCTCCCATCGCATTTCCCGGCCCATTGTGGAGACGAATCAGGCCGCACGGGCGCTGTCCCGCGGCAAGTATGACCGTCCCCCGCACAGCGGCAGCTATCAGGAGATCAGCGAGCTGAACGACACGCTGGTCAAGGCCGCGGATGAGTTGAGCCAGGTGGAGCATTTGCAGCAGGAGCTGATCGCAAACATCTCCCACGACCTGCGCACTCCCCTGACCATGATCGGCGGCTATGCAGAGGTCATGCGGGACATTCCCGGCGAGAACACCCCCGAGAACATGCAGATCGTCATTGATGAAACGGCACGGCTGTCCTCGCTGGTGACCGAGCTGCTGGATTTCAGCAAGCTGCAAGCCGGAACGCTGAAAATGGAACCCGCCCCCTTCAACCTGACGGAGGCCATTCGTGCCATCCTGACCCGCTATAACAAGCTGAAGGAGCAGGACGGCTATCAAATCCATTTCACCCCCGATGCAGAATACACCGTGCTGGCGGACGAGGGCCGCATCGGTCAGGTGGTCTATAACCTCATCAACAACGCCCTGACCTATACCGGCCCTGATAAAACCGTCACCGTCACCCAAACGTTGGAGGGCGATCAGGTGCGCATTGCCATCCACGACAGCGGCAGGGGCATCCCCGCCGATGAACTGCCCCTCATCTGGAACCGTTACTACCGCGCGAAGGAAAACCATAAGCGTGCCATCCAGGGCTCCGGCCTGGGCCTGAGCATCGTGCGCAGCATCCTGGAAGCCCATGCAGCCTCCTACGGCGTAGACAGCCAGGAAAATGCAGGCACCACCTTCTGGTTCAAGCTGCCAAAGGTTGACCAATAAGAACGCCTATAAACTCCAGCGGTCCATCCAAAGCCTATGCCCCATCACCTAAAGCTGCTCTATCCAACCCTAAGCACAGACCCCATTTCCAACTGCGCATGCAATGCCGCAGTTGGAAATGGGGTCGTTAGGGCGGAACCGAAGGCAGCTCGGGTTGTGTCCCCCCGGGAAGGCTCCACGCCAAACGCAATTTCGGCATGAGGAGTCCGGGGGCCGGCACGCCGCATGGAAATTTTGCCGGCCCCCGGTCGGTTTTGCCTACTTTGCCCGAGAGCAAAGTAGGTCGTCCGTCCGCAGACGGACGAAACGCTCTCTAGCAACAGATTTCAGCGCGGTCGTGTGCCGCCGGGACGGAGGTATTCAAAAGCAGAGGATGACTTTTCTGTCTATCAAGCTATTAGCGCTTCCGGTGGGGGAGTATATCTTCCACCACTCGCCTCCCGGCGAGCGATCCCCCTCCTTCTGCGGAAGGAGGCTAGAGAAAAGTCTCTCGCTGGCGCGGTGCGTAACTGAACTGTATGCTTGTTGCATGATGGGCTTTTTGTGTAAGCTGCATTCTGTTGCTGTCTAGAATCGAGGTAATAGCTACTGTGGATATGAATACATTGAAGGAAACCGTTCAGCATGACTTGCATAAAATAGGCGTAAGCATAGGAGATGAAAAAGGAATCTACTTTTCTGAACAGCTTGGATGCCATGCTCCAGGAGATTACTTTTTTGTCAATGACAAGGGATTTCATTGCGTCTCTATTGATGAAAGAGGCAACATTTGGCCGGAAGTAACCTACCACAATGCAGAGGAGCTATTATTTGTTTTATATTGGGGAATCACAGCTAATCTAGCTGTTGAATATGCAAGGCTGCATCAAAAGTCGGGCGAAGACTGGCGACGAACCATGTTTGCTAAGCAATTAGACTTATTGCAAGCACTCGGCGAACCCTATTATAGCAAAGGTAAGCATGCAATCGATGAGGTACTGGCAAACAGTCCATATAACGATGCTCTTTTCTGACCCATCTCACGTCAGCGATTTTAGGATGCAGGCTCTATCTGGCGCTTGCATATTCCCCTCGCCCGTGGTAGCATACCACCTGTACCTGCCAATAGGAAGGAGCATCCCTTACCATGCCCGCACCCTTGAATATCCAAACCATCCCCGTGGGCCTGCTGGCGACCCAGTGCTATATCGTCTCCCTGCCCTCCCGCAGCGACTGCCTTGTCATTGACCCCGGCGCAGAGCCTGAACGCATCCGGGAAGCCATGGCAGGCAAGCACCTTGCCGCCATCCTGCTCACCCATGGACACTTTGACCATATCGGCGCTGTCCGAAGCCTGAAAACTGCCGGAGTTCCCCTGTATATCCATGCGCTGGACGCGCCCATGCTCGCAGACCCCCACTTGAATCTGTGCGGCATGATCCGCCAAACCATCACCGCCCCCGCCGCAGACCATCTGCTGCATGAAGGCGATACCGTACAGGCCGCAGGCATCACCCTCACCGTGCTGCATACTCCGGGACATACGCCCGGCAGCGTCTGCTATCAGGCAGGGGACGTGCTTTTCACCGGCGATACCCTTTTCCATGGCGGCTGCGGCCGCACAGACTTTCCCGGCGGCAGCGATGTGGAGATGCAGGCGTCCCTCACGCGCCTTGCGCCCCTCGCCCACGCCTGTACCATCTATCCCGGACATTGAGTCCGGGCTGAAAAGGAAGAAGCAGCACCTATGCAAGATGAACATCGAACGGAATTTCTGTTGCAGACCGTTGCCCCTGAGCTGCGGGATGTAACCCGGCTTTTCGCCCTGCCCCCAGAGCTTTGGGAAGAGAGCCATCTTCCCCACTTCACCTGGCGTGCCTGGGAGGAAAACGGCGCATACCATTGTGATTTCTCCCTGGGCGAAAAAATGCACCACCGCGATTGTCCCATTCCTACAGGCGAAGACGAGCGCACCACCCTGCTGGAGGAAAAGCGCGCCCTGAAGCGGCTGTGCAAGCAGACCCTCTACGATCTGTGCAAGGAGCTTGCAGGCACCACGCCCCCCTGGGGCAGCCTGACGGGCATCCGTCCCACGCGGCTGGTGTACGAAGCCATGGCGCACGGCAAGTCCCTCGACGAGGCCTGCGCCTGGGTCGCGGAGGAGTTTGACGTATCGGCGGAAAAAATCAAGCTGCTGCGGGACATTGTGACCGTGCAGTCCGCCCTGCCCACCCCCGATGACGGCGCGGTAGACGTGTATATCGGCATCCCCTTCTGTACCACCCGCTGTGCCTATTGCACCTTCCTCAGCGGCGAGCTGGGCAAGGGCAAGCTGGTGGAGCCGTATCTGGCAGCGCTGTTTCAGGAGATGACCGCCTGCGCGCAGCTGCTGGAAACCAGTGGGAAGAAGCTCCGCGCCCTGTATGTGGGCGGCGGCACCCCCACCGCCCTGAATGCCGATCAGCTTCGGCGGCTGATGCACATGGTGATGAAGCTGTTTCCCGGAGCCGCTGAATACACCGTGGAGGCGGGCCGTCCCGACACGCTGACGCTGGAAAAGCTGGAGACCCTGCGGGATGCCGGCATCCGCCGCATCAGCATCAACCCGCAGACCATGAACGACAAGACGCTGGAAATTATCGGCCGCCGCCACACCGTGCAGCAGATCTATGACGCTTACGCCATGGCGCGTCAGGTGGGCTTCCACCACATCAACATGGATGTGATCGCAGGGCTTCCTGGCGAGGACCTTGCGGACTTTGCCCGCACCATGGACGGCGCGCGCGCCCTGCGCCCGGAAAGCCTGACGGTGCATACGCTTGCCATCAAGCGTTCCAGCCGCCTGCATTTGGAAAACGCTCCACTGCCCCCGGCAGCGCTGGCAGCAGAGATGGTGCGCATGGGTCACCGCACCGCCGAGGAGCTTGGCCTTACGCCCTATTACCTCTACCGCCAGAAGAACATGGCGGGCAATCAGGAAAATGTCGGCTATGCCCTGCCGGGCCACGCCTGCCAGTACAATGTGGATATTATGGAGGAGACGACGCATATCCTTGCCCTGGGCGCAGGCAGTATTTCCAAGCGCATTTTCCCCCAGCAGGGCCGCATTGAGCGCGAACCCAACGTCAGCAATATTGAAAACTACATTGCGCGGGTGGATGAGATGATCGCGCGGAAGCAGCGGCTGTTCGCAGAGGGCTGAGGTGCAGCCGCGTCCTGCTTCTGCGCCGCACTGCCCCTTGAATTTATGCGCTGAAGCTGTTACAATAGCCTTGGATTTTTTGCAATGCAGGCATCAAGACAGGCATTCTGCCTGATGGAAGGAGAAATGATTTCCATGGCACAGCATCCTACGTTTGTTATCACCATGGAGGACGGCCGCCAGATGAAGGGCGAGCTGTATCCTGAGATTGCGCCCCAGTCCGTGGGCAACTTTGCAGCACTGGCGAACAGCGGCTTTTACGACGGGCTGATTTTCCACCGCGTCATTCCGGGCTTCATGATCCAGGGCGGTGACCCCAAGGGTACCGGCATGGGCGGCCCCGGCTACTCCATCAAGGGCGAGTTTGCGCAGAACGGCGTGAAGAACGATCTGAAGCACACCTACGGCGTGCTGAGCATGGCGCGCAGCATGCGGCCCGACTCCGCAGGCTCCCAGTTCTTCATCATGACCAGCGACAGCCCCCATCTGGACGGCGCTTATGCCGCCTTCGGCAAGGTGCTGGAGGGCATGGAGGTTGCGGAGGACATTGTGAACACCAGCCGCGACTACAACGACCGGCCCCGGACGCCCCAGGTCATGAAGTCCATCCGTGTGGAGACCTACGGCGTGGATTATCCTTTTGAGCAGATGTAAAGCACGCATGAGCGCAGGCGGGAAGGGTCGGCCCCCTTGTCGTCTGCGCTCTTTTCCGCAGCAGGGAGGTGTTTGTCCATGGAAAAGCAAAAGACGGTCGTCCGCGTCGCGGGCAAAGAATACGCGCTGGTTTCCTCTGATTCTCCGGAATATATGCAGCGGGTCGCCGCTTATGTAGATCGCAAGATCAACGAAACGGCGCTTGCCAGCCGTCTGCCCTCCAACATGGTCGCCGTGTTGACCTGCCTGAACATGGCGGACGACCTGATGAAAAGCCACGATGAGAACACCCGGCTGCGCCGGGAATTGATGCTGGTGCGGAAGGAATTGGAGGACTTGAAGGGCGGGAAGGCGGAATAAGCGAGGGGCGGCGAACAGTGGCAGAGGGAAGCGTAGGTTCTGTTGCCTTGGGCTGTTCCCCGAACACAGAAGCAGTCTCCCTCGCATCACACACATGGAGGTACATTATGGAGAATCTTGCTCCGGCGGGGAGTATGGAAGCCCTTCGGCGGGCCGTCGCAGCGGGCGCGGACGCGGTGTATTTGGGTTACGCTGCGTTCAGCGCACGGGCCGGAGCAGGAAACTTTGACGCGGAGGAGCTGCGCGAGGCAGTGCGCTATTGCCACCTGCATCATGTGCGCGTCCATGTGACGGTGAATACGCTGGTCAAGGACAGCGAACTGGACGCGGTGACGGACGTGCTTCGGCTGCTGAATCAGCTGCGAGTGGACGGCGTGCTGGTGCAGGACCTCGGCGTGGCTGATCTGCTGCGCACACGCTTTCCTGACCTGCCTGCCCACGCCAGCACGCAAATGACCCTGCACAATGCCAGCGGTGTGCGCTTTGTGCGCGACATGGGCTTTACCCGTGCGGTGCTGGCGCGGGAATGTGATTTGTCCGCCATCCGCCGCGCGGCGGGCGAGGGCATCGAGATCGAGGTCTTCGGGCATGGCGCACAGTGCGTAGCCGTCAGCGGCGCATGCCTGTTTTCCTCCATGCTGGGCGAACGCAGCGGCAACCGCGGGCGCTGCGCCCAGCCCTGCCGCCTGCCCTATACCTACCGTGGAAAGACCGCCGCATGGCTCAGTCCGCGGGACGTGTGCCTGCGCAACGACCTGCCTGCCCTGGCAGAGGCGGGAGCCGTCTCCGTCAAGCTGGAGGGACGGCTGAAGCGGCCTGAATACGTGGCTGTGGTAGCGAACAGCTATCGCCGCGCCATCGACCAAATGAATGCCGGGCATTTTCACCCGGCAGACGCGCAGGAGGAACGTGACCTGCGGCAGATCTTCAACCGCGGGGACTTCATGCGCGGCTATGCCATGGGCGCAGAGGACGCGGCGGTGATTTTTCCACAGCGGGTCAACCATCTGGGGATAACGCTGGGGAGAATCAGCCGGGTGGAACGAGGCTTTGCCCGGTTCACGCCCCTGTTGGCGCTGCACGACGGCGATGGACTGCAGGTGCGGGGCCGCGAGGATCAGGACATGATCTACGCAGGCAAGGATGTGCCTGCGGGACAGGAGGCGCTGCTTCGCCTGCGCCCGGGCATGCAGGTCAAGGCAGGCGATCTGGTCTGCCGTCTGACGGATGCGCGCCAAATGGCGGAAGCCGCCGCCCTGCCTGAACCGACCATCCCGGTGCAGATGCACCTGACCGCATGGCCTAACGCGCCGCTGACGCTGACCGTCACCGACGGGGACGTCAGTATTGCCGTCACCGGGGAGGACGTGCAGCCTGCGCGTTCCCGTGCGCTGACGGAGGAGGACGCTGTTCGCTGCCTGGAAAAGACGGGCGACACCTGCTTCCGCGTGACGGCTGCAACCGTAGACACAGCAGGAGCCTTTGTCGCAGTTTCCGCACTGAACGCCCTGCGGCGGGAGGGGCTTGCGCAGTTCACGGAGGCCCGCATTGCCGCTTTTACGCGCAAGGCCGGACGGGAGCTGCCAGATCGTGCGCTTCCCTTGCCTGCCTCCCCCCAGCCCCGAACGGCGCTGTGCCGTACGCTGGCGCAGGTGCAGGCCGTCCCGGAAGACGTGCGTGTGCTGCTTCAGCCGGAAAGCTATGAAGCGGATACGCTTCGCGAGGTGCTGGCAGCGCTGCCCCGCAGGGTGTGGCTGTGCCTGCCCACTGTCTGCACCGAGGAGACCCTTGACCTGCTTGCCGCGCTGGCAGCAGCGCAGTCCGCGCAGCTGGAGGGGCTTGTGCTGGGCAGCGTGGGGCAGTTGGGGCATGCGTGGCCCCTGCCCGTGGCGGCTGGGCCTGCCATTCCGGTGATGAATCGGCGGGCGCTGGCGGTGCTGCTGCAGCAGGGCTGCGTATTTGCCATCGCCTCCCCGGAGCTTTCCGCCCGGGAAACGGAGACGCTGGTGCGCGGCGATGTACCTGCGCTGGTGTGGGCATGGGGACGTGTGCGGCTGATGCTGCTCCACCACTGCCCCGCCCGGGTATACCTGGGGTTGAGTCACGGGCATGCGGCCTGCCGCATGTGCGACGCCCATGCCCCCAACGCGCTGGCAGGACAGGTGCTGACAGACCGCCGGGGCAAGGATTTCCCCCTGCTGCGCCAGCGCTTGCCGGAAGGGTGCCGCATTGAGCTGTACAACAGCCTGCCTACCGATCTGCGTACCCAGACGGCAGGGCTTGCCGCACCGCTGTATGCCTTCACGCTGGAAGGCAAGGCTGAGACCGCCGCGCTGCTGGCAGGGCAGCCCGCTCCTGAAACGACCACCACAGGCCACTGGACGCGGCCTGTTGCATAAAAGGATGGAGAGCTTCATGATGAAAGAGCGAACGCTGCGCGTTTTGGAATTTACCAAAATTCGCGATATGCTGACGGAGAAGGCGCTGACCCCGCTGGGTGCGGAAAAGTGTCAGGCGCTGGTTCCCTCCACCAATTTTCAGGAAATTTCCGAGTGGCAGGAGGAGACCGAGGAGGCGCTGGTGGTGCTGACCTATGTGGGCGGCAATCCCCTGGCCTCCTTCACGGATGTGCGTCCCTATCTGGCCCTGTGTGACAAGGGCGCTACCCTTTCCCCTAAGGCGCTGCTGGAGATCGCCACGCTGATGCGGGCCTGCCGTACGGCGCGCTCCGCCCTGGTGACAGAGCGGGATAACACGCCCCGGCTGAAGGAAAAAGCCGGCCTGCTGGGCAGCTTCCGCAATTTGGAGGACGACGTCACCACCGCCATCCTTTCAGAGGATGAAATTTCGGACAAGGCTTCCACTGAGCTTGCCAACATCCGCCGCCACCTGCGCGGCGCAACCGAGCGCATCAAGGAGCGGCTGAACAGCATGATCCGCTCCACCGCGTATCAAAAATATTTGCAGGATCCCATTCTCACCATGCGCAACGACCGCTATGTGCTGCCCGTAAAGGCGGAATACCGCGCCAACGTTCCCGGCCTGGTGCATGACCAGTCTGCCAGCGGCGCGACGCTGTTTATTGAACCCATGGCGGCGGTGGAAATGGGCAACGAGCTGAAGCAGTGGGAGGCCAAGGAAAAACAGGAGATCGAGCGCATCCTTGCCGCCCTGTCGGCGGAGATCGCCCCCTATGCGCCCCAGCTGACGGAAAACCTTGAGCTGCTGGCAGAGCTGGACTTCGCCTTTGCCAAGGGGCTGCTCAGCCGGGACATGTCCGGCGTGACCCCGAAGATGAACCGCAACGGCTTCATCAACATCATTCGCGGACGGCATCCGCTGATTGACCGGGAAAAGGTCGTACCCACCAACCTGTGGATGGGCGGCGATTTCACCACGCTGATCATCACCGGCCCCAACACCGGCGGCAAAACGGTGACGCTGAAAACCGTCGGCCTGTTTACGCTGATGGCACAGGCAGGCCTGCACGTTCCCGCCGATCTGGGAACTGAGCTGGCGGTGTTCCAGCAGGTGTTTGCGGACATTGGCGACGAGCAGTCCATTGAGCAGAGCCTTTCCACCTTCTCCGGCCACATGACCAACATCGTGGGCATTATGAACGAAGTCACACCCGACGATCTGGTGCTGTTTGACGAACTGGGCGCAGGCACCGATCCCACCGAGGGTGCGGCACTGGCCCAGACCATTTTGACCGCGCTGCTGCGCAAGCAGGTGCGCACCCTGGCGACCACCCACTACAGCGAGCTGAAGGCCTTTGCCCTGTCCACCACCGGCGTGGAGAACGCCAGCGTGGAGTTCAACGTGGAGACCCTGCGGCCCACCTATCGGCTGTCCATCGGCGTTCCCGGCAAGAGCAACGCCTTTGAGATCAGCCGCAAGCTGGGGCTTTCCGAGGGGCTGATTGATGAAGCGAAAAAGCTGCTCAGCACCGAAGACAAGCGCTTTGAGGACGTGATCGCCAATGCGGAATATCACCGCCAGGTGGCGGAAAAGGAGCGCCAGCTTGCCGAGCAGGCTGCCGCCGAGACCACCAGGCTGCGGGACGAGGCCGAGCGCCTGCGCCGGGAGATGGAGGCCAAGCGGGAAGCCAGCCTGCGCAAGGCGAAGGACGAGGCGCGGCGCATTCTGGAAAACGCCCGCCGGGAGTCCGAAAGCGTCATGCGCGAGCTGAAGCAGATGAAAAAGACCGCCGCTAACGGCCCCGACATGCAGGCTGCGGCCCTGCGCAAGCGGCTGGAGGATGGCATCGACAGCCTTTCCGAAGGGCTGACCCAGCAGGCCGACCGTGTGGACAAGCCGCCGAAGACGCTGAAGGTTGGCGACGAGGTGGAGATCCTGAACCTGAAGACCCGCGGCGTGGTGCTTTCCGTGCCGGACGCAAAGGGCGAGGTGCAGCTGCAGGCAGGCATTGTGAAGCTGAAGGCACACCTGTCCCAGTTGCGGCTGGTAAAGTCCGAGCCTGCCGCCAAGAAGCAGAAAAGCAGCTTCCGTGCCGAGACCGGGGCCATGACCCGCACCGTCCCCATGGAGTGCGATGTGCGCGGCATGGCGCTGGATGAGGCCATTCCCGTGGTGGATCAATACCTGGACGAAGCCGTGCTGGCTTCCCTGAACGAGGTCAGCATCATTCACGGCAAAGGCACGGGAGTGCTGCGCAGCGGCATTCAGCAGCATTTGCGGCATCACATGCACGTCAAGTCCTTCCGCCTGGGCGTTTACGGCGAGGGCGAAAGCGGCGTGACGGTGGTAACGCTGAAATAAGAAACGGCGGGGAGGCGGCTTCTGTGCCAGAAGCCCCTCCCCGCACCCCACCCGAAGACCTTGCGGAGGTAAATCCACCTTCCCGTTCTCCCCTTGCTTCATGGGCGTTCAGCTTAAACGAAGGCCCTTATTCCTCCTCAGCCGCTCTTCGGGAGGGAGCGCGAGGGAGGGGCTTCTCTCAGAGAAGCCGCCTTCCTCGCCCCCCAACACCTACACTTAGGAGGCATGCACATGAAAGATAAGCCTTACATTCTGCTGGTGGACGACGATCCGAATATCAGCAGGCTGGTACAGCTCTACCTGGAAAAGGAGGGCTTTGAGGTCAAGACGGCAGACCGCGGCGATGACGCGCTGGCGCTTTTCCGCAAGCTGCCCCCCGATCTGATGCTGCTGGACGTGATGCTGCCCGGCATGGACGGGTGGCAGGTCTGCCGCACCATCCGCAAGACCAGCAGCATCCCGATCATCATGCTCACCGCCAAGGACGAGACCTTCGACAAGGTGCTGGGACTGGAGCTGGGCGCGGACGACTACATCACCAAGCCCTTTGACACCAAGGAGCTGGTGGCGCGGGTCAAGGCCGTGCTGCGTCGCACCCAGGGGCCGGAGGAGGAAAAGACTGACACCCTGTCCTTCCCCGGACTGACGGTCAGCCTGAGCCAGTATGAATGCCACTATGAGGGCAAACTGGTGGAGATGCCCCCCAAGGAGCTGGAGGTGCTGTATTTTCTCGCCAGCCACGCCAATCAGGTGTTCACCCGGGAGCAGCTGCTGGAGCAGGTGTGGGGCTTCGACTTCTTTGGCGACAGCCGCACCGTGGACGTGCATATCAAGCGCTTGCGGGAAAAGCTGCCGGACTGTGAAAAATATGGCTGGATGATACGCACCGTGTGGGGCGTGGGGTATAAGTTTGAAGTACGCGCATAAAAGCGGATACAGCATGTTCGCGCGGCTGTTTTCCATGTTTCTTGGGGTGCTGATACTGGCGCTGGGGGGCGTGGGCCTGATGACCTACACCGCCATGCGCAACCGGCAGATCGACGCGCGATTGGAGCAGCTGAAAAAGGAAGCCCGGGAAATCGCCTATCTGGCAAGCCAGAACACGGCCTCTGCCGCCAGCTATTTCTTCGGCACAGACACCTCCACGCTGGATTACCTTAACTGGAAGGCTGGCGGGGTCTACGACGACTTCGGCGCTTACATTCTGGTGGTGGACCGCCGGGGTCAGGTGATGACCAACCTGAAAACCGCCTATGTGCAGGACCCGGACTTCATCACCTCCCTGAATCAGAAGGATCTGAGCGATGCGCTGACCAAGGTGCTGGGCGGCAATGAGATCTCCGTCCGGGCGATGGTCAGCGGCGCACCCACCTTCACCGTGGGCGTTCCCTTTGTGCAGGACAGCCAGGTGCTGGGCGCGGTGCTGATTCAGACCAAGGCGCAGCTCATCGAGGGCGAGGCCCGCGGCCTGCTGCCGCCGCTGATCGCGATCGGTCTGGGAGCCGGCGCGCTGGCAGCGCTGATGGTCTTTTTCTACACCAAGCGCATCGTTCGTCCCCTGACCTCCATGGCACAGGCGGCGGGACAGATGGCGGAGGGACAGTTCAGCACCCGCGTAGAGGTGGATCGCGCAGTACCCGAGGTAGCGCAGCTTGCCTCCAGCTTCAACGCCATGGCAGAAAAGCTCAGCGAGCTGGAAAGCAGCCGCCGGGAATTCGTCGCCAATGTGTCCCATGAGCTGCGCAGCCCCATCACCAGCATTCGCGGCTTTGTGGAGGGCATGGAAGACGGCACCATTCCCCCGGAGGAGCATCACAAATACTTGACCATCGTCAGCGATGAAACGAAGCGGCTGAGTAAGCTCATCAGCGACCTGCTGGCCCTTTCCCGGCTGGAGCGGGATGATGCAACGCTGCAATACACGAATTTCGACATGAACGAAATGCTCCGCCGGGCCATCATTCGACGCATGAACGATCTGGATCAGAAGCACATGGACGTGGAGCCGGACTTCCGCATGGACCCCTGCATGGTGCATGCGGACAGCGACCGCATGGAGCAGGTGGTTGTCAATCTGCTGGACAACGCCATCAAATTCACCCCCGAGGGCGGCAAAATTCGCCTGACCACCGAGGACAGCGGCGATCATGTGACCGTCACCGTATGGGACAACGGCCCCGGCATTCTGCCTGAGGATCGGCCCAAGGTGTTTGACCGCTTCTTCACCGCAGACCGTGCGCACACGGCCGGCAAGGGAACGGGGCTGGGCCTGAGCATCTGCAAACGGATCATGGAATTTCACGGGCAAAGCCTGCGTCTGCTGGACACATCAGAAGGTACGGCCTTTGCCTTCACCCTGGAAAAGGCGACAAATGAGGAGCTGCGCAAGCAGGGATAAGGGGATAGAAGCAAATGAGAGAGCTGCAGGAGCTGCGTCAGGCATTGGATGGCGTGGATCGGGAGCTGGTTCGGCTGTTTGAGGAGCGGATGGGCATTGCCCTGGAGGTGGCGCAGTACAAGGCGGCCCACAACCTGCCCGTGCTGGACGCTTCCCGGGAGGAGCAGGTGCTGCAAAGCCGCGAGGCCATGCTGCAAAACGCTGCATGGGCCTCGGAGGTACGCGCGCTGTACACGGAGATCATGGCGCTGAGCCGTGGCGCACAGGCACGCTGGATGAAGGAGGAACGGAGCGATGATTGACTGTCCGATTTTCCTCATCGGCATGCCCGGCAGCGGCAAGAGCAGTCTTGGCAAGCGTCTGGCAGGCCGGCTGCAAATGCGCTATGTGGACACGGATCAGCGCATCTGCGACATTGCGGGATGCAATGTGACAAACATTTTTGCCCGCTACGGCGAGCAGGCCTTCCGCAACGCGGAGACAAATGTGCTGACGCAGATCGCCTATGAGCCGCCTGCGGTGATCTCCACGGGCGGCGGCATGGTCATGCGGGAGATCAACCGGGAGATCATGCGCAACCACGGCGTGATTGTGCTGATTGACCGTCCGCTGGCGGACATTATGGGCGACATTAAGCTGGACCGCCGTCCGCTGTTGGCGCAGAAGGGACTTGGCGAGGTTGAGCGGCTGTATCACGAGCGCATTGGCGTTTACCGCGCGCTGGCGGATGCAACACTGGACAATTCGCAAGGTTACTATAACGGAATGTATAATCTTGAACGGCTGGTGCGGGATATGTTTGCGTGAGGGAGGAAACTGCTCCACTGCGTTTCAAGCTATCTGGAGTTTTGTCAACTGCCTAGGTTTTTCAGACCGCTGAAAAGGCGGTCTTTTTATTTATCTATGAAAGGCAGGAAGAGTGCAATTTCATAGCATCAATCTATTGCATAACAGTTGTTCTGCTGATCGTACAGCATCCTTTCCATCTCCCTGCATGCCCAGCCCTCCCCGCGGGCATACTTTTCCCCATGGAGGTGCGCATGAAAAAGCTGGCAGCGTTATGCAGGCGGTTCCATCAGGGATATACCGCCTTTGTTGAAAAACAGGGATTTTTTGTGGTGCTGGCCCTATGCGTGGGCGTGATCGTCGCAACGGCGCTTTGGAGCCGCAGCGATGCAGCACCGCCCGCTGCGCCTACCTCGCCCGTGGATGAGCAGGCTGCGCAGGCAGGCCGCATGGAGCAGGAGCGGCTGGCAGATGTGGCTACGCCGTCCCCTTCTCCCACGCCCGCAGCAATGTTGTTTTCGCCGCCGCTGGCACAGGTGCGGGTGATAACGGCTTTCGATGCAGCCCGCCTGCGGCAAATAGGCGAGGACGGGCTGTGGATGCTGCATGACGCCTGCGATCTGGAAGCATCGCTTGGGGACAAGGTGCTTGCCATGGCGGCGGGGGTGGTCGTCTCTGCGGACACGGGTTCATCGCTGCTGGGACAGGTGACCGTTCAGCACGGCGAGGACATCGTGGCGCAGTACGCAGGGCTGGCGGCGCTGTCCGCCGTGCAGCCGGGCGACCCGGTAAGCGCAGGCCAAACGCTGGGGTTTGTGGGCAAAGGCCCCCTTGCCGAGCAGTCTGAGGGGCCGCATTTGCATTTGCGCGTCACCCGCAAGGGACGCGCCGTGGATCCCACGCTGCTGTGGAAAAAATAGCCCTTGTCAATGCACTGTATCTGTGTTAATATTTAACACGTCTTAATACGTATTGTTTTGGAGGTTATGACCTTATGTGCGGTATTGTCGGTTATATCGGAGAGGACAGCGCTCAGGAGGTGCTGCTGACCGGTCTGGCGCATTTGGAGTATCGCGGCTATGACAGCGCGGGCATTGCAGTGATGGAGGGTGATGCCCTTCGTGTGATGAAAGCCAAGGGGCGGCTGGACAATCTGCGCCGGAAGCTGGCGGATGCACCGCTGCACGGCACCCTGGGCATCGGGCATACCCGCTGGGCCACGCATGGTGAACCAAGCGACCTGAACGCGCATCCCCACACCGATGTAAAGGGCGACCTTGCGTTGGTTCACAACGGCATTATTGAAAACCACCAGCAGCTTCGCGCGTTTCTGGAAAAGCAGGGATGCGTTTTCGTTTCCCAGACAGATACCGAGGTCATTGCGCACCTGCTGCACTATCTGGATCACGGCGATATGGTGCAGGCGCTGCGGCAGGCTACAGCCATGCTGGAGGGCAGCTGGGCCCTGTGCGTGCTGCGCCGTGGTGCGCCGGACACTCTTTGGGTCACCCGCAAGGACAGCCCCATGGTGCTGGGCCTGGGGCAGGGCGAGCAGCTTGCCGCCAGCGACATTCCCGCGCTGCTGAGCCACACCCGCGAGGTGGCCCTGCTGGAGGACAAGGAAATCGCCATCCTGCACCGGGACAGCGTGGAAATTCTGGACGCCATGGGCCGTCCTCGCCCCGTCCGCAGCTTCCATGTAGATTGGGATGCGGCGGCTGCGGAAAAAGGCGGCTGGCCCCATTTTATGCTCAAGGAGATCCATGAAGAGCCGGAAGCCCTGCGCAAGACCCTGGGCGCACATGCCGACCTGCAAAGCATGGCCCTGCGTGCCGACGTTTTTCCGCTGACGGCAGAGGAAGCCCGCAGCATCCGCAAGCTGCACATCGTGGCCTGCGGCACGGCTTATCATGCAGGCGTTATCGGCAAATATCTGGTGGAGCGACTGGCGCGTCTGCCTGCCGAAGCAGAGGTCGCTTCCGAGTTTCGTTACCGTCAGCCCGTACTGGGCGCAGAGGATGTGTGTCTGGCGGTCAGCCAGAGCGGTGAAACTGCCGATACTCTTGCGGCCCTGCGGGAGGCCCGCAGGCTGGGGGCGCATACACTGGCGCTGACGAACGTGGTCGGTTCGTCCATGGCCCGTGAGGCTTCGGGGAAGGTGCTGTTCACCTGGGCAGGCCCGGAGATCGCCGTGGCAAGCACCAAGGCCTACATCACCCAGGTGGAGATGATGGTGCTGCTTGCCATTGATTTGGGCTTGAAGCGCGGCACGCTGGATGCATCCAAGGCGCATGACCTGCTGGCGGCGCTGGCTGAACTTCCCGGGCAGGCGAATGAGGTGCTGCGTTTGGCGGAGGAGGCCCAGCGCTTTGCCAGCCGTCACTTTGACCGCAAGCATGTGTTCTACATGGGGCGCGGGTTGGACTGGGCGCTGGCGATGGAGGCCTCCTTGAAGCTGAAGGAGATCAGCTACATCTTCTCCGAGGCCTATGCGGCGGGCGAATTAAAGCATGGCACCATTGCTCTGATCGAGGAGGGCAGCCTGGTCTGTGTGCTGCTGACCCAGCATGCGCTGGCAGACAAAACCCTTTCCAATGTGCGCGAGGTAAAATCCCGCGGGGCGCATGTGCTGGCCATCTGTACGGAAGACCTGTGCGAACGCGCCCGCAGCGTTGCGGATGAAATGTGGCTGCTGCCCACCGTTCCCGATGAAATTGCCCCGCTGCTTGCCGTCATTCCCGTGCAGCTGCTGGCCTATTACATGGCTGTCAGCCGCGGCTGTGACGTGGATAAGCCGCGCAACCTGGCAAAGTCGGTCACGGTGGAATAAGCCTTCATACAATAAAAGACCAGCGCCGCAGAACCGGATAGCCTTGCAGCGCTGGTCTTTTATGCTATGCTTTTCTTAGACAAAGAGCTGTGCCAGCAGCACCGCCAACCCGGCAACGGCAAGGGAAATGACCAGGTATGCCGCCGTCGCGATTCCACGCTTGATGAACACAGCCTTCCATGGCTTCGTGTAGGGAATGCCCTCCATGCCCCGAATGACCCACAGCTTGCTGTGACCCACCCACAGCTTATCCACCACAATGCCGTCAAACCAGTTCATGCCGATCAGAAACAGTGCAGCCTGAAGATAAGCCGTTTTGAAATCCGTGACCCGGTTCCAGACGGCGATGATCGCCAGCAGCGCGATCAGCATGATAATGCACAGCAGCAGAATGAAGCGCTTGCCCTTTTTCATTACCGCGGCCTTGTCCGCAATGCCGCGCTTCTGCGCTTCATCAAGAAATTCCGGGGGATAAAAATAGATGCAGTGAACGCCGTTGTTCCTTGCCGCGCACTTAACCAACAGGATAAACAGCAAGCAGTACAGCACAAGCTGGAAAAAGATCAGAATACGTTTCTCCTCCTTCGTAGGTTTCCATGTGGTTTACGCCTGGGTGCGGCTCCATGCACCCAGCCTGCGGCCCGCCTCCCGCGCCTTCGCTTCCGCCTTGCGCAGGATGCCCGCCGCATCCCAGCCGTCAATGTCGATGCCCTCGGCACTGATGCTTTCAAATTCCGGAATGCCCAGCAGGTTCATCACGGCCTTGATGTAGCCCGTTCCCCAATCGTTTTCCCCGATGGGACTGCCTGCCGTGGCGATGTACGTCACGCGCTTGCCATGGGCCAGCCCCTGTGGCTCGCCGTCCACATAGCGGAAGGTCAGATTGCGCACATACATATGCTCCACCCAGATCTTCAGCGCAGACGGGAAGGACAGGTCCCAATACGGCGCACCGATCAGGATCGCGTCCGCATGAGCGAACTCCCAGGCAGGGCGCAGCAACGACGCCTGCCAATTCTTCGCATCCGCAAGGCGTTCCTTTTCCGGCAGCACAGCTGCATCGATGGGGCGCAGGCCCATATGGAGCAGGTCATGTTCCATCACACACAGGTTCGGATCGGCCTGCTGCGCTTCCTCCAAAAAGGCACGGCACAGGGCATGGGTGCGGGAGACCTCCGGGCCGCGCATGCAGGCGTTGACAAATAGGAGCTTCATCACGGCAAAACCTCCTGAAAAAATTTCCATGTATTTCTTCGACCTGCAAGCAGGATTCTCCTAGACGAAAATCAAATTCTTTATGTAACCGCCGTCCGAGTGACGGTGAAAAGAATCAGGAGGGACAACCTATGAAGAAGTTCCTGGCGGTACTGTTGACCCTGGCCCTGTGCGTGAGCATGCTGGCGCTGCCCGTACTGGCTGAGAGCAAGACCACGCCTTCCATCGCGATCGTGGTGGCTGGCACCCTGGGCGACCGTTCTTTCTACGACTCCGCCAATGAGGGTATTGAAAAGCTGAAGGCCGACTACGGCACCGAGATCAAGGTCATCGAGTGCCGCGAAGATGCTTCCCTGTACGAGAGCAGCCTGATCGAGGCCGCCGATGTGTGCGACGTAATCGCGGCTGTTGGCTGGCAGTTTGCCGATTGCCTGCCCACCGTGGCGGAAGCCCTGCCCGAGAAGAGCTTCCTGTTCATCGACAACGTGATGAACGGCGAGCTGGCGAATGAAATGTCCGTGGTGTATGCCCAGAATGAAGGCTCCTTCCTGGTGGGCTACATCGCCGGCAAGCTGAGCCAGACCGGCAAGGTCGGCGTTGTGGGCGGCATGGACAGCGAGACCATCAACGACTTCATCGTCGGCTACGAAGCGGGCGCGAAGTACGCCAACCCCGACTGCGTGGTGGAAAAGCAGTATGCCAACGACTTCGAAGACCCGGCGAAGGGCAAGGAGTGCGCGCTGGCGCTGTACGGCCTGGGCTGCGACATCGTGTACCAGGTGGCTGGCAAGACCGGCGAGGGCGTGTTCGAGGCTGCTGCTGAGACCGGCAACTACGCCATCGGCGTGGACGGCGACCAGAAGTACATCAACCCCGATGTGATCATCTGCTCCATGGTGAAGCAGGTTGGTCAGTCCATCTATGACACCGTTGCCGACATGGACACCTACTTCAAGGGCGGCACGGTCTGGACGGCTGACATGTCCACCGGCTACATCGACGTGGTGTACGGCGACGACACCATGACCCAGCAGGTTTCTGACGAGCTGAAGGCTGAGGTCGAGGACGTGAAGACCAAGATCATCGCTGGTGAGATCGAGGTTCCCACTGTGCGCGCGCAGTAAGCTTTCCAAGCATCATAAAAGGGAGGCGGCTTCCTTCCAGCCATCTGGCTGAAGGGAAGCTCGCCTCCCCTTTTTATTCTCCCCATTTCGAACTTCCAGCGCGATTGGAAAGCCCTTAAGGCATTCCGCCCGAAGGTCCAGGGCGACCGGAAAGCCCTGGTCGCACCCGCAGGTGCGAAATCTCATGCAAACGCTTCCATCAGCGCATCATGAATCTTCCCATTGCTCGCAAACAGCGGCGTATTCAGCCCCTTCAGCGAGGGCGTCCCATTCGCGGGCGCAGTCAGCCGTCCGCCGGCTTCCTCCAAAATCAGCCAACCCGCCGCAAAATCCCACGGATACAGGTAATGGAACGCCACCCCCGTCAGCCGACCGCAGGCAATGTAGCATAGATCCAGCGCAGCGGAACCCGTCATGCGCAGCGCGCGCACCTGCTGCTGCAAGCCGAACAGCGCGTCAAAGAAAGGCCGCTGCTGATCCAGCGTCGCAGGCCCGGCCTCCAGGCCAATCAGCGCGTCATGCAGACAGTCATCCTCGCAGACATGGATGGGCTTGCCGTTCAGCGTCGCGCCTGCGCCCTTCTCCGCCGCGAACAGCTCGTTGGTGAAGGGATTGTAGACCACCCCCAGCACCGGGTGGCCCTCCACCGTCAGGCCGCAGGAAATGGCGCTCAGATTCATGCCGTACATCAGGTTTGTGGTGCCGTCAATGGGGTCAATGATAAACAGCGGCGCATCGTCCCGGGCCTCATCCGCCTTTTCCTCGCTCAACACCGTGCTGCCTGGAAGCAGCTTCGGCAGGCGCTCCATCAGGAAATTGCTTACCGTCAGGTCTGCATCCGTCACAAAGTCGCTGCGTCCCTTCACATGCACATGGGACGAAAGACCCTTTCCACGGGCAATGTCTCCTGCCTGGCGCACCAGGTCGATCACTGCATCCAATAACGCTGACATGGCTGTTCCTCCTTCGCTTTTGCGTATTATTGCTCCACTTGCCACAGGCGGTAGATCTCTCTGCCGACCAGATTCTTCCAGGTAAACGTATCGTCCTCCCAAATCATATAGCCGTGCGCGCTGTCCTCCTTGGGAATGGACACCGAGCCGGGATTCAGATAGAAATACTTGCCATGATCCGCACACTTCGGCACATGGGTGTGACCGCACAGCAGCACGTCTCCCGCACAGAAGGGCGGCGGGTTATCCTCGCCGAAATGATGCCCATGCGTAGCGTAGAGCAGATGCTTGCCCAGCGGCAGCACGGCATAATCCGCCATCATGGGGAAGGTCAGCACCATCTGATCCACCTCGGTGTCGCAGTTGCCGCGCACGGCAAGAATGCGCTCCCGGCGGGCGTTCAGCATGGCAAGCACCTCCTTGGGGGCGTATTCCTCGGGCAGGTCGTTGCGGGGGCCATGGTACAATAGGTCGCCCAGCAGCAGCAGACGATCCGCCTGCTCCGCGTCAAAGGCCTCCAGCATTGCGCGGCACCATTTGGCAGAACCGTGAATATCCGAAGCGATCATCCATTTCATCAGTCGTTTCTCCTTTTATACAATAAACAGTCGTTTTGCTTCTTCCTTTGAAATCAATGGTTGCGCAGCGTCCGCACACCCAGCGAAATGCCATAGGCCGCGGCGGCATACAGCACGATCGCCGCACCGGCGGAGGTATCCCAATAATAGGCGCTCAGCAGGCCCGCAATGCCGCAAACCAGTGCGATCAATACGCTGATGAGCGCATGCTGGCGGGCGTTTTTCGCAAGGTTGCGCCCCGCAGCGGCGGGCAGGATCAGCAGCGCGTTGATAAGCATCACACCCACCCAGCGAATCGCCAGCATGACCGCCACCGCCAGCAGCACCGCGAAGGCATATTCCGTCAGCTTGGTGCGCACCCCGCGGCTCTGTGCCAGCGAAGCATTGATGCCCGTCAGCAGCAGCCCGTTATACATAAACGCCCAGAGCGCCACGCCGCAGACCAGCGCAATCAGCAAATACAACAGGTCCTGGGGCGTGACCGCCAGCACATCGCCGATCAGCAGCGTGGAATATTTGGCAAAGCCGCCGCCATGGGCCAGAATGACCAGACCCAGCGCGATGCTGGTTGAGGAGAACACACTGATGATGGTGTCCGCCGAGGTCGTTCCCGTCTGCTTGATGCGGCTGATGGCGATGGCCCACACAATGCCGAAGATCAGCATACTGAGCAGATCGTCATGCATGCCCAGCACAATGCCCAGGCCGATGCCCGTCAGGGCACTGTGACCCAGCGCATCCGAAAAGAAGGCCATTTGCTGCTGCACCGCCATGGTGCCCAGCAGGCCCAGCAGCGGGGTCAGCAGCAGGATGGCCAGAAAGGCGTTTTTCATAAAGTTGAATTGCAGCGCGTCCAGGGGCAGCACTGCGTTCATCACAGCATAAATTCCTTCCATCAGGCTTCCTCCTCTCCCGTGCCGAACACCGCCGAAAATTCCGGCGTGGCAAATACATCCTCGGGCTTGCCCTGGGTCAGCACCGTCTTATCCAGCAGCACCACATGGTCGGCATACTGGCGCACCAACCGCAGGTCGTGGCTCACCAGCAGGATCGCCATGTGATGCTTCTCCTTCAGGTGCAGCACCGTGTCCAGAAACAGCTTCAGGCCGTTCTGATCCACGCCGGAGACAGGCTCGTCCAGCACCAGCAGATCAGGAGATGGATGGGTCGCCAGCGCCAGCAGCACGCGCTGCGTCTCGCCGCCAGAGCAGCGCCCCAGCGGATGCTGTGCGATGCTTTCCGCCTCCACCGCCGCCAGCGCTTCACGCACCTCCGCGCGGGTCTTTTTTGAAATACCCGTCCACACGGGCCGCTTGGAGAATGCCGCTGCAAGAAAGTCCTCCACCGTCAGCGGCATTTCCTTATCGAAGTCCAAATGCTGAGGAACATAACCCGTGCGCATATGCGGAATGTCCCGGCCTTCACCGTCCAGGTGATGGATCTCGCCGCCATGAGGCAGCTGCCCCAGCAGTGCGCGGATCAGCGTGGTCTTGCCCGCGCCGTTTTGTCCGATCAGGACGGTCAATTGTCCGCAGTGGATGTGCATGGACACGTCCTTCAGCAGCGTTTGTCCGCCGCGAACCACGGACACGTTTTTCAGGTCAATATGACATAGAGAACACGAATGAGCCATGGAAGCGCCTCCTTCAGGCGAAACAGAATATCGCTTTTATTGTAACAAGTCTGTCAAGCCGCGGCAAGGGGCGGGAGAGAAGATTTTCTTGGTGAACGATGATGGTGTAGGGAACCCCAGCGGGGAAGAATATCCTCAGTCAGCCTGACGTCTGACAGATCCCTCTGCGGAGGGAGCCTTTTGGTGCGGAAACAATTCGCTGCTTTGGTTCCCCAAACTGAACCATTGTCCAGCATGAGCGTCGTGACCCCACCTCCACGCCCAAAGCCTCCCCTGAAAGGGGAGGCTTTGGGCGTTGGGTGCAGGGCGCTTGGAAAGGCTCTCCCAGGCTGCGCTTTCAATCTTTGATTGAATGCGCAGGTCGCCACAGGCGACTTAGCTATTCCGCTTGCGGAATAGCTAACCTCGAAAGGGGAGCTGGCCCGGCAGGGCCTGAGGGGTTATTGGCGCACAGAAAGGACGAATTATGGCACAGACAGGCACAGTTATATATACCAGCGGCGGCACGGGGACGCGCACCATCTACCCTACGGGCGCGTATACCCTGTTCAGCATGGTACTGGAAAGCGGAAGCTGGCCCTCGCTGAAATATAAGATCACCAGTGTATCCATTCAGTACACGATTCAGACGAAAAAAACAGACGAGTTCTCCGTGCTGGCGGAGTTTGCCGACGGCACGGTGGACACCATTACGGGGAGCAACTGCCCCACCCAGCCTGAGGGCGCGCACACCTGCGCACTGAAAACGGGCTACGCCTACGCGGGGCT
>CAKTYE010000023.1 GCA_934631985.1 uncultured Clostridia bacterium | reverse complement strand
CCCTGCGCATTCAGCAGGTACTCGCCATACAGCTTCTTTTCGCCGGTGGAGGGGTTGCGGGTGAACGCAACGCCGGTGCCGGAGGTCTCGCCCATGTTGCCGAACACCATGGACTGCACGTTGACGGCGGTGCCCCAGCTGCCGGGGATGTCGTTCATGCGGCGATAGTAGATCGCGCGGGGGTTGTTCCAGGAGCGGAACACAGCCTTGATGGCCTCCATCAGCTGTTCCTTGGGATCCTGGGGGAAGTCCACGCCCTTTTCTTCCTTATAGATGCCCTTGAAGCGCTCGACGACTTCCTTCAGGTCCTCGGCGGTCAGGTCGCGGTCGAACTTCACGCCGCGCTTTTCCTTGAACTCGTCCAGCACGTCTTCGAACTTGCTCTTCTTGATCTCCATCACCACGTCGGAGAACATGGCGATGAAACGGCGATAGGCGTCGTAAGCGAAATGCTCGTTATCGGTCAGCTTTGCCAGACCCTTCACGGACACGTCGTTCAGGCCCAGGTTCAGGATGGTATCCATCATGCCGGGCATGGAAGCGCGCGCACCGGAACGCACGGACACCAGCCAAGGATCGTTCTCGTCGCCAAACTTCTTGCCGACCAGCTGCTCGGTGGTAGCCAGCGCTTCGTAGATCTGCTTCTCGATATCCTCGCCGATCTTTTCACCGTCGTCATAGTAACGGGTGCAGGCTTCGGTGGAAATGGTGAAGCCCTGGGGAACAGGCAGACCGATACGGGTCATTTCAGCCAGATTGGCGCCCTTGCCGCCCAGCAGCTCGCGCATGTCAGCGTTGCCCTCTTTGAAGAGGTAGACATACTTCTTCTCCATGGGAAATTCCTCCTCGTTGGTTTTTGCACAGAGACGGTTCCCTGTGTGGGGGGAACTCATTCTGAGCGAACACTGCCTGCCCCTCAGTTTTTCCCCCACTTAGCCCTAAAATTATACTATTGTTTTCCCGTTTTGGCAAGGGACGAAACGGTGCATTTTGTCAAATCGCAAAAAAAGTGTGCCGCTCACCGATGCATCAGACAGCGAAGGGCCGCAAAGACCACGCCCGCCACCGGCCAGACGATCCAGCTCTGCTGCCAGGCGTCCTGCGGCAGGCTCCACGCCAGATAGACGGCGGTCGCCGCCAGCCAATAGGCCGCACTGATCCCCGCATAGCGCTTCTGCTGCTGCCTGCGCTCAGGCGAAAATTCTTCTTCCTGCAGCAGGCGCATCAGCGCGTTGTGCCGCACACCGGCCCACACAAAGCACACCACGGCCGCGCCCACAACACACAGCATAATGCACAGCCCATAGATGACCTCCGCATCCGTTTTGTGCAGCGCTGCCGATGCCAACAGCGGGATCACCGATAGAATCGCCAGCGACGCGCCAATGGCGTTCAGCTGCATATAGCTATGCCCAAGGCAATCCTATCTTCATCAGCAGACAAGGAGCAACAATTCTGTTGCAACGCGCAGCCAAAATTTTCACGTTCCAATTTTTCAATTTCTGGTATTGTTTCCGAATTTGTTATGCATTCATGCACAAAATGTCACTTTTATTCCCGAAAAATGCAAATTTGTCTTGACAGTCGTTTCTTTGCGTGCTAGAATGGCATTGTAATTATTGGAAGCATCCAATTTTTGATTTGTTGAAATATTTGATGCTCCCCTTCACGAAAGGAAATGGAACGTATCATGGGACTCACTGAAAAGAACATCGGCGGTAAATTTCAGGCAGACGGTTCCTTTCGTCCCTTCCCAGGCAACACGATCATCAGCATGCTGAACCATGAAAAAGAAGCTTTTCAGCACTTTCTGGTAATTCGCGCCCTGTATGAAGCCAGTCCTGCCGCTCCCTGCCTGACGCTGCTGCCGCTGAGCAGTATCCACATGACCGTGATCGAGGGCGTATGCGACCAGGTACGCAAACCGGAGCTTTGGACAAGCAAGCTCCCATTGGACTGCCCTTTAAGCCAGGTGGATGACCTGTTTGAGGAACGGTTCAAAACGGTCAAGCCCCTGGGAGAGGTTCACATGAAAATGACCCACATGGTGCCGGACATTGCCATTCTGATGCGCATGGAGCCTGCAACAGCGCAGGATGCAGCAGAGCTGAAGCGTTATCGCAATGATATGTCTGAAGCGCTTGGCGTTCGTTTTCCCAACCATGATGACTACCGCTTCCATATGACGCTGGGGTATTTCACCAAGGAACCTTCGGCAGAGCAGACCGCAGCACTGGAAAAGTTCTATCAGGATGCGGACGCTTACATTGCCGGTCATAACATCGAAATGCGAGTGGAGCAACCGCTTCTGACCTTCTTCGATGATATGTCATGCTTCGTCCCCCATCGCATTCCCCGCAAAGCCTAAAACAAGGGAGGAAGATTCCATGAAGGGAAAACGACCTACGTCCGAGCAGCTGCGGGAATACCGTGCCGCCTATTTGATGAGCGCTCCCGTTGTATTGGGTACCATCATCTTTTTCCTGATCCCCGCAATCTGGTCCCTATGGCTGTCCTTCACCAGCGGCCCTGACTACTCCACCTATGAATTTGTTGGTTTCAAGAATTACGTTGATCTGCTGACCAACGATGCAAACCTGAAGTATGAGCTGTTTAATACCTTCTACTATGCTATCGTTGTGGTGGTCTTTTCCGTGGGCTTAGGCGTGCTGCTGGCAAATGCGCTGCATCAGCCCATTCGCGGCAAGGGCCTGTTCCGTGTCATTTACTTTCTGCCCTCCGTCACCATGGCGGCTGCGGCTGGCGTAGTATGGCGCAGCATGTTCAACAGCCAGTACGGCGTTATCAATCAGGCATTGTCTGTCATTGGCATTACCGGCCCCAAATGGCTGAGCGATCCCAGCTTCATGATGCTGGCCGTTATCATCGTGGGTATTTGGAAGCAGACAGGTCACAACATGATCATCCTGTTGGCGGGACTTACGAACATCTCCCCCAGCTATTACGAAGCTGCTGACATTGATGGTGCTACCAAGGGGCAAAAGCTCCGCTATGTGACCATTCCCCTGCTGTCCCCGGTGCTGTTTTTCGTGACGATCACCTCCACCCTGAACGCCTTGAAGGTCTTCGACGTGATCTACACCCTATCCGGCTCTGGCGGAACGGATGAACGCTTCATGCGTTACTACCGCACCATGGTGTACGGCATCTATGAAAAGGGCTTCCAGTTTTCCCGCATTGGCGCAGCCTCGGCAGAGGCAGTGCTGCTGCTGGCCATCATCATGGTCATCACCTTCATCCAGTTCAAGACCGAGAAAAAGTGGGTGCATTATTGATGAAGACGAAAAAGCAAAGATTGGCCCCCGGTCTGATCCTGGTTTATCTGGTGCTGATTTTAGGCGCGCTGTTCATGGTCATGCCCTTTATCTGGATGATTCTGACCAGTCTCAAGACCCGTCCAGAGGCTGTCAAAATCCCCATTCAGTGGCTGCCCAAGAGTCCGCAGTGGGAGAACTATGCTATGCTGTTCACCCGCTACAAATTCTCCCGCTACTATCTGAACACCGCTATCGTCACCGTGTGCGAGGTTGGCTTCCAGGTGTTTACCTGTGCCATGGCGGCCTATGTGTTCGCCCGCCTGAGCTTTCCCGGCAAGAACTTCCTGTTCATGATGTGTATGACGGTGCTGATGGTTCCAACCCAGATGCTGATGATCCCCCGTTTCCTCATCACCATGAAGCTCAACTGGCTGGACTCGCTGGTGGGCATCATCATTCCCAACCTGCCCAGCATTTATGGTTGTTTCTTCCTGAAGCAGCACTTTGCATCCCTGCCTAAGGAGCTGGATGAATCTGCCAAGCTGGATGGCTGCGGTTACTTCCGCACCTTCTTCAGCATTCTGCTGCCGCTGGTCAAGAGCGGTCTGGTGGCCTTTGGTGTGCTGACCACCCTGTGGGCCTGGAATGACATGCTGTGGCCCATGGTCGTGGTGCAGCGCCAGAGCAACTATGTGCTGTCCATCGCTATCTCCGCCTTGCAGGGGCAGTATTCCAACAATATGCCTCTGCTGATGACCGCAGGCACCCTGTCCATGCTGCCTATGCTGCTGGTGTTCATCATCGGTCAGCGCAATCTGCTGGATGGTATCGCCCTTTCCGGCATCAAGGGCTGATAAAACAGTTTCTTGCTCCTGATTCAACAGGAGAGATAGAATAACAAGGAGGTTTTCCCATGAAAAAGGTACTCAGTCTGGTCCTTGCACTGGCGATGGCCCTCAGCTTCGCGCTGACTGCCAACGCGGAAACCACCAAGCTGGAAATGCTGTGCTGGATGAGCGAACAGCAGGAAGGCATTGATGCGATGGTGGCAGCATTCAACGCTTCCCAGTCCGACATTGAGGTCACCGTGTCCTACATGTCCAAGTCTGCCTACTTTGAAAAGCTGAACATCGGCCTGCCCGCCGGCTCCGCGCCCGACATCATTGCCCTGAACGTGCCCAGCGACATCGACTACTCCACCAAGGGCTATCTGCTCAACATCAATGACCTGTTTGAGAGCGGCGCAATTGATCTGAGCAAGTATCCCGAGCATACTGTGAAGGCGCACACCATCAATGGTGTTATCAGCGGCGTGCCGCGTGATTATGACGCCATTGCAGTGTACTACAACAAGTCCCTGTTCGATGCTGCTGGCGTGGCTTATCCCACTGGCGACTGGACCTGGGAGCAGTTCGTCGAGACCTGCAAGCAGCTGACGAATGCCGATGCTGGCGTGTATGGCACGGCGCTGGGTTCTTATCCCAACAGCGTTGTGTACGACATGATCTATTCCAACGGCGGCGCAGCCTTTGATGCAGACGGCAAGTGTGTGCTGAACAGCGCCGAAGCCAAGGATGCCCTGCAGAAGCTGGCTGACCTGATCCTGGTGGATCATGCAGCTCCCACCATGGAAGACCTGGCTGAAATGGGCGCTGGCGACCGTTTCCTGAACGGCACCGTTGCCATGCTGTTCAATGGCAGCTGGTCCATGGCTTCTTATGTAGAAGCGCTGGGCAGCGATCTGGGCGTGTGCGCACTGCCTGCCATGGGTGAAAAGCCTGCTTCCATCTCTCACTCTCTGATTTGGGCCATCCCCGCCTGCACCAAGAATGTCGATGCGGCGAAGACCTTCCTGACCTACCTGGCTTCCTATGATTCCCAGGCCATGACCGCTAACAGCGTCATCCCCGCCTATGAAGGCACCGACACGCTGTGGGTCGAGAACTTTGCGGATTATGGCGCAGCTGTGTTCACCGACATGGTGTCGAATGGCTATGCTGTATCCCTGCCTTACTCCATGACGGCTTCCGAGGAAACCTACAGCATGATCAAGAGCGGCTTTGCGGATGTGCTGGCCACCGGCAATGTAGATCTGCTGGATGATCTGACCGCTTCCGTCAACGCCAAGCTGGCTGAGTAAGTTACAATGTGCCGACCGTAAAATCGGCATCCTGGGGCGTCTGCCGCTGCAAAAGGCAGACGCCCTTTTTCTGTAAGGCATATGCAAGTATGCTGGTAAATGCGATAAAGAAGTTTATCGTCAATAAGCAAAGCCGCCGTGCAGAAGCAACCCTTCTTTGCTGCACGACGGCTTTTCTCATTTTCAGTTCTATAAAGGATTTCAAAGCAGGGCCGCAAAGCTCCTTCACGGCCCTGTTTTTCATGTTCCTATTTGTCCACCGCAGTTCCCTGCCGCAGCCTTCCTTACGCGCCCAGCATTGCCGCGCCGATGATGCCGGCATCCGCGCCGAGCTTTGCCAGCTCGATCCGCGCAGCAGGGATGTTCTTGTACAGCAGATAGTGCGGGACCTCCTCGCGCACGGCGTTCAGCAGGAAGTCGCCAGCCTTGCTCACGCCGCCGCCCAGCGCAATGACCTCGGGATCCAGAAATTGGATAATGTTGGAAATAGCCTGCGCCAGATAACTCACATACTCGCGGAATACCTGCATGCCCACCGGGTCGCCCGCCTTTGCCGCATCAAAGACGATCTTTGCGTTGATGTTGGCGGGATCACCCTTCGCAGCGGTCAGAATGGCGCTTTCGGGATGCTCCTTTACGGCCTCCCGAGCCATGCGGATGATCGCTGTGGCGGAGCAGTAGCGCTCCACGCAGCCGTGATTGCCGCAGGTGCAGGGTTCGCCGCCCATTTTCAGAATCATGTGACCGATCTCGCTGCCCACGCCGTGGCTGCCGCTCCACACCTTGCCGTGGATGATGATGCCGCCGCCCACACCCGTGCCGAGGGTCAGGAACACGCTGGAATCCGTGTTGGCGCTCACGCCCGTCACGCTCTCGGCAAGGCCCGCAACCGTCGCATCATTGTCAATGTACACAGGCTTGTCAATGTACTTCTGAATTTCCGCCCGCAGGGGAATATCACGCCAGCCCAGGTTGGTGCAGAAGATCACCGTGCCAGTCTTCGCGTCCGCAATGCCGGGAATGCCCAGGCCGATGGACTTCACGTCCTCAAGGGTCAGTCCCGCCTTCGTCACCGCAGACTTGGTGCAGCGCACCATGTCCTGCACCATCTCCTGATAAGGACGGCCCACGCCCGTGGGGAAGCTGTCCGTCGCCAAAATTTGGCCCTGCTCGCTCACCACGCCGACCTGCACGCCCGTGCCGCCAACGTCAATACCAATATACACCATGGGAAAACACCTCCATCTTGATTTTCCATGTGCAGGCCGTCAATTATCGCCTGCTTGTCCGCTGTTTTTCATAATCATTTCGTTCAAGCGGCGATCCAGCTCATGCGCCGCACTGTAACCCATGCGCTTCAGGCTCAGGTCGCGGGCTGCAACCTCGATGATGATCGCCAGGTTGCGTCCGGGCCGCACGGGCATGATCTGATGCGGGACCTTCACGCCCAGAATGGTGATGTATTCCTCGCTCAGGCCCAGACGGTCGTATTCCTTGCCCTCGACCCACTTTTCCATGTGCATCACCAGGTCGATGGACTTGCTCAGCGCCACCGCGCCAACGCCGTACATGGCTCGAATGTCGATAATGCCAATGCCGCGAATTTCCATGAAGTGGCGCACCATCTCCGGGCATTCGCCGGTAAGGCGGTCGTCAGACACGCGGCAAATGTCCACCACGTCGTCCGCCACCAGCTGGTGACCGCGCTTGACCAGCTCCAGCGCCGCTTCGCTCTTGCCCACGCCGCTTTCGCCTGTCAGCAGCACGCCCACGCCGTATACATCCACCAGCACGCCGTGGCGGGTCACCCGGGGCGCAAGGCAGCGGTTCAGGTAGTTGATGGCCGTGAAGGTGAACTTCGTGGTGACCATGTTGGTCTGATACACGGCAATGTCGCGGGCGGCGGCAGCCTGGATCAGGTCGTCGGGCGGGGTCATACCGCGGCAGATGACTACGCAGGGCAGGTCGTAGGAGAAATACTTTTTGAGCATCTGCCCGCGGGCCTCCGGCTCCAGCGATTCCAGATAGGTCATTTCCACCTTGCCGATAACCTGGGGCCGCTCAAAGGCGAAGTACTCGTAAAAGCCACAGAACTGCATGCCGGGGCGGTTCAGGTCGGTGGTGCGGATGTCCCACTCCGTCTTTGTGGAGGGGGACAGCTCCGTTAAATGGAGCGTTTTGGCAAAGTCCGCTGCCTGGATCATGGGGATCCCTCCTTACAGCAAAAGCGATTCGATATAGCGAGCCACGCCGTCCTCCTGATTGGAGCCGCAGACGTGACGTACCTGCGATTTAACGTCCTCCCGGGCGTTGCCCATGGCTACGCCCTCGCCGGCCCAGGTGAGCATGCTCAGGTCGTTCAAGCTGTCGCCAAAGGCCATAAAATCCTCCCGATGCAGCCCCCAGCGCTCCGCCAGATACTTCAGGGCATTGCCCTTGGTCGCCTGCACAGGATTCATTTCCAGAAAATACGGCTTGGAGCAGCTGACCGCCGCCATGCCCTCAAACTCCTTGCGGGCCAGTGGCAGCAGCTTCGCCACCTTTTCGGGCTCCGCCATGACCAGCACCTTGGCGGTGGGCCGGTCGATATACGCCACCAGATCGCCCACATTCTGTCCCGTCAGTAGCGTCGCAGAGGCATAAGCGTCCGCCCACTCCTTGCCGCCGGTATAAAAGAAATGGTCGTCATAATAGCATTGCACATAGCAGCCTGCATCCTGCGCAAAGGCGGCGCAGCGCTTGGCCTGCTCCACGGTGAAGGCCTCGGTCTTCCACAGCTCGCCCCGGGGGCTGTAGACCTCCGCGCCGTTGCAGGAAACGAATGCGTCCGCACAGCCGATCTGCTCCACAAAGCCGATCATGCTGCCCCGGGCGCGCCCGCTGGCGGGAATGATCCGAATGCCCTTGTCCGCCGCACGGCGCAGGACATTCAGGGTGTACGGGGTAATCTGACGCTCATCGCTGAGCAGCGTGTCGTCCATATCAAACGCAATGGCAAGGGTCATGGATGCAGTCGCTCCTTTAGACAAAATATCATCAGGCTTCATTATAGCAAAACACGTCGAAATACGCTACTGGAATTTTGCTATGCGAGCTTCCTAAGGCTTCAGAATATCTTTTTTCTTCTCGTTGCTTTCCCCGAAAAATTTTTCTCCCCCACACCCTTGACAAACGCGCCGCCCACGCCTATAATCCACCCATACAGCAAAGGTGCTGCGAGCTTTCTCGCAGTGCCTTTTTCCGTATTTCCTGCTGGCGCGTCCGCCGAAGCTGTGATATACTGGAAAAGTTGTTGAATCATACTGCTACAGTAGATGAGGAGGAACTCCGTATGGCACACATGGATGAGCTTTTTGGCAGCAACGTATTTAATGATGCTGTCATGCAGCAGCGTTTGCCCAAGGATACCTACAAGGCGCTGAAAAAGACCATCGACGAGGGTCGCCGTCTTGATCCCCAGGTCGCCGCTGTGGTCGCTCATGCAATGAAGGATTGGGCCGTTGAAAAGGGCGTGACCCATTACACCCACTGGTTCCAGCCCATGACCGGCATCACCGCCGAGAAGCATGACAGCTTCATCACCCCCCAGGACGGCGGCAAGATGATCCTTTCCTTCAGCGGCAAGGAGCTTGTCCGCGGCGAGCCGGACGCTTCCTCCTTCCCCTCCGGCGGGCTGCGCTCCACCTTTGAGGCCCGCGGCTATACCGCCTGGGACCCCACCAGCTATGCCTTCATCAAGGATGGCGTGCTGTGCATCCCCACGGCGTTCTGTTCCTATGGCGGCGAAGCGCTGGATCAGAAGACGCCCCTGCTGCGCTCTATGGAGTCCCTGAGCAAGCACGCCGTGCGTGTGCTGAAGCTGTTCGGGCGTGAGGATGCGACCCGCGTCACCGCCACCGTCGGACCCGAGCAGGAATATTTCCTGGTGGATAAGAAATATTTCGATCAGCGCAAGGATCTGATCTTCACGGGCCGCACCCTGTACGGCGCGAAGCCCCCCAAGGGCCAGGAGTTGGAGGATCACTACTTCGGCTCCATCAAGCCCCGTGTACAGGCCTTCATGACCGAGCTGAACGAGGAGTTGTGGAAGCTGGGCGTGCTGGCAAAGACCGAGCATAACGAGGTCGCCCCCGCACAGCATGAGCTGGCCCCCGTCTTCACCGTCACCAACGTGGCTGCCGACCACAATCAGCTGACCATGGAGATGATGAAGAAGGTCGCTCAGCGTCACGGCCTGGTGTGCCTGCTGCACGAAAAGCCCTTTGCGGGTGTGAACGGCTCCGGCAAGCACAATAACTGGTCCATGTCCACCAACACCGGCTATAATCTGCTGGAGCCTGGCGACAGCCCCCACGAAAGCGCCCAGTTCCTGCTGTTCCTGACGGCAGTCATCAAGGCCGTGGACGATTATCAGGATCTGCTGCGCGTGGCAGTCGCCAGCGCGGGCAACGACCATCGCCTGGGCGCCAATGAAGCGCCGCCCGCCATCATCTCCATGTTCCTGGGCGACGAGTTGACGGAAATTCTGCAAGCGCTGGAAAGCGGCAAGGATTACACGGGCCGTGAGCATAGCGACATGGCGATCGGCGTGCATGTGCTGCCCAAGTTCCCCAAGGACAACACGGACCGCAACCGCACCTCGCCCTTTGCCTTCACCGGCAACAAGTTCGAGTTCCGCTCCCTGGGTTCTTCCGCTTCCATTTCCGAGACGAATACCGTCATCAACACCATTGTGGCGGAGTCCCTGCGTCAGTTTGCCGATGAGCTGGAAAGCGCACAGGATTTCAAGGCCTCGCTGCATGACCTGATCGTCCGCGAGATCAAGGCGCACAAGCGCATCATTTTCAACGGCAACGGCTATGCCGACGCCTGGGTCGCCGAGGCCGAAAAGCGCGGCCTGCTGAATCTGCGCAGCACGGTGGACGCGCTGCCCTACATGATCAGCGAAAAGAACATCAAGCTGTTCACCTCCCACAAGGTCTTCTCCGAGACGGAAATCCGCTCCCGGTATGAGATCAAGCTGGAGGAATATGTGAAGGTGTTGAACATCGAGGCGGAGACCGCCCTGATGATGGCACAGCGGGAGATCCTGCCCGCCGTGATGCACTACACCGGCGACATGGCAAAGCGGGCCGCAGACATCAAGGCGCTGTCCCTGCCTACCCGTGCCGAGGACGCAATGCTGCCCAAGCTGTGCGCCGACACCGACGCGCTGTATGAGCGCATTGAGGCCCTGAAGGTCGCGATCACCTCCGCCGACCACAATGCCGATGCGCTGACCGCCGCCCGTTATGAACATGACGTGGTGATCCCCGCCATGAACGAGGTTCGCGCTGTTGCGGACGAGCTGGAGACCCTGGTGGACGAGAGCGTCTGGCCCTTCCCCACCTACGCCGACCTGCTGTTCCGGGTATAAAAATTAGAAATGTGAAAGCCGCACAGTCCTCTAGCAAAAGGGCTGCGCGGCCTTTATTTTTCATAGTATATTGGAAAGCTGCATCAGTCAAGGCGTTTCTGGACCGCAGCGCACAAGCCCCCCCCCACTTCCAAAGGCTCCCTCCGCAGAGGGAGCTGTCAGCCGCCAGGCTGACTGAGGCTATACTCCCTCCGCTGCATTTTCCTTATCGCAAATCACCCGAACACCCCAAACGCCCCCAGGAAGGACGCGACCACGCTGAATGCAATGAACATCACCGCAGAGAGCAGCAATTGGTTGTACAGCTTATCCTTGTTCACGGATTCCGGCGCACAGGCCACGCAGATGCCGCCTACCGTGGACAGGGGGCTGATGACCACACCGTTGGTACCCACGATCACGCCAATGACCAGCGTCATGGCGGAAATGCCCAGGGTACCGCTCAGGTCCGCTGCCAGTGGAATCAAGGTCGGCATGACCACGCCCGTGCCGCTGGAGACCGCACCCATCAGGCCGCCCAGCACAATCATGATCGGCTGCGCACTGCGCGCTCCCATGATGTTTTCCAGCTTGTCCGAGAGGAACGCAATGCCGCCGCAGGTGTTCACCACCGAGATCAGCACCGACATGCCGCAGATCAGAATGACGGTACTCCACGGAATGGAGGCAATGGCCTTTTTCTGATCCACCGCGTTGAACAGCAGCAGCACGCCCGCGCAGGCAAAGGAAATGAGGCCGATGTTCTGTCCAAAGAAAATCACGCCCACCAGCACCACCAGGATCGCCGCCAGCGTCATGATCTGCTTTTTATCAAAGGCAACGAAGTGGGGCTTTTCCGCATTGGTCTGCTTGGGCTTGAGACCGCCGAGGATGAAATACGCCGCGAAGGAGAACACCGTCATGGCGGCGGCATACGCGCCCCACAGGGGCAGATAGCCCGCAAGATCTTCGGAAATGATGCCGTTCGTCACAGAAAGCTGCTGGGCCACAATGCCGTTGATCGCCAGCGGCGACAAGCCGCCCACCATGATGCCGCCCATGGTCACAAGGCTCATCATCAGCACCGAGATGCCATTTTCCACCGCCACAAATAATGCAACCGGCATAATGACCGCCACGATCAGTCCGCCTGCACCCGCTGCGGAAATCAGCGCACCGAAGATAAAGAAGATGATCGGCAGCACCTTGGCGTTGCCCCGGGCCAGACAGACAATGTTCTTGGACAATGCCTGGGTGGTACCGTTCAACGTAGCGATGCCGAACAGGAACGTGGTGGACAGCACGATAAAGAACACGCTGGTGGGCCAGTTGGAGGTAACGATCTTGCTGACGTTGATGTCCGTGCCGCAGGCATGGGCCACCAGTGCGAAAATGTACGCTGCAACCAGGCCGATAACGCCTGCGTTCTTCTTGGTAATGACGCTCAATGCAATAACGGCGACCAGGACGATCAGGGATGCAACAGCGATCATGGTTCTCTCTCCTTCTTATTTTTGAAAAATAAGCGATTCTATCGCAAAATAGCGTAAAGTAAACACAGATAACGGCATTTTCATGAAATCCGTCAAATCAGTTCCCAAAGCAATGCCTTGAAATAGCAGGTCATGCGTTGGCAATATGGTCAGCTATTATCTCGCCCATGCGCTGACAGCCGATGGCTTCCTCCCCGGGCGCGGCAATGTCGGCACAGCGCCAGCCCTCGGAAAGGGCGGCGTTCACCGCCTGCTCGATTGCATCCGCTTCTTGGGGCATATCCAGCGAATAGCGCAGCAGCATGGCGGCGGAAAGAATGGTGCCGATGGGGTTAGCCTTGTTCTGTCCCGCAATGTCAGGTGCAGAGCCGTGGATCGGCTCATACAGGCCCTTGCCGCCCATTCCCAGACTGGCGGAGGGGATCATGCCGATGGAGCCGGTGATCATGCTGGCCTCGTCGGAAAGAATATCTCCGAACATGTTCTCGGTAACGATGACGTCGAACTGGGCGGGGTTTTTGACGATCTGCATGGCGCAGTTATCCACATACATGTGGGTGACGGTCACGTCCGGGTACTCCGCAGCAATGGCGTCCACCGTTTTGCGCCACAGCCGGGAGGTGTCCAGCACATTGGCCTTATCCACCGAGCAGAGCCGTCCATTGCGCTTGCGGGCCGTTTCAAAGGCCGAACGGGCAATGCGGGCGATCTCTGCTTCACTGTAGCTCATTACATCTGTGGCGACCTGCTGACCGTCCCGTTCCTCTGTGCGATGCTCCCCGAAATACACCCCGCCGATCAGCTCCCGGACAATGACGAAGTCGATGCCCTGGACCACAATATCAGGCCGAAGCGGCGATGCAGCCGCCAGCTGCGGAAAAATTCGCGCAGGGCGCAGGTTGGCATACAGGCCCAGCCCCGCACGCAGACGCAGCAGGCCGCGCTCCGGGCGGTTCTCCTTGGGAACGCCGTCCCATTTAGGGCCGCCCACCGCGCCCAGCAGCACAGCATCTGCGGCCTTGGCGGCGTTCAGCATGTCCTCGGGCAGGCTGCTGCCAAAGCGGTCAATGGCGCAGCCGCCCATCCAAACCTCGCTGTAGTGAAAGGTGTGACCAAAGCGGGCAGCGACCTGATCCAGTGCGCGGACGGCTTCGCGGACGATTTCCGGGCCGATGCCGTCGCCGGGGATCAGGGCAATGTTTTTCTCCATGACAGAATCCTCCTTGCTTCTTTGGGGATTTCCATTTGAAGAACCGCCGCCAGTCTGGCCGGGACTGGGGGAGCTGCACCGGGAATAAAAAACGCCTCCTCGTGCTGTTCACACGAAGAGGCGATGATCTCGCGGTACCACTCTTCTTTCGCCGTGCTTATCTGCATAAGCGACGCGGCGCTCCTTCAGGTACGATCCCAGGGGATGTATACCCTATCTCTGTAACGGGAGAAACCCGTTTCCGCCTACCCTGTGTTCAGCGGAACCGCTCGAGGGCCAGTTCAGTCAGTTCGTTCCCGCCGCGCTCCCAGCAACCGCGGCTCTCTGAAGGTGAACATCCCTGCTTACTCTTCCCTGTCAAAGCGTTTGTTTTGACAGGCGATATTATAGGCCGGAATGCGACAGGAAGTCAAGCGAAAAACAGAGGAAAAACAATCGGCGTTTTCCCCCTTCGCGGGGTTCTTTTCATCCCCGCCCGGATATGCTATACTGAAAGGCGAGGAGCGTGAAGCGCATGAAGAAGATCGTACTGACCGGCGGCGGCACAGCGGGGCATGTTTCGCCCAACCTGGCGTTGATCCCCCACCTGAAGGCAGCGGGTTATGATATTTCCTACATCGGCACGGAAAAGGGCATCGAGCATGAGATGATTGCCAAGGTGCCGGGGATTCACTATTACGCGGTCAAGAGCGGCAAGCTCCGCCGCTATTTCTCCTGGCAGAATTTCACCGACCCCCTTCGGGTCATTGCGGGCGCGTTTCAATCCGCCCACCTGATGGGCAAGCTGAAGCCTGACGTGGTGTTCAGCAAGGGCGGCTTCGTGTCCGTCCCCGTGGTGGTGGGCGCGTGGCTGCACCGCATTCCCGTGGTGTGCCACGAAAGCGACCTGACCCCCGGCCTTGCCAACAAGCTGTGCAAGCCCTTTGCGCGGCGCTTCGCCACCACCTTCCCGGAGTGTGCGCAGGCCCTTGGGGCCAAGGCTGAAATGACCGGCACGCCCCTGCGGCCCGAGCTGTTTCAGGGCAGCCGCGCCAAGGGGCTGGCGCTGCTAGGCTTCACCGGAGAAAAGCCCGTGCTGCTGATGATGGGCGGCTCTCTGGGCGCACAGTCCGTCAACAAGGTGCTGCGGGAGGCGCTGCCTGAGCTGCTGCCCCGCTTTGACGTGTGTCACATCTGCGGCAAGGGCAATCTGGACGCATCCCTGGAGGGCAAGGCAGGCTATCGGCAGCTGGAATTTGTGGACAAAGATCTGCCTGACATGCTGGCAGTGGCTGACCTGGTGCTGAGCCGCGCAGGCAGCAACGCCCTGTGTGAGTTTCAGGCGCTGGGGCGGCCCATGCTGCTGGTCCCCTATCCCAAGGGAGCCAGCCGCGGCGACCAGATCCTCAACGCGCAAAGCCTGGAAAAGCGCGGCCTGTGCCGGGTGCTTTTGCAGGAGCACCTGACGAAGGACACGCTGGTGCAGGCGCTGACGGCCCTGTGGGCAGACCGTGCCGCACTGGAAAAGGCGCTGCACGATGCTCCCCCGGCGGACGGCACCCGGCGTGTGCTGGAAATGATTGAGGAAGTGCAGCAATAGCTGTGAATGAGTTCTGT
Source organism: uncultured Clostridia bacterium (assembly GCA_934631985.1). Taxonomy (GTDB): domain Bacteria; phylum Bacillota; class Clostridia; order Christensenellales; family Aristaeellaceae; genus Egerieenecus. The sequence goes on along the minus strand of CAKTYE010000023.1, from coordinate 18,773 downwards.
TCTATCATCATATTTCCCCGATTATAGATCTATAAATATAAAGATTATTTATCTATATATCATTAAATTTTCAATTCCCGCTATTAAACATAATAAGCGTGTCCCAATCTATTGAACCATCTTCTTTGCAATATTTGATGGTAAATTCCCGAATCATGCGGTTTTCCGCCTTGCTATATGCTTCTTCAAATGCTTGTGCAAATTTATCAGGCCTTGTTCCCAAAGCGGAGCTTTAAAAAAAGAGGACAGCAGGCGATCGGAAGATCACGCGGGGGACTCACCACGAAGATTCATATGGTTACCGCATCTGACCGATCGGCTATCAGCTTTTCGCTCTCCGGAGGAACAAAACACGACTCGCCGAAAGGAATGAAGCTGCTGTTTTTTACTCCGACCTGCCGTATTGGACAGTCGCTTCTCATGGATCGCGCGTATGAGGGAGACAAAATGCGCGCTATAGCCAAGAAGCTGGGTTACAATCCGGTCGTTCCGCCGAAGAAGAATCGCATCGATCCATGGGAGTATGACAGGATACTCTACAAACGCAGAAACGAGGTCGAGCGTTTCTTTCGAAGAATCAAACGCTTCCGGAGGGTTTTTACTCGCTATGACAAACTCGGTATTGTCTTTGCTGGCTTTATCCTGTTCGCCATGATTTTTGATTCTTTAGTGTGAACACACTCTAGCTTCGAAAAATGGTCTGACTTCGAATTTTATTCGAAGTCAGACCGCCTAACCCTATCAAATTCCACAACTATTCTCTATCAGTCAAACCAAAAATAATTCATTTTTCTATGCGCCTTACTGCGCCACATGATCCCGAATCAGAATATCCAGCAGCTCCACGGCGTTCTCCGTGTTGCCGTTGGCGGCAATAATGCACAGATAGGTGTCCTTCAAGTTCGTCATGCCATACTGGCTCAAGCCCGTCAGGTTTTCTGCCGGGATGCCGAACAAATGCCGCTCCCCAGTCTCGCTCTCCACACGCCAGCCCTTCTCCACGTCCAGGCCGCGGGTGTCCAGCTGACCGTTTTCCACATATTCCTCCAGCGGCAGCATCGCGCCCTGCCCCGCGTAGGAAATGAAGGTATCCTTCGCCAGCAGGTAAATGTCGCCCTCGCCTGCCATGATGTAGGTCGCCAGCTGCATGGTGCCGTAATAGTCCCCGGCGGCGGCGGTGTTCATCATGACGCACTGCATCTGCTCCATGTCGGGCATTTCCGCCTGACGGATATTTTCCAAATAAGCGTCCATCGCGTCCTGGTCGCCGCTGGAGGCGCTGATGTAAACGTCCACCTTCTTGTTTTCCGGGGGACGGTAGGCGGTGGTGGTGTAGATCAGGTTCCACCCCAGCAGGGAGAAGATCAGCACCAGCGCGTATTTCCACAGGTTATAGGTCAGGTGGTGCTTCAGCCTGGCCTTGGTGATCGGTGTTTTCATCGGTATGGTTTCCTTTCGGAGAATCGGTAGCATGGCTACGGGCTGCCTATACGAAAAAAAGGGCTGCACCGCCCCTCCCACACATGGTGGGAAGGGTGGACGCATGCAACCCTATGAAAATCAGTACAGCTTCGCGCCGGCGGGAATGTGGTCGTCCACCATCAGCAGGTGGAGCTTTTCCTCGCCCTCCTCGCTGTGAATGGCGCTGAGCAGCATGCCGCAGGATTCAATGCCCATCATGGGCCGCGGCGGCAGGTTAGTAATGGCGATGAGCGTCTTGCCCACCAGCTCCTCCGGCTCATAATACGCATGGATGCCGCTGAGGATCACGCGGTCCGTGCCGGTACCGTCGTCCAGGGTGAACTTCAGCAGCTTCTTGGACTTCTTCACCGCTTCGCAGGCCTTGACCTTCACCGCGCGGAAATCCGACTTGGAGAAGGTGTCAAAGTCCACATAGTCCTGGAACAGCGGCTCGATCTCCACCTTGGAAAAGTCGATGACCTCCGGCTCCTTGACGGGAGCCGCCTCGGCAAGCTGCTCCGCAGCGGCAGCGGGCTTGTCAGCCTTCTTGCCCAGGGGTTTCATCGTCGGGAACAGCAGCACATCGCGGATGGTGGGGCTGTCCGTAAGCAGCATCACCATGCGGTCCAGGCCAAAGCCCAGGCCGCCCGTGGGGGGCAGACCGTATTCCAGCGCGTTTACAAAGTCCTCGTCCACCTCGGCGTTGAAGCCCTCGGCACGGCGCTGCGCCGCCTGCGCCTCAAAGCGCGCCCGCTGGTCAATGGGGTCGTTCAGCTCGGAGAAAGCGTTGCCCATCTCGTGGCCCGTCATGAAGAACTCAAAGCGCTCGGTCAGCGTGGGATCCTCGGGCTTGCGCTTGGCAAGGGGCGAGATCTCCACGGGATAGTCCATGATGAAGGTGGGCTGCTGAAGCGTCGCTTCCACATATTCATCGAACAGCGCCGCCAGGCAGTCGCCGCGCTTGGCGGTCTTTTCCACATGCACGTTCATCTTGTCCAGGGCCTCGCGGGCTTCCTCATCGCTCTGCCACTGGGTCCAGTCCACGCCGCAGGCTTCCTTCACCGCGTCCGCCATGGTGATGCGCTTCCACGGGGCCTTCAGGTGAATCACCTGGCCCTGATAAGTCACATCGGTGGTGCCCAGCGCCTTCAGCGCCACAAACTCAAAGAGCTGCTCCACCATTTCCATGATTTCCTTGTAATCCGCAAAGGCCTGATACGTCTCCACCGAGGTGAACTCGGGGTTGTGGGTCGCGTCCATGCCCTCGTTGCGGAAAATGCGGCCCACCTCATACACGCGCTCAAAGCCGCCGACGATCAGCCGCTTCAGGTACAGCTCGGTCTCAATGCGCAGGAACATGTCCAGATCCAGCGCGTTGTGGTGGGTGCGGAAGGGACGGGCGGAAGCGCCGATCTCCACCGTTTGCAGCACGGGGGTGTCCACCTCCAGATAGCCGCGGCCATCCAGAAACTCGCGCACCGCAGCAATGATGCGGCTGCGCTTGCGGAAGGTGTCCCGCACTTCAGGGTTCACGATCATGTCCACATACCGCTGGCGATAGCGCAGGTCGGTGTCCACCAGGCCGTGATACTTCTCCGGCAGCACCTTCAGGGACTTGCACAGCAACGTCACACTCTGGGCATGGACAGAGACCTCGCCAGTCTTGGTCTTAAAGACCGTACCCTTCACGCCCAGAATGTCGCCCAGGTCGTCCTGCTTGAAGGCCGCGTAGGCTTCTTCGCCCACATCGTCCTTCTTTACATAAATCTGCACATCGCCCGCGCCGTCCAGCAAATGGGCAAAGGAAGCCTTGCCCATGATGCGGCGGCTGGTCATGCGGCCCGCGATGGAAACCGTCTGACCCTCCAGGGCGTCAAAATCGTTCACGATGTCCGTTGAATGATGGGTCACATCAAAACGGGTGATCTCATAGGGATTCTGCCCAGCTTCCACCAGGCCAGCCAGCTTTTGACGGCGAATCTGCTCCTGCTCGGAGAGATTGAGCGTCCCGGCGTTTTCCATCTCGGCCATGTAGACGTTCCTTTCTTTTGAACAATCGGCGGGAATGCAGCGCGTTACCGCTTGATCTCAAGCACCTCGTAGTGTAGCTCGCCCGCGGGGATCTCGATGGTGACGATCTGACCCTTCTTCGCACCCAGCAGACCCGCGCCCACGGGGCTTTCATTGGAAATCTTGTTTTCATAAGGGTCGGACTCGTTCGCGCCCACAATGGCGTATTCGTCCTCATCGCCCGTGTCCACGTCCTTCACGCGGACGGTGGTGCCGACAGAGACCTTCTCGGTGGAGATCTCGCTTTCCGCCACCACAACGGCAGTGCGGATGGTGTTGGTCAGGCGGACGATTTCCTCCTCCACCTTGGCCTGTTCCTTCTTCGCCTCGTCATATTCAGCATTTTCACTCAGGTCGCCAAAGCCGCGGGCAATGGCGATCTGCTCAGAAACCTCGTTGCGGCGGACGGAGATCAGATAATCCAGCTGGGCCTCCAGCTTTTTCATACCTTCCTCGGTCAGCACGGTCTTTTGATTTTCAGCCATGGGTAAAGACTCCTTTCATGCGGGACTAATAGAAAGATGCACCTACCATGGTCACGCGACCGGTTGGTGCATCTCGGCATGCAAAAACCTTGACAGCATGGAATTATACTGGATTTGCGGGCGCTTGTCAACGCTTCGGCAAAAAGCCCTCAAATATTTGCAGGTCGTAGGAAGCGCGCAGCTGTGCCATGCGTTCGGGGCTGCGAACCGTCCATGCCACCAGTGTCGGACGCAGGCGGCGCATCAGCCCCATGGGCAGGTTCTGGTCAGAGCCTTCGTCATAAGCGATGAAGTCCGGACGACCGAACACATTGCCCATCAGCGAGGCCAGAAACACATCCAGCACCGTGATTTTCTTGCCCTCCCGGCGGCGGAAGCCCAAGCCGTAGGCCAGCTGTCCACGAATGACCTGCGGCGCATGCTTGCGGAACCAGCGCACCGCCAGCGGATGAAAGCTCTCCACACAGAAGGGGCCGTCATAAGCCTGCAAACGCTGCCAGGTGTGAGCGCACAGCTCGTTCAGGCGCTTATCTGCCTTGATCTCCACAATGAGCGGCACCCTGCCGCCCACCACGTCAAGCACCTCGTCAAAGGTGGGGATCGTCTCGTCCGTGCCGTTCAGACGAAGTTGACGAAGCTGCGCCAGCGAACAGTTTTCGGGCCGCCCGCTCACGCCGCACATGCGATCCAACGTATCATCGTGGAACACCACCAGCACATTGTCCGTGGTGAGATGCACATCCAGCTCTATGCCGAAGCCTGTCTCGACCGCCGCACAGAACGCAGGCAGACTGTTTTCGGGGCGCTCACTGTTCCATAACCCCCGATGCGCATAATCATGCCCCGCCAGCTTGTCCAGCGCTCGCCGGGGCAGGCGCGGGAGCGCCAGCAGCACATACAGCAGGGCCAGCGCCGCCAGCACGATCAGCACAACCACATACCAGGCCATTCATCTTCCCTCCACTTTCATCCTCTGTTTATCTCCCCCATCCGTCAAACAGACCCTTGTTGCAAGTAAAATTTCACATGGTCTTCGGAAGGGGGCCTGGGGGAGGCGCTTCTGGCACAGAAGCAGCCTCCCCGGCGTCTCTTACTTCCCCCGTTCCAGCTCCATCTTGACGCTGGGGATGAGCGCGGACTCGGCGGGCGGAAGGGGCGGAAACTCGGGAGCCATGTCGCGCAGGACGGAAAGCAGAATTTCGCTGACGAGATAGCGGGTATACCACTTGTTATCGGCGGGCAGCACATACCAGGGCGCATAGTCGGTCGCCGTCGCGTTGATGCAGGCCTCGTAGGCTTCGTCATACTCGGCCCAGAGCGCCCGCTCCTTCATGTCTGCCGTGGAAAGCTTCCAGTGCTTGTCCTCCCGCTCAATGCGGTCGAGAAAGCGCTTCTTCTGCTCCTCCCGGGATACGTTCAGAAACAGCTTCACCATGCGATAGCCGTTCTCGTAGAGATATTCCTCATAATGCCGCAGCTGCCGATAGCGCCGCTCAAAAAAATCCCCCGTCAGGCAGCGCGGGGCCAGCTTGTAGGTCTTTTCCAAATGATGCACCCGCACGATCAACACATCCTCATAGTGTGAACGGTTCAGCACACCAATTTTGCCCCGGGGCGGCAAGACCTGCTCTACCCGCCATAAATAATCGTGGCTCAACTCGGCAGCATTGGGCGACTTGAAGGCATGCACCTCCAGCGCCTGGGGATTCAGCGCGGAAAAGACATGCTTGATAAGGCTGTCCTTTCCCGCCGCATCCCGGGCCTGAATGGCGATGATCAACCCCTCCTGCCCAGCGGCATAGAGCTTTTCCTGAAGCTCCGCAGCCTCCTGAAGATTCTGCGCCGTGCACGCTTTCAGTTCTTCCTTCTGCTGCTTCAATGCGCCCGCGCCCGTCGGCTCGTCCTTCAGACGCAAGCGCCGGGTACCGTCAAATACATAAGCCTTCACTGACATGAAGATTGGCTCCTTTGCGTGATTTTCTTCAGTATAGCATATTTCGACAGGAAGGGCAAACGAAAACCGTCCCGTCTGCAACTGCAGACGGCAACATGGCTGTACAGCGTGCTTATGCCTGCGGCAGCAGCTCCACCTCCGCCTGCACCTGCAAGCCGTGCAGTACTTCCGCCCAGGCTGCGCCGTCAAAGTCCGCACTGCGCGGATGCTGCCACAGCTCCTGCCGCTTCAGCCCCAGCGCATCACATCCCGACGCATTCAGCCGCGCCGCAAGATCAAGCAGATCCTGCTCCAAATAGGCTGTCAACTGCGCGGGTGCGCCCTGCGCCGTCATGATCCGGGCCGTCACATGCAGCTTCAGGCTGTTGCTTTCCAGCCGTGCGCGAACGCCGCGCACATGCAGCGTTGCCACTGCGTCAGGCCAGGCAAGCGCCAAGTCCTTTGTGCGGCCCAGCAGCATGGTCAGCAATTGTGTTTCCCGCAGGGACAGTCTGCCCTGCATCCGCCCGTCCTGCCCCAGCAGCACGCAGCCGCCGAAGTGAACCTCCCCCTCGTTCCCGGCAGGCAGGTGGGCAATTTCTCCGTCCAGGCCATCCTCAGGCATGTCCTCCTCCCGCAGTGCCGCACAGCCCAGCGCGGGGCTTTGCCGCTGCCCCATGCGCCGCAGCTCTGACAGGGTGGTCCCAGGCAGAAAGCCCATCTCGACCTGGGCGCGAAGCAGTGTGTCCAGATACTTGCTCAGCCGAACGCCGCTTTGCGGGCGCAGGGCGGTCATCAGCTCCTGCATGTCGTCCCGGGTGACCAGCGTCATGACGTTCAGCCGCATGCCCGAGATAGCTGCTACCTCCCCCAGCAGAAAGGGAAAATCCGCGTCAGCCGCCGTCTCCTCCGAAAAAAGCAGCAGCCGCAATTGCCCAAAGCTCAGCCGGCTGGGACACACGGCGGAAAGCGCAATGAGCGCTTCGCTCAGGTTCTTACCCCTTGCGGAGAGGGGCAGGTACTCGTTGTCCCCCTTATAATTTGGCAGCAGCACGGTGGCCTCCACGGAAGCCCCCGCCGCATGGATGCCCAGGCACAGCGCAAAGGAGCGTTCCTCCCCCGGCAGGGCCGTGCAGCCCGTCAGCAGCGCCGCGCACAGAAAAAGCGTCAGCAGTCGTTTCATGTGCGCCGCCTCCTTCTACACAGCGCCCCCACCGTCAGGGCCAGCAGCAGCACCGCCCCCGGCAGCAGCAAAAAGGGCTGGATCAGCTTCAGTACGCTGCGCAGGGTCTGCGTCCCCGCAAGGTGCGGCAGCAGCAGCGCCAAGGCTGCGCCGCCTTCCAGCGTCCACGTTGGGCGAAGCTGCGTCAGCGCATGCAGTTGCTCCCCGCACCGCCGCAGGGAGATCGCCAGCGCCAGCAGCAGCCCCACCATCCACCCGGTCAGGGCAAGCAACCGATTGGTAGGCGTGAGAAACACGATGGGCAGCAGCATTGCGTCCGCCAGATTGCGGGCTGTCAGCGCCAATTCTGTCGGCAGGGCAAACACCGCCGCCAGCGTCAGCACCAGCAGCAGCACAGCGGGCGGCACGGGGCCTGCGTCCCGCCGGGCATGGCTGCTGCGCGGGGGCAGATCAGCAAAAAGCAGCATGGGCCAGCCCAACGCGCTTTGAATGCGCAGCAGGTGCAGATTCACCGCCAGTCCGCCGCCCTCCCAGGGCAGAAAATGGTCGAGCCGTCCCTTGCTGACAAGATCCGCCCCCAGCAGCACCGTCACCGCCAGCAGCGGCAGACGCAGCAGCCAGGTACACCGTGCCAGCCCGCCCGCCTGCGAGCAGGCCAGCGCCGCTGCCAGCGTCACTGCCGCCATGCCCAGGGGCGCAGCGTTGGTCGCCACCCCCTCGGTAAACAGGCACACCATATCCGTCAGGATGCTTTCCCCCTGCCACAGCAGCAGCAGGGCCAGCACCGCCTGCCAGCACCGCGCCGCCACAGGATGCAGCCCCACCCGAAAGGCCTCCGTCAGGGTAGGCGCATGGGTCAGACGCTTGCACAGCGCCGCCAGCCCGGCCAGCAGCGCTCCGGGCAGCAGGCATAGCAGCAGCACCCCGGGAGCAGCTGCTCCCGTCTGGGCCAGCAGCACCGTCACCGCCTGGCTCAGCGCCGTCATGAAGAAATACAGCCGCAGTTCGCACAGCAGGCAGCGGCGTTCAGCTTCCCGGCGCTGCTCCAGCTCGGCCTGCGTATTCTGCACCGCCGTATGCGCTTGAAGGGTGGGCGCTTTCATCGGCGGCTCCACCTCCGCATGGGGCCGCGCACCCGCAGCATGGCGGCGGGGTTCGCCAAATAAGCCCGAAGCCGCTGCCGCCATAAGGGCAGACGCAGCAGCAGATCGGGGTTATGCGGCCTGCCCGGCGCAAGAGGTGCAAGATAGGGTGCGCCCAGGCTGGTCAGCGCACACAGGCGGCACAGCATCACCAGCGCCAGCACCGCCATGCCGTACAGCCCCGCCACGCACCCCGCCGCCAGAAACAGCAATTGCCCGATGCGAAAGGCCAGGGACAGCTCATAGTCCGGCAGGGCATAGCTGCCCAGGCTGCTGGCAGCCACCACGATGATCAGCAGCGGATGGATGAGCCGTGCCTCCACCGCCGCCTGCCCGAGGATCAGCCCGCTGACCGTCCCCAGCGACGTTCCCACCACCCCGGGGACCCGCGTTCCCGCTTCATTGATGAGGTTGAACATGACCAGCATCATGAAGGTCTCCACAGGGATGGACAGCGGCACCGCCGCCTGACTTTCCAAAATGGAGGTCAGCAGCGCCACCGGCAGCGTCGCCGGGTGAAACAGCACCAGCGCCACAAAAAGCGCCGGAAGCAGCAGCGTCAAAAGCGCCCCGGACAGGCGGATCAGCCGCAGAAAGGAGCCGTAGGGCCAGCGCAGGGATGTATCCTCGGAGGTATGAAAGGCGTGCAGAAAATTGATGGGCATCACCAGCGCCTGGGGTGCGCCGTCCATCAGCAGCACGATCTGTCCCTCAGAAAGGAAGGACGCGGCACGATCCGGGCGCTCGGTCAGCAGGCACTGCGGGATCAGCGCAAAGGGATGATCCTCCAGAAGCTGCTCCAATGCGCCAATGCTCAGCAGATGATCGCAGCTCAGCCCCTGCAGCCGTGCCCTCACCCGTTCCAGGCTCACCTGCGACACGGCGTTTTGCAGATACATCACGCACAGGTTGACGGGGCTTTCCTGCCCCACGGTGGTCATTTCGCCGATCAGCGCCGGGGTATGGAAAATGCGGCGCAGCAGGGTAATGTTATCCCGAAGGGATTCGTTGAAGCCCTCATGGGGACCCAGCACCACGTTCTCGTTCAGCGGGGTGGAAACGCTGCGGCGCACATAGGCTCGAATGTCAATGCACAGCGCCGCCGCCATGCCGTCCGCCAGCAGTACAGCCTTGCCGTCCATCAGCCCGTCGATAAGCGCCTCGAAGTCCCGCACCGTTTCCACCTCCGGCACGGGCAGCAGCAATGGGATCGCCGCCTCCAGCGGGCGGTCTGCCGGCTGCTCCGCCGCCTGCTGGGCAGGCAGCAGCAGAAAGCGTTGCAGGTATTCCCCGGAGCACATGCCGTCCACGAAAAAAACAGCCGCGTCGCGACCAAACAGCCGCAGCAGCCGACGGTTCATGTCCTTATTGACCGTGCGATACAGGCGCTTTTCCAGCGTATCCAGGGATTGGGCCAGGGTGGCGGTGATGGGAGACAGCATGCGATCACCTCTTTGGATAGCAGAAATGTGCGGGAGGGGTCCTTCCCTGCGGAAAGACCTCCCCCGCCGTTCTTTTTACCAGCGAGCCTTATAGCTGGCGCATTCGCTTTCGTCGCACTTTCCGTCGCAGCAGTTGTGCCGCGGGGCAACCTTGATGTCCGCCAGTGCGCAGAGACCGTCGGTCTCATGGTGCTGGCAGCTTTCCACGGAGCAATGGATGCACTGATTCTTCTGAGCCATGATGAAATTCCTCCCTGTGAGAAAGTGTCGCCCGTGGGGGCGCAAAACACATTCTGTCCAGACGGCGGGCTTGCGATGCAGGGCAAAGTATGGTATGATGCAAAACGCTTGCGACTGTACTTCGCTTTGCATGAAAGGATGAACCCCAAATGAAGAAATGGTTGACCACGAAGAACCTCTGCCTGTGCGGCGTGATCGCCGCCGTCTACGCCGCGCTGACCCTGGCTTTGCCGGTATTGAGCTACGGCGAGTACCAGTGCCGCATTGCGGAAGCCATGACCCTGCTGCCCATTGTGCTGCCCCAGTCCATTCCGGGGCTGGTGGTGGGTTGCCTGGTGTCGAACCTGCTCAGCCCTGTCGGTCTGCCGGACATTATTTTCGGCACGCTGGCGACGCTGGTCGCGGCCTGCGGCACCTATCTGCTGCGCAAGCGCCGCTGGCTTGCAGCGCTGTGTCCCGTGCTGGCAAACGGCGTCATTGTCGGCGCAATGCTTTCCATTGCCTACGGCCTGCCGCTGGCGCTGACGATGCTGCAGGTTGCCGTTGGCGAGGCTGTGGCAGTCTACGTGCTGGGCTTTGCGATGCTGGCGGCGCTGAAAAAGATCGACCTGAACAAGCTGACAAAGTAACGCGCGCAGCTGCGCCTGCTTCTGTTTTCTTTCCACGCTGATAAAAAAAGATACCGGGCAATTTTCCCGGCAGTTCGTAAGCAACGGCGCGGCATTCCATGCGGACGCATGGGATGCCGCGTTTTGCGTTTCAAGTGAGGCATTTGCCGCCCTTCTTGTGTCGAAAAATTTTTCTCAAAAAAATGATTATATTGATAGCATATATCGAAAAATGTTATGATAGTCACAAGTCCATGATGCGTGGTTCCTACTCGGAGTTTGGAAAGTGAGATAGATCAAATGGCTGTTTTAAGTTTCTTTTTTCCTATCGTTGGTTGGATTCTGTGGGCTGTAAAGAAAGACCAAAATCCCGAAGATGCTTCGAAATGTGCTAAATGGGCATGGATCGGCTTCGGCGTTGGCTTGGTTTGTGCGCTAATCACCTCTTTCATGTAAATCCTTCCGTCATGTTCCTGGAAAGGGATCGTTTGCAAATTTCTTTTCTACATAGAATGTTGAACAGGCATCATGAACTATCAAGGGGCTGCTAGAAAAGCAGCCCCTTGTATGCATGTAAAAGCCCATAGGTCATCTGGCAGCCGGGTACAGCTAAGCCCCCCTACCACGCAGTCAATCGTTTTATATCCCCAAAACATCAAAGCGGCGGAGACTTCATGCTCTCCGCCGCAAAACCTGTTTCTGTCAAGCTGATCAGAAACGGCACTTTTCCTCGATATAGCTCCGCAGGTCGGCGATCGCCACGCGCTCCTGCTGCATGGTGTCACGGTCACGGACGGTGACGGTGCCGGTGGCCTCGGTGTCGAAGTCCACGCAGATGCAGAAGGGGGTGCCGATCTCGTCCTGACGGCGATAGCGCTTGCCGATGGAGCCGGTCTCGTCATACTCCACGGGGAAGAACTTCACCAGCTGCTCATACACCTCGGTCGCCAGGCCGCCCAGCTTGTTCTTCTGCAGGGGCAGCACCGCCGCCTTGTAGGGGGCCAGCGCGGGATGCAGATGCAGCACCGTGCGCACGTCGCCGCCCTCCAGCTCCTGCTCCTCATAGGCGTTGCACAGGAAGGCCAGCAGCATACGATCCACGCCCAGGGACGGCTCGATGCAGTAGGGGATGAACTTCTCGTTGGTCACCGGATCCAGATACTCCATGGACTTGCCGGAGTGGTTCTGGTGCTGGGTCAGGTCGTAGTCGGTACGGTCCGCCACGCCCCACAATTCGCCCCAGCCGAAGGGGAACAGATACTCAAAGTCCGTGGTAGCCTTGGAGTAGAAGGCCAGCTTCTCCGGCTCATGGTCGCGCAGGCGCAGGCTCTCCTCCTTGATGCCCAGGGACAGCAGCCACTCGCGGCAGAAGGAGCGCCAATAGCTGAACCACTCCAGATCCTCGCCGGGCTTGCAGAAGAACTCCAGCTCCATCTGCTCAAACTCGCGCACACGGAAGATGAAGTTGCCGGGGGTGATCTCGTTGCGGAAGGACTTGCCGATCTGCGCGATGCCCGCGGGGAGCTTCTTGCGGGTGGTGCGCATCACGTTCTGAAAATTGACGAAGATGCCCTGCGCGGTTTCGGGGCGCAGATAGATCTCGCTGGCGCTGTCCTGATTCACGCCCGCGAAGGTCTTGAACATCAGGTTGAACTGACGGATGGGCGTGAAGTCCTTCTTGCCGCAGACGGGGCAGACGATGTCATGCTCGGCGATGTAGGCTTCCAGTTCGGCGTTAGTCCAGCCGTCGCCGGTCTCCTCGCCGTGGGTGAAATCCTCGATGAGCTTATCCGCACGGAAGCGGGCCTTGCAGTCCTTGCAGTCCATCAGCGGATCGTTGAAGCCGCCCACATGACCGCTGGCAACCCACACCTCACGGTTCATCAGAATGGCGCTGTCCAGGCCGATGTTGTACTTGCTCTCCTGCACAAACTTCTGCCACCAGGCCTTCTTGACGTTGTTCTTCAGCTCCACGCCCAGGGGACCGTAGTCCCAGGTGTTCGCAAGTCCGCCGTAGATTTCGCTACCTGCAAAAATAAAGCCGCGGTTCTTGCAAAGAGCCACCAGCTTGTCCATCGTAAGCTCTGCCATTGGTGCTTTCCTCCCTATTTTCAAAGCTACCTTGTACTATAGGGCCAGCGGGGAATTTTGTCAAGGAAAAGTGTGGCGGCCTATGCGAAATCCCGCCTTGTGCCGTCTGCCGTCCGCGCACCTGCCGCCGGGGCGCATCCTCCGCCTTTGCTTCCTTTGTAGTTTCGCATGGACTTTTTTACCATTCTGCGGTATACTGAACTTGTCAACAACGTCCGCGAGGCCGATGTGAAGCGGCATAAGCGATCCCTATTATATTTTATGAAAGGAACAATGCTGCAATGAACGACGTGAAAACAATCCTTTCTCAAATGACGCTGGAAGAAAAAGCATCCCTGTGCCAGGGCCACGGCTTCTGGTTCACCCGCGCCCTGGAGCGCCTGGGCGTTCCCTCCATGATGGTCTCCGACGGCCCGCACGGCCTGCGCAAGCAAGATCAGGAGGCCGACCACCTGGGCGTCAACGAAGCCATCAAGGCCGTGTGCTATCCCTCGGCCGCCGGTACGGCCTGCTCCTTCAGCCGGGAGCTGCTGGAGGAAATGGGCAGCCTGCTGGGCCAGACCTGCCAGGCGGAAAACGTGGGCGTGATCCTTGGCCCGGCGGCGAACATCAAGCGCAGCCCCCTGTGCGGACGCAACTTTGAATATTTCTCCGAGGACCCTTATCTCTCCGGCGAGATCGCTGCGGCGCATATCCGCGGCGTGCAGTCCCAGGGCGTGGGTACGTCCCTGAAACACTTTGCCGCCAACAACCAGGAGACCCGCCGCATGAGCGTCTCCGCCAATGTGGACGAGCGCACCCTGCGTGAAATTTATCTGGCGAGCTTCGAGGGCGCGGTGAAGGGCGGTCATCCCTGGACGCTGATGTGCTCCTACAACAAGCTCAACGGCACCTACGCCAGCGAGAACGCCTGGCTGCTGGATCAGGTGCTGCGCAAGGAGTGGGGCTACGACGGCGTGGTAATGACCGACTGGGGCGCGGCGAACGACCGTGTGAAGGGCGTGCCTGCCGGCTTGGAGCTGGAAATGCCCGAAAGCGGCCCCGCCCATGACCAGCAGTTGGTGGAAGCGGTGCGCTCCGGCAAAATCAAGGAAAGCGACCTGGATACCGCCTGCGAGCGCCTGCTGACGCTGGTGAAGAAGTATGTGGACAACCACCGGGAGGGCGAGGAGTTCGACCGGGGCATGCAGCACCATCAGGCGCGGAAGATCGCCCGGGAGTCCATGGTACTGCTCAAGAACGACGGCGGCCTGCTGCCCATCCATGGCAACAAGAAGGTGGCCTTCATCGGTAAGTTTGCCGAAACGCCCCGCTATCAGGGCGGCGGCAGCAGCCACATCAACGTCAGCGACGAATCCTCTGCGCTGGACGCGGTGCGTTCCGTGTGCAAGGTGAGCTACGCCCCCGCCTTCTCCCTGACGGAGGATGTGGTGGACGAGAAGCTCCAGCAGGAAGCAGAAGCCCTGGCAGCGGACTCCGATGTGGTCGTTCTGTTCCTCGGCCTGCCTGAGTCCTTTGAAAGCGAGGGCTTTGACCGGGCGCACATGCGTCTGCCGGAATGCCAGCTGGCGCTGGTGGAGCGCATCCTGAAGGTGCAGAAGAACGTCGCCGTGGTGCTGCACAACGGCTCGCCTGTGGAGCTGCCCTTCGCAGAGGAGGTTCCCGCCATGCTGGAGGCCTATCTGTCCGGTCAGGCGGGCGGCGCTGCGGTGGTCGATCTGCTGTTCGGCGCGGTATCACCCTGCGGCAAGCTGGCGGAGACCTTCCCCATGAAGCTGGAGGACAACCCCAGCTACCTGAACTTCCCCGGCGACGGCGACCAGGTGAACTACGCCGAGGGCATCTATGTGGGCTATCGCTATTACGACAAGAAGAACATGCCTGTGCGCTTCCCCTTCGGTCACGGCCTGACCTACACCACCTTCGCCTACAGCAACCTGCGGGTAAGCGGCGATACGTTCCGCGGCGAGCCGCTGACGGTGGAGGTAGATGTGACCAACACCGGCAAGGTCGCCGCCAAGGAGATCGTGCAGTTCTACGTCCGTCCCGACCATGCGGGCAAGGATCGCCCCGTGCGGGAGCTGAAGGGCTTTGACAAGCTGCTGCTGGCCCCCGGCGAAACGGGTACCGCCCGCTGCACGCTGGACAGCCGTTCCTTCAGCTATTGGGAGGATCGCATTCATGACTGGTATGCCGAACCCGGCCTGTATCAGATCGAAGCTGCCGCCAGCAGCCGGGATATTCGTCTGGCTGTCCCCGTGACGGTGGAGAACAAGCCCCTGCCCGTGCATGTGACCCTGGACACCACCTTCGGCGATGTGCTGACCATCCCCGGCGCGAAGGATCTGCTGGCGCCTCTGCTGAGCAGCCTGAACATGGGCGCGGACACTGATCAGCTGGGCGATGCGGGTCAGGCCATGTTTGAAGCCATGGTGCGCTATCTGCCCCTGCACGGCGTTGTTTCCTTCACGGGCGGCAAGCTGAACCCCGCTGCCCTGGCAGAGCTGGTGCAGAAGCTCAATGATATGCAAAAGTAACAAGCCTTTTGGAAGGAGCTGAAGGATTCATGACCCAGGCACAAACCCGTCAGGAAGCGGCGCAGACTTTTTCCTGCTCTGGCTGCGGCGGACGGCCCGTATGGGACCCCGAAAGCGGCAAGCTGAAATGCCCTTACTGCGGTCATTTTACCGAAGTGACGCGGGATGAGACCAAGCCGGCGGAGTATCCGCTGGAGGCGGCTCCCACGGCAGTCCAGCAGGACTGGGGCGAAAAGAAGCGCGTGATGCGCTGTCAGGGCTGCGGCGCAGAGACCGTGCTAGGCGCAGAGGAGACCGCGACCCTGTGTCCCTTTTGCGGCAGTCCCCATGTGCTGGAGGATCAGGCCGCCGCAGGCATCGCGCCCGAAAGCGTGCTGCCCTTCGCCGTGTCGCAGAAGACTGCCGTCAGCTCCTTCCGCAAGTGGCTGAAGAAGCGCTGGTTTGCCCCCAGAAAGGCCAAGAAGATGGCGACGCTGGGCCAGATTACCGGCGTATACCTCCCCCACTGGACCTATGACAGCGACACCACCTCCAAGTATGTGGGCGAGGCGGGCTATCACTATTATGTGACCGTTCCCGTCACCGTAGAGCGGGATGGCAAGCAGGTCACGGAAATGCAGGAGGAGGAGCGCACCCGCTGGGAGCCGACCTCCGGCGTGGTGCAGCATTATTTCGACGACGTGGTTGTCCCCGGCAGTCAGCGCTTGCCGGAAAAGCTGCTGGAACGGGTACAGCCCTACGACCTGGGCAAGCTGTGCCGGTATCAGCCTTCTTTCCTGTCGGGCTTCCTGAGTGAAAAGCCCGCGGTGGATGTTCACAAGGGCTGGGAAGGCGCGAAAAAGCGCATTGACGAGCAGATGGAGCAGCTGGCAGAGGAGGACATTCTGCAAGACGCCGACGAGGCGCGTATCAGCAGTCTGCAATCCACCCACAAAAACGTGAAATACAAGCTGACCCTGCTGCCCATGTACCTGAGTTCCTTCACCTACAAGGGCAAGGCGTATCATGTACTGGTGAACGGCGAGAACGGACGCTGCGGTGGCGAGGCTCCGGTGAGTCCGTGGCGCGTGGCGCTGGCGGTGCTGGTGGGCGTTCTCGTGTGCGTGGGACTGTATTACGTGCTGAAATAATTGCAGAAAAGCGAAAAGGCGCTGGCAGAGAATGTTCCGTCAGCGCCTTTTATCATGCTCTTACAAGGCGGCGTAAATCTTTTTGATTTCCTCCAGCAGCTCCGGATGGTCGAAATCATCCCGGCAAAGGATATTGATCTCGCGGATCATGCGGATGCCCTCAATGCGCACCGCGACCAGCCGCCCTGCGGCAAGCTCCTCGCGGCAAGCGCTGTGCGCCATGATGGTCACACCCAGATTTTCCGCCACAAGCTCCTTGATGGTGGTGATGTTGTCCATTTCCAGACGCACGTCAAAGTTACGAATGCTTTCCAAATGCCCGGTCAGCACGCTTTCAAACAGGCGGCGGGTGCCTGCTTCTTCCCGGCGGAGGATCAGGCTTTCCTTTTTCAGCTCGTCCAGCGTGATGGAGCTGTGCCCGGCCAGACGATGCTCCGGGGACATGACCACGCAAAGATAGTCCATGTCCATCAGCTCCGTGTGGCAATGCTTCAGGCTGACCGTGCCCTCCACAATGGCGAAATCCAGCGCGTAGCTGGCCAGCTTGTCGCAGAGCTTATCCAGCGAGTCGGTAACAAGGCTGATATTGGTATGCGGGTGCGCATTGCAGTAGGCGGTGAATACGCGACCCACCAGCGCTTCGCCGCAGGTAGGTGTGAGGCCGACGGTGAAGTGGCGAAGCTGCTGCCCAGCCTCGACCAGCGCACGGTGTGCCGCTTCGCTGATATTGACCAGCCGCTTGGCGTACTTGACCAGCACCTTTCCCTCGGGGGTAAGCGTAAGCTTTTTGGGGTTGCGATAAAAGATTTTTATATGAAATTCCTGCTCTAATTGATGAATGTGATAGCTCACCGCAGGCTGGGAAAGTGACAGCGCCTCTGCGGCGGCGGTGTAGCTGCCCTCCTTGAGCACGCACAGCAGCGTGAGCAGTTTGACATCGACCAACATGCGAATCCCTCTTCGACGGTAATATAAAAAATTCTGATGAATGCATCGAATTTTATAATTTGATTTTATCACGAACGCTCGTTAAAATCAAGGCCATTCTCCGGGATGTTTCCCGAGCATGGAAAGAAGGTCTTGCGGATGTTGAACGTATTTCAGTCGGTTTCTCCGACCGCGCAGGTGCTGCTGGCGGTGACGCTTTTATGGCTGGCGGGCTTTGGAATGTCGCGCATCACCAAGCTGCTGCATTTGCCGAACGTGACGGGGTACATTCTGGCGGGCGTGGTCATTGGACCCTATGTGCTGAATCTGATCCCTGCGGAGCTGACCGGCGGCATGGAATTTCTGACGGACGTGGCGCTGTCCTTTATTGCCTTCGGCGTGGGGCGCTATCTGCGGCTGGATCGGCTGAAGGAGCAGGGGGCGCGGGTCATTGTATTGACGCTGATGGAGGCGCTGGTCACGGCGGCGGTCGTTACGCTGACCATGCTGACGGTGTTTCAAATGTCGCTGTCCTTTGCGCTGCTGTTGGGCGCAATCGGCTCGGCTACCGCACCAGCGTCCAGTCTGATGACCATCCGGCAGTATCGTGCCAAGGGCGACTTTGTGAACACGCTGATACAGGTGGTTGCCATGGACGACGCGGTGGCGCTGCTGGCCTTCAGCGCCTGTGCGGCCATTGCCGCCGGGACGGCGAGCACTGCGGGCTTTTCGGTGCAGAGCGCCTTGAAGCCGTTGGTGCTGAGCCTTGCGATGATGCTGGGGGCGTATCTGCTGGGGCGTGCGCTCTGTGTGCTGCTGCGTGGACGCTCCTCTGACCATCGGCTGGTGCTGACCTGCTCGACTGTTTTCCTGATTGCGGCGGTCTGCGCGGCGATGGACGTTTCGCCGCTGCTGGGCTGCATGGTACTGGGCGCGACCTACGCCAACGTGACCGGCGACAAGGATCTTTTCAAGCAGGTGAACCGCGTCACGCCGCCCATCAATGTGCTTTTCTTCGTTCTTTCGGGAATGCGGCTGAATCTGGGCGCCTTGGAGACCGTTGGGATGATCGGCGTGACCTATTTCGCGGTGCGCATTGTGGGCAAGATGCTGGGGTCTTGGCTGGGAGCGCGCATGACGGGCTGCTCGGCGGAGATTCGACGCTATTTTGGACTGGCGCTCATTCCGCAGGCGGGCGTGAGCATCGGCCTTGCGGTGCTGGCACAGCGCATCCTTCCGGCGGAGTCCGGGTCGCTCCTCAGCACGATCATTCTCTCGTCCTCGGTGCTGTATGAGATGATCGGCCCGGTGTGCGCCCGCAAGGCGCTGATGCTGGCAGGAGCCATCAAAAGCGACAGTCACGGAAAGCCGGTCGCACCTACGGCGGCTGCGCCCACCCATAAGGCCTCCAAAAAGGAGAAAAAGACGGATGAAAAGATTCCCGTACCCGTAAAGGAAGCGGTGGCTGTCACGGCAGCGCCGGCACGGAGAATCGGTAATTCCCATCTTTGGCCCTGAGCATAA